>JAOASC010000048.1 GCA_025210295.1 Flavobacteriales bacterium | reverse complement strand
GTAGGGTTAGCATCCGCATCATTTACGCCATCTTGTAAAGCCGATAAGTCAACAGTCGAACCACTTGTAATGGATAAGTTTGTTCCGGTTAAAGAGATGTCCTGAATTTCATTCGTAGCATCCGCATCTGCGTCATTTACTCCATCTTGCAAAGCTGATAAGTCAACAGTCGAACCACTTGTAATGGATAAGTTTGTTCCAGTTAAAGAGATGTCCTGAATTTCATTCGTAGCATCCGCATCTGCGTCATTTACACCATCTTGTAAAGCCGATAAGTCAACAGTCGAACCACTCGTAATGGATAAGTTTGTTCCGGTTAAAGAGATGTCCTGAATCTCGTTAGTAGGGTTAGCATCCGCATCATTTACGCCATCTTGTAAAGCCGATAAGTCAACAGTCGAACCACTTGTAATGGATAAGTTTGTTCCTGAAAGAGAAATGTCTTGAAGCTCGTTACTAGGATCAGCATCTGCGTCATCTACATTATCGATGCCGTCAGCTAAGTCTGCAGGAATTCCCGATAAAGTGCTCCATGTTTCAATTTCATTAGTAGGATCATTATCTGCATCATCGACCATGTCAACAGCATAAGTACTTAATGAGACTCCATTTCCATTAGAAATAAATAAGGAATCATTGCTCAACATAAGCGTCTGTTCATCTGTGTCAACAGCTGAAGGTAAGAGTGCATGATTTCCATTAGATATATATATCGTATCATTCGATATTGTTAATGTTTGAAGCTCATTGGTTGGGTCAGCATCAGCATCATCTACCATGTCATTGGCAACAGAGTTAGCAGTCTTTGCGTGTAAAGCATAAGGGACAGAGATCAATTGAGAAGTCCCCATAATATTGTAATTTGTTCCTCCTGTCATGTCCATACTAATCTGAACAAAATAGTTGTTGTTGGCCCAATCAATGGTGTTAAATGTTCCTGAAACAATAGTCCCCCTACCGATATTAAGGTTGAGTAAACCAAAATTGTTAGTAGTTGGAGCGTGTGTTTCTGTATAGATAACTGTTCCGCTACTTGAACTTTCTAAAATGGAAATTTCTACTCCAATAGTTTGGTTAGGAATTACATTTCCAGAGACGTCTCTTGCTACGGCTTGGTAGTTAAATTCTTCTGGGGCTTGAGCATAAGATATTCCCGCCATTGCAATGAACATCCCAACTGTAAGTATAATTTTTTTCATAGGGCTTAATGTTTAATAATTGTAAATGTTTTTATTTTTTCTTTTCCTGTTAATTGTAAGTAATAGCTTCCCGATTCAATTTTACTCAAATCAAAGGTTTGTGTCTGGTCGTGCATTTGATAAGGCTTTTGCATAATCAATTTTCCAGCGACATCAAAAATTTTGATGCTCAAGTCTTCCGTTAAGTCTTTGATTTGAATTTCGACGTTACCTTGTGTGGGGTTAGGAAAAACAGCAACATCATAATAAGTGTTGCTTTCGTCAATTGCTGTGACTTGCAATTGCGTTTGGTGAAATCCTTGAGTAGCAAAATTAGAATTGCTTTCTAAGGTTTCAATAACGGGTTCCCCAATGGTCCATTCAACGGAGCCATCTGAATTACTAAATGAAGTTCCTCCACTTGCAATTACCTCCTGGCCATAACTGGTAATACTACCAAATAGGCACAATGGGATAATCATTTGTTTCATAATTGTTAATTTATTGTTAATAAGAATCGAATTTAACATATTAAAGTAAAAAACAAAACAAATGATACTTTTTATTTGATAAGTAATACTAATGTTTAGATAAATGTATTTGTTTGGTTGATGACAATAAATAAAAAGATAGTTCGTTAATAAGGGTAAAAAACAAAAATATGAAGTTGTATATCGTTATTGCAGGAGCTTTAATAAGTGGAACGTTAATGAGTCAGGACGTGATTAACCTTAAAAATAAAACCAGTATAAAGGCAAAAGTTTTAAATGTTGGTGTAAAAACAATTTCTTATAAAAAATACGATAACTTAGAAGGACCATCTTATGAAGTTAGAAACCGTGAAGTCACGAATATATTATATGAAAATGGTTCGCAAGAAGTAATTAAAACAGTTGCTCAGGATTATAATGAGTCAAAAAATGTAATCTCATTTAATTATGGAGATTTAACCGTTTCTAGAGTTGGAATCTCTTATGAGCGTTTATTTGTTAAATCTAAGTTGGGGATTAAAATTCCAATATCTGCAGCTTTTGTAAATAATTATTATAGTAATAATGCAAAAATGCAGACAGGATTAGATGTTAACTATTATCCATTAGGTCAGAAAACAGTTTCGTTTTATACAGGGTTATCTACTCGTATAGGAAAGATTAATCAAAACTATTATTATTATAATTATTATGAGCCTCATTATAGCTCTTATTATTATCCTGCTGAAAGCAATTTTATCTCAGCTTATGTTAATAATGGGTTGGTGGTGCACTTTAATGACCATTTTAGTATTTCAGGACAAGTAGGGGTTGGCTTACGAAATATCTATCAAAATTATCAATCGACAACACCTCATGTAAATGGTGAGCTTAATGCTAGTTTTCGATTTTAATGCATAACTAAATCCTATTCAGTAGGCTGCTTTAAAATCAAGTGCTTATATTTGCAAAAAAGCAGTAAAAAGATGTCTCAAAAAAGTTCGTCCAGTTTTAAGCTGGGAATAATGTCTGGAGGTCAGCTAGGAAAAATGCTTACACAAGTTGCAAGTGTTTTTGATATCCAAGTGTCTATAATGGATCAATCTCCACAAGCCCCAGCGGCTCAAATTTGTCATCAATTTTTTAAAGGGGATCAAACAAAATATGAAGATGTATATGCGTTTGGTAAACAAGTTGATTTATTAACCTTTGAGATTGAGCACATCAACATTGAAGCATTAAGACAATTAAAAAAGGAAGGGGTAACGATATACCCAGATCCTGAGACATTGAACACCATTAAAGATAAAGGGTTACAGAAGCTTTTTTACGAAAAGCATAATATCCCAACAGCTCCATTTAAGCTTTATACAAGTAAAGTTGAGGTATTAGCTGCTTTGGATAAAAATGAAATAAGCTATCCCTTTGTTCAAAAATCTCGAACTGATGGTTATGATGGTAAGGGAGTAGCAGTAATAACAACTCCTGCTAAGCTCAACAGCTTAATGGAGGGACCATGTGTTATAGAAGATGCTGTTGATATAGCAAAAGAACTTTCTGTTATTGTGGCCAAAAATCCTTCGGGGGCTGTTGAATGTTTTCCATTAGTTGAAATGGAGTTTAATGCCGAAGCGAACTTGGTAGAACAGTTGATTTGTCCTGCAAATGTCTCTAATGCCGTTGAAGAAAAGTCAATAGCTATAGCAAAAGAAGTCGCTAAATCATTCGATTTGGTAGGGCTGTTAGCGGTAGAATTATTCTTAGATAAGAAAGGGAATATTTTAGTTAATGAATCAGCCCCAAGAACCCACAATAGTGGGCATCATACTATTGAAGCTAATGTTACGTCTCAATATGAACAGCAGTTACGAGCAATTTTTGACTGGCCTTTAGGAGATACATCAATTTTGTCGCCATCGGTGATGTTGAACGTATTGGGAGAACCAGAATATACAGGGAATGTAAAATATGAGGGGTTAGAAGAGGTGCTAAAAATACCGGGAGTTAAGCCACACATCTATGGAAAGAGAATAACCAAACCTTTCCGAAAAATGGGACATGTTACTATTTTAGGAACAACAATAGAAGAAGCTAAACAAAAAGCAGCAATTGTAAAAAATACATTAAAAGTTATCGCATATGAGCCAACCGAAAATTAGTATAATCATGGGGTCAGACTCTGATTTAAGAGTGATGAATGCAGCAGCAGAAATTATAGAAGAATTTGGAGTTGCTTATGAATTAACGGTGGTTTCAGCGCACAGAACACCAGAACGCTTATTTGATTTTGCTCAAAACGCACATCAAAGAGGAATAGAGGTGGTAATCGCTGGAGCTGGAGGAGCGGCACATCTGCCTGGTATGGTCGCTGCAATCTCACCATTACCTGTAATTGGAGTGCCTGTTAAATCATCAAACTCTATTGATGGATGGGATTCTGTATTGTCTATTTTACAAATGCCAGGAGGTGTTCCGGTTGCTACAGTAGCTTTAGATGGTGCTAAAAATGCAGGGTTATTAGCATTGCAAATTCTATCCGTAGGGGACAAAGCGATTCAACAAAAAATGTTGGATTATAAGGAAGGGTTGAAAGCAGCTGTAATGCAAAAGGTAGAGAAAGTAGAATCAAGCTTTAAATAAGGTTTAATTTATATTTTGATAAATGATTTGTTCTAAAGATGATTACGTTCAATCAGTTTTGGGACTTAGATTAATTGAGTCAAATTCCATTGGTAACGATATCTGGAACGAAATACAAAGTGTAGGGCTTTCGAATATAGTTCTTGACATCAATTCAAATTATAACCTGCCTCTTGGGAAACTTAATGAATATATTTTTGGCCAACTATTAAGGGCTACTAATCGCTTTGAAGTAAAAGAACAGAACCTCCAATTTGTAGCGCGTGGAGTAACAATTGGGGAGATAGATTTTTTATTGTTTGATAAGTTAACACAACGATTAGTTCACCTTGAAATAGCAACAAAAGTTTATTTAAAAAAGAAAAATAATTGGGTGGGCCCAAATCTAAAAGATAGTTTAGCATTAAAGAAAGAAAAGTATACCAATCAGTTAAATCAACTTCATGGATTATGGGATAGTCTAGAAGAAAAATATCAAAGACCGATAGCCCATGTGAACCTGATTTTAGGTCACCAATGGAATAGAATAACAGATGAAAAAATCACAAACTATAGCTATTTTTCTTTTAATGAATCATTTTTAAAAACGCTAAAAAAAAATAATTATGTATGGGCCCTTCCACAAAAAAAAGATTGGTTTATTGAAGAGGAGGTACTCAGTAAAACACTAGATTTTTACAACCAAATTGAACCGATAAAAAAGGTAATTGAATTGAATAGAAGTCCATTGGTTTTAATTAAAAAAGAAAGCACAGAGGAAGTCTATAAATGTTTTATAACGTTTTGGGAGTAGTTGAATAACACTATTTTATAGGAAAATATACAGAGATGGAGCAAACAGAAATGAATATAAAATGTACTGATGATTTTTTGTTGTCAGCAATGTTATATAAACCAGAAAACATCAAAGCAGCTGTATTAATCGCGCCTGCTACAGGTATTAAGAAGCGTTTTTATAACGCGTTTGCCACCTTTTTAGCAGAAAATGGATATGGAGTAATTTGTTTTGAAAACAGAGGAATTGGAGGATCCAAACAAGGAAAGTCAATTAATAGTGGTAACCCATCATTAATTGCTTGGGGGAAATTGGATTTAACAGCTGCTTTTTCCCAATTACAAATAAGCTTTCCCAATACTGAATATCATATTGTAGGGCATAGTGCTGGTGGGCAATTAACAGGGCTAATGGAGGACGTTTCTCAAATAAAATCGCTCTTTAATTTTGCCTCATCTTCGGGAAGTTTGAGCAATATGAGTGGCTTTTTTAAATTTCAAGCGACTTTCTTTCTCAATGTGTTTATACCAATCAATAACTTATTATTTGGGCATATTAAATCACAATGGGTGGGAATGGGAGAGCCATTACCCAAACAAGTGGCTAAAGAATGGAGTAAATGGTGTAATGGAAAAGGTTATGTAGCCGTCGATTTTAATCGAAATATTCAAAGTCATTTATACAACGCTATCACTGCTCCTTCTATGTGGGTACATGCCACAGATGATGGTATTGCTAATAGTAAAAATGTTGAGGATATGACACGTATTTATCCCAATTCAAAAGTGGAAGTTAAGACGCTCATTCCAGCAGATAATGGGTTCAAAGATATAGGACACATGAAGTTCTTTAGTTCCAAATACAGTCAGTTATGGCAGATTGCTTTAGATTGGCTAGAACAACATTAAGTCTTTTGATGTTGCGCTATTGCAACAATTCCCCATTCAGCAATGGAATGCAATAATGGAATTAAAGTTTTTCCAAATTCAGTTAGTTCGTATTCAACTTTAAGAGGAGGTTTTGTGGTGTATACCGTCCTTTTTACCAAGCCGTCTTCTTCCAAGCCCTTTAATTGTAGACTAAGTGTTCGTTCAGTAACTGTAGGAATCTTTTTTCTAATTTCATTATACCGTAACGGTTTTTCTACTAAATAAATTAAAATTACTGATTTCCATTTTCCTCCAATTAAACCCATTGTAACACTGGTGCTGCAAGGGTATTGCTTGTTGTTTATTGTGTACATACTGTAAACTATCCTTTTTGACCGTTATTGCAAACTTACAATACTATACTTAGTTTTGCAACTATAAAAAGTATAGTTATGGATTTAAAAGAAATTATGAATTGGCGTTATACCACTAAGAGTTTTGACCCAAGTAAAAAAATATCGGAAGAAAACTTAGCACAGGTTAAGAATTTATTGAGGATGAGTCCCTCAAGTACTAACTTACAACCATGGCATTTTGTAATCGCAGGAACAGAAGAAGGGAAAGCTAGAGTAGCAAAAGGAACTCAAGGTTTTTTTGCTTTTAACGAAGCAAAGGTTTTAAATGCTTCGCACGTGGTGCTATTCTGCTCAAGAACTTCAGCAGATGAGGAATATATGAAGCATGTATTAGCAACAGAAGATCAAGATGGAAGATATCCTAATGAGGAGGTAAAGCAAATGATGCATGGAGGAAGAAATACCTTTGCAGATATTCACAAATATGATTTAAAAGATTTAGCGCACTGGATGGAGAAACAAGTTTATCTTAACATAGGAAACTTTTTATTAGGAGTTGCTGCTTTAGGTATAGATGCAGCTCCTATGGAAGGAATAGATGTGAAAGCTTTGGATGAAGAGTTTGGTTTAAGAGAAAAAGGGTTTACTGTGGTCACTGCTGTATCGATAGGTTATAGAGCAGCAGATGATTTTAATGCAACAAACAAAACACCTAAATCGAGGTTGCCAGAAAGTGAAATTATTACAATGGTTTAATTCATTTAAATCATATTCCAATTGAGAAGCAGGCTTTTGCCTGCTTTTTTTATACTTTAGTAATATGGAATTGTTTAAACGGATAGCTGATTATTGTGAGGCAATAAATATATCTTCTCCAAAACACCCTCATTTTGATATAAGGAAGTTTGAAGATAATATGCCTACTGTTATTGGAGAAATGAAACCGTTTAGACATGAATTTTATGCCATAGCAATAAAGGCAGAAGGAGATGGGGTAGTGGTTTCAGGCCATCATGCTCAGTTTCCTCAGGGAGCAACTGTTTTTTTTAACTCACCTTTTCAAATCTTGTCGTGGGATATTGCACCCAACTGGTCAGGGTATTATTTGATGTTTACCAAAGAGTTTATTGCGCAGTCGCATCATTTTAATGATTTACTGAGTCATTTTCCATTTCTAAAAATAGAGGAAGCCATTCCTTTTGAGGTAAGTAAGGATGAGGTTGAACAGTTACTTCTAATCTTTGAAAACGTTTGGCAGGAGTATTATGGAGCAAACAGCGATAAGTTTGAATTGATAGAAGCATGGTTAATTCTATTGCTCAATTTTGTAAAAAGAAGCTATTCAAAACAAATCGCATTGGATGAAAGCGATAAAATCATCAAAAAAGCAAACTTAAAATTGATGGCGCGCTATCAAGCTTTAGTGGTAGCTAGTTTTCGTGGTGATACTGTTGTAGATACTTTCGCCAACTTGCATTCAACAAGTTATTATGCAGATAAACTGAATGTCCATCCCAATCATTTAAATGCAATTGTAAAGGAATTAACTGGACAAACTGCTTCTCAAATTATTTATAGTCATATTATATTAAGAGCCAAAGAATTGCTTACGCAAACCGAGGATAGTATAAAAGAAGTGGCCTATAAACTCTATTTTGAGTCGCCTAATAACTTCAGTACTTTTTTTAAAAAACATACCACTTTTACTCCCAATTCATACAGAAAATCAACGATTCTTTGATTTTTAAACTTCTTCATTTGAATTGGAAAATTCATTTAAAAGTTTCTTGCTCAAATTTGTATTGTCATTAAAGACATACAACAATGAGACATTTATTATTTATACCAGTTTTAATTTTTTTTATGGCTTGTCAATCCAATCCTAAAACAGAAAAGTTAAAACATCAACATCAAAAACTTATGCAAGAAACAACTAGTAATAAAGCGCAAGTCCAAGCTTTTTTTCAGTACCTAGAACATGAAAATATTTCAGCAATGGTTGATTTGTTTTCTGATGATGGTGAGCAAATTAATCCTTATGCATCAGGTTTGTTTCCAAACGGAGCTAAAGGAAAAAAAGCCCTGATGAATTATTGGGAGCCAGTTCCTCAAAATTTTGATGGTATGGAATTTACCATTGAAGAACTGTTAGAGACAGAAAATCCTAACCTGATCTATGTAAAATATCGTGGAAAGATTCAACTCAAAAACGATGCAGGCTTTTACGAAAATCAATATTACTCAACCTTTAGATTCAACAATGATGGAAAGATCACGGAGTATGTAGAAATTTTTAACCCAATTGTAGCAGCGAAAGCATTTGGATTAATCGATTCAATCAACTAAAAAGATGAAACAATATTTAATTATAATCGCCATACTCCTTATTGAAATAGGGTATGCTCAAAACAGAAATCAAAAGATGACAGCAGATAAAATAACAATTCAAGAAAGAGTTACGCAATTATTTGTCGCTACAGATCAAAAGAATTGGGAAGAGCTTAAAATAGTTTTTAGTGATCAAGTAGACCTTGATTATTCATCTATGAGTAATCAACCTCCAGTCATACAAACACCTTCAGAGATTATTAACCAATGGAGCGGAGTACTTCCAGGGTTTGATTATACACATCATCAAATTGGTAATTTTTTAGTTGAGATAGAAGGGAATGAAGCCAATTGTTTTTGTTACGGGACAGCAACACATTACCTCCCCAATGAAAACGGCAATGTTTGGACAGTAGTAGGTTCGTATAATTTTAAATTGAAAAAAGAAAAGCAACATTGGGTGATTACGGCAATGCGATTCAATTTTAAATATCAATCAGGAAATACCGAATTAGTAGGAATAGCAATAGAAAATCAAAAAAAGAAATAAAATGAAATCAATCATCATCATGGCAATAATGGGAATGTTTACTCTAAATGCCTATACTCAAAATCAAATAAAAATGAAAAAAGTAAATTTTAACAGCGAAGGAGCAAAGTTAGTAGGGAACTTGTATTATCCTACAAATTATAAAGAAGGGACAACTTATCCAGCAATAATTGTTTCAGGAAGTTGGACTACAGTAAAAGAGCAAATGGCGGGACTATATGCCCAACATTTTGCAGAGCAAGGTTTTATCACATTAGCGTTTGACTTTAGAAACTTTGGAGAAAGTGAGGGAGAACCACGTTTTTATGAAAGTCCACAACTAAAAAAAGTAGACATTAAAAATGCGGTAACCTATTTGTCTGGCCTAAAGGAAGTTGAAACTTCTAAAATAGGAGCTTTTGGAGTATGTGCTGGAGCAATGTATACCCTGATGGCCGCAGCCGAAGATGATCGAATTCATACCGTAGTAACCGCAGCATCTTGGCTGCATGATGAAGAGGCTGTAAAGTTATTTTATGGCGGCGAAGAAGGAGTAAATGAAAAAATAAATGCTGCAAAAGCCGCTAAAAAGAAGTATGCACAAGACGGTTCAGTAGCTTATATTCCAACAATTTCTACAACCGATGAAACTGCTGCAATGTACGGGCCGTATGATTATTACTTAAACCCAGAAAGAGGAGCAATAAAGGAATGGAGTGCTGATCAATTTGCAGTAATGTCTTGGGAAGATTGGTTGACAACAAATCCAATGCCATCAGCAGAAAAGATTAATTGCCCTATTTTAATGATCCATTCAGATGGAGCCGTTTTACCTAACTATACGAAAAAGTTTTTCAATGCAATTCGTACAGAAGATAAGCGATTACATTGGATGGATACGGAATTAGAATCGCCATATCATCAATTTAATTTCTATGATCAGGAAGCCGAAATAAAAGAAACAATTAAAGAAGCAGTGGCTTGGTTTAATCAAAAGCTATAAACGTAAAATTATAAAAGCAGCTTTCAATTGGAAGTCTGCTTTTTTTGATTTTAAGAGGATTTAATAATCCCAACTTTTATATTCGGCGTTGGTTTCTTTCATGTCTTCATAGAGCCAGACCATTCGATCCAAATACCAACTCTTACCAAGGTAAGCCAATGCAACACCTAAAACGGCTCCCCAAATAGAATAGACAACTATTGCCCATATTGCTAGCCCCATTCCTATCGATGAAATAAGATTTAAGATTTGATAAATTGGCTTTTGATGAATAGCTGGTATAGCAATTTGATCTCTGTTGAGGTAAACGCGTTCTCCCATAACCGATTTTGAAGCCCAATTTTTGGTAGATTTTGGTTGTTTAAAAAATACAGGATTAAAAAACATCCAAAGCAATGAAATTCCTCCTGGAATTAAACACCACCAGCCAATCCACAATCGGCTCCAAAAAGCCAAAACAATTAATGGTAAAACAGAATATCTAGTCCATACACTCCATGGATTGGAGTGTTTCATCCAATTCTCATGAGTCAAATTAAATACTTTGGCAACTTTCCTTTCTAATGTCATCTTCTTTTATTTATTATTGGCATTCAATTGCTCCCATTTAAGCCGCAATTTAGGAATCTCATTTTCTAAGAATTCATAATAACTGTGAATGGATTTAAGTTCGTTTTTAACCCAACTTTCATCGTTATCATTTAATGCAATTCCTTTGGCGATAATATCTTTAAATAGTCCAATAGAAGCAACTTTTGAGGCAATCATATTGTTTAAACTATTCGTTGCTATTCGATAATATGATTGCCTAATTCCTGTAACCATGTGCTTTTCAATCATTTTCTGATTGGTCAACAGTTTAAGGTTGCCACTAATAGAACCTTTACTAGCCTGTAAAGCATTCATTAAATCATCGAAAGAGTTGTTTTCAGTAGATGAAGCAATTAGATAGCCCAATATTCTTCCTGCCATCTTAGGGAGGCCATACTTTTCGTAAAATAGCCCAACTTGTTCAATATATTGATCTTTTTCTGTCATTATTTTCCAAATGTACAAAAAGTTCAGTACTAAATGAACTTAATATTCATAAAACAGATAAAGAAGAAAAATTAGTGATCTATTTTAATGTCTTGATATAGTCTTTTATAGGTAAGAAATAATGATCAAGCCAACCTTGCTTGTATTGTGTTTGTCCTTCTGGGATGTTGGTGTGTGTGAGTAACAGCTCAGTTTTACCTTCAGGGGTTTCAGTGAATTCAATCACAAGGATAGAATCTTCATCAGCTTCATCAAATTCGGTAGTCCGCCAAGTTTGAACAATTTTTTTGTTCTCAATTAATTCAATGTTTGTCCCCGTAATATACCCAGCCCAAGCAGAAAAAGTATCCGATACTACTTTTGAACATTCAGCTTCACCTCCAGTCATTTCAGAATGAATTTTACTATCTAACCAAGCGTTATACATAAATGATGGTTTAACATTAAAAATTGTTTTTAAGACTAAAGATTCTTTCATGTTTTTGTTGTAATGGGTAAATGTAATACTAGATTTTGTTTCAGTTTCTAAGTATATAAATATACATTTTTTTGTACAGAGAGAGGGATTCGAACCCTCAAAATCTTGTTTCTAAAACAAGCGCGTATACCTTTCCGCCACCTCTGCATAAATGTTGTCAACTTCGGGGAAGTATCGAACTTTTTAATGGAAGATTTTGAGTTAATTCTGAGGGAGATCAAAGGAAGCGATATAAGTAGATTAAGACCACATTAAGTTCCTAGGATTAATTCTAAACTACTACAAAATAGTAAGAAATCAAACCAAATTTTGAAGCATGTTATTTATAGTCAAGAAATGATCGGATAAACAATAATCCTTTATTTAAGCGAATGCTTAAATAGTTTGTCTATATTTGTATTTAAGCGTTCGCTTAAATAATAAATTATGAAAACTGAGCAAAACTGTATTCGTGGCTGTGCTAATGTTAGCTTGATAAATAGAGGCATAGAAAAATTGGAAGAAATTTCTAATGAAATCAGCCAAGCTTCTCAAATAATGAATTTGGCAGGTAACGACACGAGACTAAAAATTCTTTATCTGGTTATGACTGAGGATAAGATTTGCGTTTGTGATCTAAGTGATATTCTGGGTATATCTATTTCAGCAATTTCTCAGCAACTAAGAAAACTCAAAGAATCAAATCTATTGAGAAGTGAAAAAATGGGTCAAACAATTTATTATCATATTAATTCTGATTCAATAGAAATTATCAATCATATTTTCATTTTACTGAACAAATCTATGATTCTTAAAACTGCTTAATATGGAAAAAGGAAATTCAAAAAAAGCCATTATTACTGGAGTAATTGCCGCTTTAGCAGCATCTTCGTGTTGCATTCCTCCTTTAATTGCAGCAATAGCAGGAATTGGAGGTGCTTCTTCTAGTTTGTCTTGGATGGAGCCATTTCGTCCTTATTTAATAGGAATTGCAATCATTGCTATTGGATATGCTTGGTATGCACATTTAAATCCTAAAAAGGTAGATGATTGCGGATGCGAAATTGTAAAGCCCAAATTTTATCAAAAAAGAAGTTTCCTTATAGGAATGACTCTATTTTCATTTATTTCTATAACGATTCCTTATTATTCTCATTTAATTTTCCCAGACAACAAAAAAGAAGTTGTAGTTGACAATGATTCGAATATTAAAAAAGTAGAAATTCAAATTGAAGGGATGACCTGTGATGCTTGTCAAAACCATGTCGATTTTGCTGTAAATGAATTAAATGGAATCGTGAGTGTTAAAACTTCTTATGAAAAGAAAAATACAGTAATTGAATTTGACACAAAACAAACTTCAATCGAAGAAATCAATCAAGCAATTAATAGTATTGGATACAAACCAATAAAAAATAATTAGAATGAATGTTATATTAGAATCAACTTTGACTTGCCCTAAATGTCAACATCAAAAAACTGAAACAATGCCCACTGACGCCTGTTCTTGGTTTTACCAATGTGAAAGTTGCAATGAATTATTAAAACCGCTAGAAGGTGACTGCTGTGTATATTGTTCTTACGGAACAGTACCATGCCCACCTATTCAAGAAAATGGGAGTTGTGGTGATTCTCAATGTTGTTAATACTGTGAAATAATTAATATCACATTAACTATTTCGTAAGTAACAATATATGTTGTAATTTTGCGTTACATGTATGTTAAATATAATGGATACTAAATTTTCATATCGAGCACTTGCCATGTTTATGGCTTTTTTGATGTTTTCTTCATCAATAGGCTTTTCTATGGATATTCATTATTGTGGAGGAGAATTAGAAAGTTTTAGTTTTTTTGGAGATGCAGAACCTTGCGAGATGATGCAACCTAAACAGGAAAAGAAGTCACTTTCTTGTTGTGAAGCTCCAAAAAATGAAATTAAAAGCTGTCATAATAGAGAAACAGTTAAAGGAAATTGTTGTCATAATGAAAGCTTAGTTATAGATAATGGTGGCGAATTAGAAATTTCAGATTTTTCATTAGAACAATTTCAACAAGTTTTAGTAGCTGTTATAGTTCTATTTCCTAATATTGATCTTTTTAAAACATCCAATAAGTATGTAAACTATACTCATTACATTCCACCCCCAATTACAAAGGATATTTCTATCCTACACCAAGTATTCCGTATTTGATTTTATTTTTTTGATGATTTCCCTTCACGCTATGTGCAAGGGCTAACTGTGTTTATCAAAAAAATAATTTAAAGATGTTAAATAATATTATCAAGTTTTTTCTTGATAACAAACTTGTAGCATGGTTATTGCTAGGTTTGTTTGTCATTTGGGGGTTAGTAATCGCTCCATTCAATTTTGAATCAGATTGGTTACCAAGAGATCCAGTAGCTGTTGATGCTATTCCAGATATTGGAGAAAATCAACAAATTGTGTTTACCAAATGGATGGGGCGTTCTCCACAAGATGTAGAGGATCAAATTACCTATCCGCTTACTTCCTCCCTACTCGGCATACCGGGTGTAAAAAGTGTGAGAAGTAATTCCATGTTTGGATTTTCTAGTGTTTACTTAATCTTTGATGAGGATGTAGAGTTCTATTGGAGTCGAAGCCGAATTTTAGAAAAGTTAAACTCCTTACCTGCCAATCTACTTCCAGATGGAGTTCAGCCTACACTTGGTCCAGACGCAACTGCTCTAGGTCAAATATATTGGTACACGCTTGAAGGAAGAGATAAAGACGGTAATACAACAGGCGGTTGGGATTTACAAGAATTACGAACCATACAGGATTTTTATGTTAAGAATGCCTTGCAATCATCAGGAGGTGTTTCAGAAGTTGCATCAATAGGTGGATTTGTAAAAGAATATCAAGTAGATGTTAATCCTGATAAAATGAAAGCTTACGGTATTACGCTTAATCAAGTAATGAAAGCGACCAAAGAAAGTAACCTTGATATTGGTGCTCAAACGCTTGAAATTAACATGGCTGAATACTTTGTGAGGGGGTTAGGCTATGTAAAATCCATTGAAGATATAGAACAAAGTGTTGTTAAAGTAACTGATAATGTTCCCATTCGAATTAAGGATATTGCAGTCGTTCATCTTGGTCCTGCAACAAGAAGAGGAATACTTGATAAAGGAGGTGCTCCTGCTGTGGGTGGTGTTGTTGTTGCTAGATACGGAGCAAACCCTCTTGAAATTATTAATAATGTCAAAAAGAAAATTGAAGAACTAAAAGGAGGTTTACCGAGTAAAACATTAGCTGATGGAACAGTTTCTCAAATTACTATTGTCCCATTTTACGATAGAACTCAATTAATAAATGAAACCATAGGCACGCTAGAAGAAGCTTTAACATTAGAAGTACTCATTACAATTATTGTAGTCATCCTGATGCTACTTAATTTAAAATCTTCTTTACTTATTTCTGCCTCTTTGCCTGTGGCTGTTTTTATGTGTTTTATTGGGATGCGATACTTTGGTGTTGATGCCAATATAGTTGCACTTTCAGGAATTGCAATTGCTGTAGGAACAATGGTAGATATGGGAATTGTACTTACCGAAAGTATGATTACCCAAATGAAGATTGCACCTGAAGATCAACCCCTTCAAAAAACGATATATATTGCTACTGTAGATGTTGCTTCTGCTGTAATAACAGCTGTTGCTACTACTATTGTAAGTTTCTTGCCTGTTTTTACTATGGAAGCTTCAGAAGGAAAACTATTTAGACCTTTGGCTTATACAAAATCGTTTGCTCTAATTGCATCTATTATTCTAGCAATTACTGTGATTCCTGCTTTGGCTGTCCAGTTATTCAAATTTAAAAGCAAAGGAAAAACATCAAGTTATTTTAGTAACGGAGGGTTAGTGTTGTTTTCAATTGCTCTTCTATTTACATCTTATTCTTTCTTTGGTTTTTTTGGATTAGTTGTAGGTGTTGGAGGAATAATAAACAGTTATTACAAAGATAAAAAATCAGAGCAATGGATTTTAAGATTTGATTATGCAAGAAACATAACTTATGCCCTACTCGTAGCTTGGTTATTGGCAAAAACATGGATGCCATTGGGAGTGTTAAAAAGTGAATTAACAAACTTCATTTTTGTCGTACTAATTATAGGACTACTTATTAGTTTTTTCTACTTGATAATACATTTTTATGAAAAGATTTTAAGGTTTTTAATCTCTGTTAAATATGTCTTCATTGGATTATTGATAATGCTTTTAATTGGTGGTTATTCTGTTTTTAAGAATACAGGACAAGAATTTATGCCTTCATTAAACGAAGGGTCATTTTTGTTGATGCCAACATCAATGCCCCATTCTGGAATGGAGATGAATGAAGTAAATCTTCGATTATTAGATATGTCTGTTTCATCAATACCAGAAGTTGAAATGGTTGTTGGAAAGGCTGGTAGAATTGAAAGTTCTTTAGACCCTGCTCCTATGAGCATGTATGAAAATATAATCTCTTACAAATCGGAATACAAATTGGATAAAGACGGACACAGAGTTCGTTTTAAAGTGGATGGCAAAGGTGTATTTTTGATGGATAAAAATGGAGACTTAATTCCTGATAATAATGGTAATTATTTCAGACAATGGAGAGAACATATTAAATCTCCAGATGATATATGGGCAGAAATTGTAAAAGCAACAAAATTACCTTCTTTAACTTCTGCACCTAAATTGCAACCAATAGAAACTCGATTAGTAATGTTGCAGACTGGTATGAGAGCACCTATGGGCATTAAAGTAAAAGGAGCTGATTTAAAAACCATTGAAGCATTCGGATTAGAACTTGAAATGTTTTTAAAGGAAGTTAAAGGCGTTAAATCTTCTGCTGTATTTGCTGAACGGATTGTTGGGAAACCATATTTGATGTTGGATATTAAAAGAGAGATTATCAGTAAGCATGGATTGTCTGTTGTAGAGGTTCAAAATCAAATACAAACCGCCATAGGCGGTATGGTAATGAGTTCTACTGTTGAAGGAAGAGAAAGATACGGTATTAGATTACGTTATCCTTTAGAATTAAGAAATGACCCTGAGAAAATTAAAGCTATATCTATCGCAACACCAACTGGAACACAAGTCCCTCTCGGAGACTTAGTTGAAATAAAGTACGAACAAGGACCTCAATCCATAAAAAGTGAAGATGGCTTTTTAATTGGTTATGTTTTATTTGACAAAGAAGATGGATTTTCCGAAGTAGAATTAGTTAAAGATGCTCAAGCTTATTTTGATAAAAAAACAAGTGAAGGAGTATTAAATGTCCCAACTGGTATTACTTATAAGTTTGCAGGTAACTATGAGCAACAAGTAAGAGCGAATAAAAGATTAGGCATAGTTATTCCTATTGCTTTAGTACTAATTTTCTTGATTCTTTACTTCCAGTTTAAATCGGTAATTACATCATTATTCGTTTTCTCTGGTGTATTTGTTGCCTTTTCAGGAGGGTTTATTATGATTTGGTTGTATGGTCAAGATTGGTTCTTGAATTTTGATTTGTTTGGAACAAACATGAGAGACTTATTTCAAGTGCAACATATTAATTTAAGTGTAGCGGTTTGGGTTGGGTTTTTAGCTCTTTTTGGAATTGCCACTGATGATGGAGTTTTGGTAGCTACTTTCCTTAAAGACAGTTTTAAATCGAATAAACCTAAAACCATTGCCGAAATAAAAGATGCTGTTGTCGAGGGAGGGTTAAGAAGAGTAAAACCAGCCATGATGACTACAGCAACTACTATTTTAGCTTTACTTCCCATTTTGACCTCCACAGGTAAAGGATCAGATATCATGCTACCAATGGCTATTCCCTCATTTGGAGGGATGGTATTAAACATTATAACCATGTTTACCGTGCCTGTACTTTATTTCGTGTGGCAAGAAATTAGGTTTAAATGGGGGCTTTATAAATCACAAAAAGAATCAGCTAAAAACAAATAGGATGAAAACAGTTAAATACATATTCTTATTCTGCATTATTCTAGTATTTCGGATTGAGCCTTTAAATGCTCAATCATTAGACTCATTATTACAATTGGTTGTAGAAAACAACACGCAATTAAAGTCTATTGAATTAGAATATCAATCAGTATTAGAAAAGAAAAATCAGGTGAATCAATTACCCAACCCACAATTAGGGATTGGCGTACCTGCTCTTAGACCTGAAACTAGATTAGGACCACAAATGATGATGGTTAGTGCATCTCAAATGTTTCCTTGGTTTGGTACTTTAAAATCTAAGGAAGAGGTTGTTATTTCTATGTCTAAAGCTAAGTATGAACAACTATCAATTGTAAAATTAGATTTGTTTTACCAAGTAAAAAGTGCCTATTACCAATTATACTTTTTAGACCAGAAACAAGCTATTATAAAGGATAACATCAAGCTTTTTGAATCTTTAGAAGCAATTTCATTGGCAAAGGTTGAAAGTGGACAAGCAACTTTAGCAGATGTTTTAAGAGTTCAAACTAAACTTCAATCATTAAGGCAACAACTCCTTATAATTGAGAATCAAAAATTAGTATTTGAATCTAATATTAATGAATTAACTAAACAACCTACAAGTACAAAAATAGAAATAGTAGATAGTTTAGCCCTTCCCGTTTTAGAATATGACCTAGCATCTTTCAAAAATAAGATTGAAAACAATCATCCACTAATAGCTCAAGTTAATTATCAAATAGAGCAATCTAATAATTCCATTGTTGTTAATGGCAACATGAATAAACCTACTATTGGACTGGGGTTAGATTATAGTATGGTTGGTCGAAGGACAGATGCAAATCCTGTGAATAATGGCAGAGATATTCTTGTTCCAAAAATTATGCTGTCTATTCCTATTTATAGGAAATCGTACCAAGCAAAAATCGAAGAAGAAAAACTAATTCAACAATCACTTGAAGTAAAAAAAGAAACAATTACCGATAAAATGATACGTCTACTAATTAATTATAAAGCTGATTATGACAATGGATTACTAGAAAATAGTTTATACCAAAATCAATCCAGCACTATGCAAATGGCTTATGATGTCCTATTATCAGAGTACAGTTCAACTGGTAAGGGGTTTGAGGAATTATTAATGGTTCAAAATCAACTATTAGATTTTGATTTAGGGATATATCAAGCTGAATTGAAAGCCAATATAGCTCAGGCTAATATAGAGCGAATTACTAAATTTTAAGCCCATAATGGGCATTAATATTAATTTGAAAAGTATAATAAAATGAAACATACATATAAAATCACAGGGATGACTTGTAATGGCTGTAAAGCGTCAGTCGAAAAATACATTAGTTCAATAGATAATGTTCTAGCTGTTGATGTAAACTTAGAAGTAGGAGAAGCAGAAATAACAATGAGCCAACATATTTCTTTATCAATTTTAAAGGATTCTTTACCTGAAAAATATAGTATAGAAGAAAAGGTAAACAATACAGTATTAACCGATTTTGAAATGGGGACTGAAAAATCTAAACTTCAACAATTAAAACCCTTATTACTTATCCTTCTTTATATAACGGTTGCCAGTAATCTAATCCATTACAAAAATTGGTCTATTCAAGAAGTAATGCTAGATTTTATGGGATTATTCTATGTCGTATTTAGTTTCTTTAAAATGTTAGATCTAAAAGGCTTTCCTGATTCATTTAGAATGTATGATCCTTTAGCAAAAAAAGTTCCTATTTATGCAACAGTTTATCCATTTATAGAAACAGCTTTAGGTTTAATGTTTTTATTGAGGTTGGAAATTAAAACTGCATTAATTGTAACTCTTATTATTCTTGGCATAACTACAATAGGAGTAACAAAAACATTGTTAGATAAAAAAGCAATTAGATGTGCTTGTTTAGGAACTGCTTTAAAATTACCAATGACCGAAGCTACATTTATCGAAAACGCTATTATGATTTTAATGGCTTTAACCATGCTAATTTTATAAATACTAAAACAATGAAAAAATATATCATATATATCGGAATATTAGGAGCAGGATTAGCTTTAGGCTGGTTAATATTTGGAAGTTCCACAAAAGATTCAACTACCACTGAAAAGAACTCCTCAGAATCAAAAACTGAGGAAATATGGACGTGTTCTATGCATCCACAAATTCGTCAGCCTGAAGCAGGAGATTGTCCAATATGTGGAATGGATTTAATTCCATTAGAAGCAAATAACAATTCAAATCCATTAGTATTTGAAATGACTGATGATGCTGTTAAAATTGCTAACATTCAAACAACCGTAGTTGGTTCTGGAAATGTTAATGCAAAAGGATTAAAACTATCTGGAAAAATAAAATCAGATGAAACAAATTCTGCTAGCATTGTTTCTCATATTTCGGGTAGAATCGAAAAGCTATTTATAAGCTATACAGGCGAAAAAGTGAATAAAGGACAAAAGATAGCCTCTATCTACTCTCCTAAACTAATTACTGCTCAAAAAGAATTGTTAGAAGCCAATAAAGTAAAAGATGCTAATCCAAAACTATATGAAGCCACTGTCAACAAGCTAAAGTTTTGGAAAATAACAGAGGAACAAATTGAATCTATTATAACCTCAAAAGAAGTCATAGAATCCTTTAATATATATGCAGGATTTTCTGGAGTAGTTCTAAATAAGAAAGTTTCTGTTGGAGATTATTTAAAAGAAGGAGATGTATTGTTTGATATTCAAAACTTGAATCAACTTTGGGCAATTTTTGATGTTTATGAAACCGATTTAGGAGGGATAAAAACAGGTAATAAGATAAGTTTTAATACTCCTGCAATACCAAATAAAATATTTACTTCGAGTATCGTTTTTATAGATCCAGTTATTAATCCAGCTACTCGAACAGCTACTATTAGAACTACTATAAACAACCAAAATCAGTTGCTAAAACCAGAAATGTTTCTAGAAGGAACAATTAATAATACCAGTAGTAATAATGTTTCTATTTTAGTTCCTAAGTCTGCGGTTTTATGGACAGGAGAACGCTCTGTTGTTTATGTTAAATTACCTGATTTACCAACACCCTCTTTTGAATTTAGAGAAGTAACATTAGGAGAATCTAATGGAACTAGTTATACTATTTTAGATGGTTTAAACAATGGAGATGAAGTAGTAACTAACGGAGCATTTGTAATAGATGCGTCAGCTCAATTAAACAATCAATCGAGTATGATGAACCGAAGCTTATTATCAAATAAGTCTGAAGGCTTACCTGATTATACTTCGGCTACTCCAATTGAATTTAAAATTCAATTAGAATTAGTTTTAGAAAACTATTTATCCATCAAAAATGCTTTAGTAAATAGTAATGTTAAAGAAAGTAGCAAAAATTCAAAACTATTGTTACAAAATTTAGAAAAAGTAGATATGAAACTAGTTAAAGGAGAATCTCATGTTTTTTGGATGGCTCAAATGAAAGCTATAACTGAAAATACAAATGGTATAATTGAAGCTACAGATATTTCAGAGCAAAGAAATTTATTCAGTTCTCTTTCTAATACTATAATATCAACCACTAAGTCGTTTGGTGTAGAAAAAGATACTTTCTATGTGCAATTTTGCCCAATGGCAGGAAATGATAAAGGAGCATATTGGCTGAGTAAAGAATCTAAAATTAAGAATCCATACTTTGGAGATGAAATGCTTACTTGTGGATCAGTTAAAGAAACAATAGATGAGAATTTTAAAAATAAAGTAATCAAAACAAAAACAAACAATAGTCCTATGATTGGACATAATCATTAATAATAAAATACAAAACAAATGAAAAAAACAATGTTAAAATTAGTAATGTCAGCATTTTTGGGAGTATCAATGCTGATGAGTTGTGGAAATGCACAAGAATCAAATGATTCTCTAACTAAAGCAGAATTCAAAGTATATGGAAACTGTGGTATGTGCGAAAAAACGATTGAGGGTTCATTAAATGGACAAGATGGTATTGGTAATGCTGATTGGGATAGAGAAACTAAAATGATTACCGTTAGTTATAATCCTGAAAAAATGAATGAAGATAAAATAAAGGCTAAAATTGCAGGTGTTGGTTATGATACGGATTCACATAGAGCTGATAAAGAAGTTTATTCTGAATTGCCAGGGTGCTGTCAATATGAAAGACCTGAATAAATAATATTAAAAATCTAGTCTTGTTAGATCAAGACTAGATTTTTTTTTAATTTTCTACCACTTCATCCTCTGTAATCTAATTGCGTTAAGAATGGCTAAAAGTGCAACTCCAACATCAGCAAAAACAGCTTCCCACATAGTAGCTAAACCTCCTGCTCCAAGAATAAGCACAATAATTTTTACACCAAATGCCAAAAATATGTTTTGCCAAATTATCTTTTGTGTAGTTCTTCCAATGTTAATTCCTGTTGCAATTTTAGAAGGTTGATCGGTTTGAATAATGACATCAGCAGTCTCAATAGCTACATCACTTCCAAGACCTCCCATTGCAATACCAACATCACTTGCTGCAATAACTGGGGCATCATTTATTCCATCTCCTACAAAAGCAACTATTTTGAATTCATCCTTTTTTAAGTTCTCAACCTCGTTTAATTTATCTTCAGGTAATAAACCTCCTTTTGCATAGTCAATATTTAATTCTTTAGCTACCTCTTGCGTAATGGAATCTTTATCACCAGAGAGCATAATCAATTCTTTAATACCAACACTTCTAAGTTGTCTAATACTTTGCATAGCATCCTCTTTTAGTTCGTCAGCAATAGTAACATAGCCAGCAAAATCTCCTCCTATTGAAACAAGGACAATGCTCTCAACAATATCATTTATTTCAGAGGGTGTAGAAATATTAAATTGTTCCATTAATTTACCATTACCAACAGCAATTATTTTACCCTTAATAGTTCCAGTAAGTCCTTTTCCAGCAATTTCTTTAATATCTGATACTTCTAGTAAAGGAGAATCTTTATCATATTCCATAATTGCTTTTGCAATAGGATGTGTTGACTTTGATTCTATTGCCATTAATTGTTTCATAAAATCAACCTCAGAGATAGAATTAAATATCTTAATTGCTTTAATTTTAAAAACACCTTTTGTAACTGTCCCTGTTTTATCCATTACAAGGGTATTTACTTTAGAAAGTTGGTCAAGAAAAGTCGCACCTTTAAATAATATTCCATTTTTAGAAGCTGCTCCTAATCCCCCAAAATAGCCTAACGGAATAGAAATGACTAATGCACACGGACAGGAGATTACCAAGAATATTAATGCACGATATAACCATTCACTAAAAATATATTCTTCTACAAAAAAGTAAGGAATAAAACATATCCCAATTGCTAAGTAAACCACTATTGGAGTGTAAATCTTCGCTAACTTTCTTATCAGTAATTCTGTTTTAGATTTACGTGAAGTAGCATTTTGTACCAATTCTAAAATTCGAGAAATGGAACTATCATTATATAGCTTGGTTACTTTAGCTTCAATAACACCTTCCAAGTTAATAGAACCTGCTAATATTTTCTCGCCCTTAATTAAGGTCTGCGGCTTGCTTTCTCCTGTTAATGCAGAAGTGTTTACACTTGCTTTTTCTGAAATTAATGTACTATCTAATGGTACTTTTTCTCCTACTTTTATTTGAATTACTTCATCAATCTCAACAGTTTCAGGATTTATTTCTTGATACTTTCCATCTCTATAAACATTAGCAATTTTAGGTCGTACATCAAGTAGTGCTTTAATGTTGTTTTTAGCTCTACTTACTGCTGCCGATTGAAATAATTCTCCAATTGCATAAAACAACATAACAGCTACACCTTCAGGATATTCTCCGATTGCCATAGCCCCAATAGTTGCAATACTCATTAAAAAAAACTCTGTGAATACTTCCCCTTTTTTTAGTGATATAAATGCGTGTTTTAGCACAGGTAAACCAACAGGTAAATAAGCTGCGACATACCAAACTATTTTTATCCAACCCTCAAAAAAAGGAGATTTTAAAAGATGTTCTATTATTAAACCACTTAAAAGTATAATAAGACTAAAAAAAGCTGGATAATATTCTTTCCAGTTCTTGTTAGCATTGTCATGTGAATGTTCCTCTTCATCATGGTTAGCATGTGATGAATCATTGCTATTTATTTTTTCTTCTATTGAACAACAATCTTCGTTATTTTCTAAATCCATCTTCTTACTTTTTGTTTATAATTGCTATATTCTTTGCCATGCTCCATTTCTAAAAAAGCTTCTTCTAATCTTATTTGAGTATTAATACTTACCGTAGATAATGAGATAATTAAAAGTGTAAATGCATTTGGCAAAACCAAAAATAGCCCAATATTAGCTATCATAATTCCCAAAAAAATAGGATTTCTTGACATGGAGAAAAAACCTTTAGTCACCAGTTCTGTTTTATTTTTTTCATCAATACCAATTCTCCAAGAATTAGCCATTTGAGTTTGAGCAATTGACACAACTATCAGTGAAATAAAAAGCAATACCCACCCAATTATGACTAGAATCTCGTATTCCAAATACCAAAATGGTAAAAGAATATTCATCCAAGAATTATTGAAAGCATAAATGGCAACAACTACTATCTCAATCACTGATATAAAGGAAAAAATCTTTCCATTATAACCATGAGCATCATCTCCTTTGCTGAATGTAAAGGGATTAATTTTAGTTTTTCTCCATAGTAAATATGACCTTAAAAAGAATACTAAAAAGAAATAAATGATTAGAAAAATAAATAAGTACATAATGTTTATTTTTTAATGTTCATGTTCTAATTCTCCTGCCTTAGATTGTGCGTTCACATAATATGCTCCTTTAGTTACAATCTGCATACCTTCAGGTATTTTCTCTAATAACTTTACTGCAGTAAAACCATTGTTTGTTGCACTTGCTATTACCCTTATTTTTGTGAACTCGGTTTCTTTTTCTTCTTCTTTAGCTGCATATATGAAAGTGTCATTACCATCTTTTATTATAGCACCTTCTGGAACTGCATTTGTTTTAGCATCGTTTAACCATATTTTAGCGTTAATGAATAAGTCTTTCAAGAAAGTAGGTTTTTGCCCATCTAAATTGCCATACACTCTAACTGTTTTAGTAGCTATATCAAACTCTTTGCCTATTACACTTACTTCCCCAGAATAAATTGTATCCCCAAGTGCAGGCACAGTATAACTAAGTTTTTGACCTATTTTAACAGAAGCAATATCCTTTTCAAAAATATCTAATTCAAGATGTAAAAAATCAGAAGACATTATTTCCATAAAGACATTAGAGGGAACTGCGTACATCCCATTATGTAGATTAATTGCCGATATAAACCCGCTCATAGGAGCAACGATCGGTATAGTTTCACTTAAAGAATTATGAGTTAGCTTGTCAACAGAAATACCTAAATATTCTAACTGTTTAGCAAGAGCACTAGTACGAGCTTTTAATATCTCTACTTCAGCTTGTGAATTTTGTAAACTTTTAGATACACCTGCATTTGCATTTACTAATGATTGTTGTCTTTCTAAGTCGAGCTCTTTTAGTTTAAGCTCAGCTTTTGCTTCCAAATACTCTTGCTGAATTACAATAAAGTTTGTGCTAGCAACATAGCCAATAACCTCACCTTTTTCGATGTAATCTCCTTCTACATATTTTTTTGTTCCTTCAATAATCCCTTCTGCTTTAACAGAAACAGATGAATATCCGTTTGGAGGTAAACCGATTGACCCAGTTGACTTAATATAATCGTTTACTTTTAATGTTGAGAAACTACCTAATTCCAAACCAATGGTTTTAATTTGATCTGCTGTTAGGTGGATTGATTCTCCTTCTCCATGTTCTGAGTGTTTGTTTTCAGATTCAGAATGATCATGTCCGTCTTCATCACCATGGCTTTCCTCGTGCGAACCATGATTATGTCCGTCTCCTTCCTCTTGCTTACTATTACAAGAAGCAACTAAAAGAGCCGCTAGAAATAAAATTATTGATGATATATATTTTATATTAATTTTCATGATATTATTTTTATTGATTATTAATTAGTTGATAATCTGCCACAGCTTTATTGTATGACATTATCTGATTCCAGTAATTACTGTAATTAGTAGCTACTAATTGCAGAGTGTTTAATAATTCTAAATAAGAAATTTCACCTGCCTCATAATTGAGTTCAGCAACTTGAATCATTTTAGGGTTAATAACCTCTATTTGTTCTTTGTAAATCTTAACTCCTTCTTCGTATAAATTTATAGATGCTTCTGCTTGTGCTATTTTTTGTTTCAATTCAAGCTTTTTACTCTGATTAAGTTCATTTATTACTTTCGCTTGAATTTGTTGTGCTACTATTTTTTGTTTTGTTTGTCCTCTAAAAATATTAAACGAAACACCTGCCTGAGCACCACTATACCAACCTCCAGAATAGTAGTTTTGTGCTGCATATCCAATATTGAAATCGGGTTTAAGATCTGCTTTTAATATTTTAATTTTTGCTTCCTCAATCGCACTATTCTGGTCATTTATTTTTAGATAAATGTTTAAATCCAATGGCATATTTGGAACGTAGTTTTCTTTATAGATAGAGTCAACTTCAGTTACTAAAGTATTCGAATTCAAAAGCAATTGGAATTGTTGATACAATAAGGAAAGTTCAATTTTATTCTGTTTAAAAAGCACATTAAACTCATTCCATTTGGATCGAAGAGAAAGAAATTCTATTTGATTCGTCTCTCCTGCCTCAACTCTAACTTTAGCTCTATTATAATTCTTTAAATAAGTTTCTGTCAAAGAAGAATATAAAGTTGATAATTCTTGCTTATACTGAATTTCATAATACAAATTTTTCACTTTCCATTTAAGCTCATTTTCCGCTACTTGTTTAGAAAGATTACTTTTTTCTATTAATTCATCTTGAAGTCTATTTGCTGACTTTGTAACACTTGGATTTGGAATGTTTTGTACTATTCCAATTTGATTTACTTGCTGTCCAAAATCTTTATCAACTAGTCCATCTCCTTGGTATGAAATATCTGTTTTACCTAAACTATATTTCATTTTTAGTGCTTCATTTCGCTCTATTTCTAAATTAGCAGCTTTTATATTAGGATGATTTTTCATTGCCATGTTAATAGCACTATCTAGTGATAGAGATTGTGTTTGAGAAAACGAATTACTTGTCAAACCAAAAAATATTATACCAAGCAGCAGAGCTGTTTTTGAAATTTTATTTTTTTTGATATTCCAACTTTCTAACCAGTAGTATAAAATTGGTAAAATAACCAATGTTAAAAAGGTTGCTGTCAACAATCCTCCTATAACAACAGTTGCAAGTGGTCTTTGTACTTCTGCACCACCTGAAGAGGATATTGCCATTGGTAAAAAACCAAGGGAAGCAACAGCAGCAGTCATTAACACAGGTCTTAATCTTACTTTTGTTCCAACTAATATTCTTTCTTTTAAATCTGTCATACCTTCCTTTTTTAACTGATTAAAATATCCTATTAGAACTATTCCATTTAATACAGCTACTCCAAAAAGAGCTATAAAACCAATTCCTGCAGAAATACTAAATGGCATTCCTCTTAACTCTAATGCCCAAATACCTCCGATTGCAGATAGAGGAATAGCTGTGAATATTAATGCTGCTTGTGAGATTGAACTAAATGTGAAATACAACAAAATAAAAATAAGACCTAAAGCAATGGGTAAGGCAACAGATAACCTAGCATTGGCTGCTTTAAGGTTTTCAAATTGTCCTCCATAAGTAAAATAATACCCAACAGGCAATGTTAACTTAGCATTTAGTTCTTTTTGAATGCTTTCAACTAGCGTTTCAACATCTGTATCTCCGACATTTACACCAATAACAATCCTTCTTTTCGTATTTTCTCTGGAGATTTGCATTGGTGCATTCACCAAATTAATATCAGCAACATTGATTAAAGGTATTTGTGTTCCATTCTCTAGTGATACAAACAAATTTTCGACATCCTGTTGGTTCGTTTTGAACTGTTCATCTAATCTTAAAACTAAATCAAATCTTTTCTCTCCTTCATAAATAACCCCTGCTTTTTCTCCTGCAAAAGCAGTTCTTATTACTTGGTTTACGTCTTTAATATGAAGTCCATATTGAGCCATTTTATCATATTTATAGGTAACCATAATTTGTGGCATTCCTATGGTTTGCTCAACATTAACAGTAGCAACTCCGTTTAGTTTGTTAATAATGTTTTCAGCTTCTTTCGCTTTTAAATAAAGAGTGTCTAAATCTTCTCCAAATAATTTAATTGCTATATCTGCTTTTGTACCAGTCATTAATTCATTAAACCTTAATTGGATAGGCTGTGAAAATTCATAACCAACTCCGGGTATGTTTTCGAGTGACTCTTCTATTTTTTCAAACATACCTTGCCTACTTTTAGCAGTGACCCATTCCTTTTTTGGCTTCATTATTAATGTGGCATCTCCAATTTCAACAGGCATTGGGTCTGTTGGAATTTCGGCACTACCTATATTGGTAACTATTTCAGTTATCTCAGGAAATTCTTTTAATAATTTTTTCTGAATCATTTTTGATGTTTCTATACTTTGAGACAATGAGCTACCAGGAGGTAAGATTTGTTGCATGGCTAAATCTCCCTCCTCTAATGTTGGTATAAATTCTCCTCCCATTCTACTAAAGGCAAAAGCACTCACAATAAATAACACAGCAGTAGTACCTACAAATATCTTTTTATAAGCTAAAGCTTTATTCAAAACAGGTGTATAACCTCTTTGGAAAAAGTCTATAATTTTGTCCGCTATTGTTCTCTTATTAGAAACTTTCTTATTTAAAAATAAAGCAGCCATCATTGGAACGTAGGTTAATGAAAGTATTAAAGCCCCTGCAATTGCCAACATAACCGTTTGAGCCATTGGCTTAAACATTTTACCTTCAATTCCTACTAAAGCTAAAATTGGTATATAGACCATCAAGATAATTATTTCTCCAAATGCAGCTGAACTTCTAATTTTTTGAGAAGAAGAAATTACTTCGTTATTTATTTCATTTTGAGTAAGCATTTTACCTGCGTGTTTAACTTGAAGTCTATGTACAATAGCTTCTACAATTATTACAGCTCCATCTACAATTAACCCAAAGTCAATAGCACCTAAACTCATAAGGTTAGCACTTATACCTAAAAGATTCATCATTGATACGGCAAAAAGCATAGCAAAAGGAATTACAGAAGCAACTATTAAACCTGCTCTCCAATTACCTAATAATAAAACAAGAATAAATATTACGATTAACCCTCCTTCAATAAGGTTTTTCTCAACAGTACCGATTGCAGTTTTAACTAGCTTATCTCTAACTAAGTAAGGTTCTAACACAACTCCTTTAGGTAAAGATTTTTGAACTTGAATAACTCGTTCTTTTACTAAAGCTGTAACCTCTGCCGAGTTTGCTCCTTTAAACATCATTACTCTTCCTCCAACAGCTTCTTCTCCATTTCTAACTAAAGCTCCATATCTAGGTGCTTTACCAAATTTTACGGTTGCTATATCCTTAATAAGGACTGGAATGTTGCTTTTGTTTTTGATTACCACATTACCAATATCTTCCTTTGACTTTGAAATACCCTCTGATCTAATATAATAAGCATTAGAGTTTTTTTCAATATATGCTCCTCCTGTATTTTCATTACTTTTTTCTAAAGCGAGAAACACCTCTGAAATACTAATTCCAGTAGATTTTAATACGTCAGGATTAATAGCAACTTCGTATTGCTTTAAATAACCTCCCATTGAATTTATTTCAGCAACACCTTCAATACCTAAAAGTTGTCTTTTTACAATCCAGTCTTGAATTGTTCTTAGTTTCATTGGGGAATATTTATCTTCAAAACCTTCCTCTGGTCTAATGACATACTGATAAATCTCGCCCAACCCTGTAGAAATTGGAGTCATTTCAGGTACTCCAAGTCCATTTGGTATAGCTTCTTGGGCTGCTTTAATTCTTTCTCCAACCAATTGTCTAGCAAGATAAATATCATAGCCTTCCTCAAACACAACAGTAATAGTTGAAAGCCCAAACCTAGAGGTTGATCTAATCTCTTCTACTTGTTGTAAGTTTTGTAAAGCAAGCTCTACAGGGGTAGTAATAAATTGCTCTATTTCTTGTGTGGCAAGAGTTGGAGAAATAGTGATTATTTGAACCTGATTATTCGTGATGTCAGGAACTGCATCAATTGGCAATTGACGAATGGAGAAAATACCCCAAATTGTAAGGGCAGCCATAAATAGCCCTATCATAAACTTATTCCTTACGGAATAAGCTATTATTTTATCAAACATAATGATGTGTTTTATAAATTAAACTTGAAAACTAAAATTGACAAGACGCACTTATCCATTGATTTTGTTTAACCTATGCTTGGCGGATGCCATACCCCTCCTTTGAAATCAAAAGAATAATTAAAAATATAATTAGGGTATAAATTAGAATTTTCAGCTTTTTTATTTGAAGAAATTAAATCATTTAGAGGAAGGTTGATAGGCGAACCACAACATTGACAAATACAAAAAGGAGAACAATTATCCTCACTCTCAGAATCATGATTGTGAGAGCTATCTTCTACATGAGAAATAGAATATTCATTATTGTTTGAAACTACCATATCATCCCCACAAGGCATTATTGATAACACCAAAGTATATAAAGCTAATATGAATGTAAAAAATCTCACATAACAAATATATATATAAAGTGATGCAAGTGAGTTGCAAAGTTTATTTACAAGTTCCGCAAATACCTTTAATTACCATATTTGCTTGTTGCATCTCAAAGTTTTTAGGCAATTCGATAGTTGGGACATTTAGTTCTGTTAAACAAAATGTTTCTTTACATATATTACAATGAAAATGATAATGTAAATCTATTGGAGAACAACTACACCCTTCTAAACATAAAGCATATTTTAAGTGACCTGTACCATCTTCTATGCTATGTATAATTTTATTACTCTCAAAAGTTTTTAAAGTTCTAAAGAGAGTGCTTTTATCTGCCCTTTCAAATGCTAATTCAATATCTTGAAGAGAAACAGCCTTATTTTGTTCAGTTAAAAACTTTAATACCAACAGACGCATTGCTGTTGGTTTGATAGAATTATCTTTGAGTTTATGTTCTAGTTTTTTGTTCATATATAATTTAACAAGCGAATTTAATTAAAAAAAGTAAGATAAACACATTATGAAGTGGTTATGGGATGACATGATGTTGTTATGAACACGTTATGGGGTGGTTATGGGATGAGATGGAGTTTATAAGGGTTTCAGAGAAAATAGGGCATAAAAAAATCCAGCTTATTTCTAAACTGAATTCTTTTAAAATTAGGTATTACTATTTTACGTTATTTCTATACTCAATAAGCTGTTTAAGGCTTAATTTAGAAATATACACTTCTTCTTTTTCTATTTTGCCTAAAAGCAGGTTACTATCCAGTAACATCTCTAGGTCTTCTTTTGTCCAATTGAACTTAGTTCTTATCTCTGGGAACTGTTCAAATATCTGCTCGATTGTCAAGAGTTCCATTTTTAATAGTTGTTCTTTATTCTCTAAAGGTATTGAATTGTTACTGAAATCCAGCAACATATCATCTAAATAGTTATTTTGATCCATATATCTTTTTAAGTGTTTATACTTAACCAAGGTTTATATCTCTACTACGGTTAACACGGTTAGTATATTTCATTAACTCAATAAAACTTTCTTCTAAAATCATTGCTGAGTTATGCTTACCACTTATAAAACCAACTAATAAGCCACTTCTAAACATCATACCAACTTTCGTAGGTGTCCAACCTATTTTTTTGGCATCAGGATAGAGTTCTAATAACTCAGTTGGTGTATAATGTGTTATTCCCATAATAATCATAGACTTATATGTCCCTACTAGATAACGTAGTTTCTATTAAAATGGTACACCCAATTATGAAAAGGTTCAATTAATCGACTAAACGAAACAATTTTTAACATTTAAAGCTTATTTCTCGTCTTTTTTCTGATAAAAGCACCCACGTGTACCCCCCACGCACCCCCCTTAGGTTGTCGTCTCCGTATTTTTTGCTTCGGACATTTGAAGAAACGAATCGAAAATGACCGAGTTAAAAAATAGCTTTTACATCACTCCAAAGGATATTCAGATCCTAAATGGGTGTGCTATTAATGCCGCTCGAAAAGAACATCTAACGATAAGAGATTCACTTGGTAAGACTGGAAACAGATTAAGTATTTACGAATACTGTGAATACTGGCAAGTGAATCCCGATCATGTAATTAGATACCTCAATCAATTTCGATAAGCCCATAATGGGCAATTATTTACTAATCATAAAAACTAAGTAAGATGAAAATTGATAAAAAAGACATAAACATCTTTCTGGCTCTTTGGATAAAGAGTGATCCAGAATTATGGGGAGAATTGAGAGATATACAGATCAAATTACTCCTTCAAAGAATAGTAAAAGAGAAATCATTTGCAGAAATGGCTAAAGAACATAAGGTCTGTGAAACCAAATTAAGACAAATATTCGAAGCCATTCTAAAGCGAATAGAAATTGGATTGAGTAAAGAAGTGTCAGATCACTTACGCAAGATGAATAACCTGCTTGAAAGGAAAAATGTAATGCGAATTGAGCATGATTTTAATCAAGTATTCTTGAATTAGGCACACCTTTTCACACTAAAGCACACCTTTTCAACCGCTATCACACTGATTTGAAAATGAAGCCGATAGAACATTCTCAAATTTGAATAAATCAAAAAACAAATATTATGGAAGCATTACTGATTATCAACTCACTTCTTGTAGCAGTTTGTCTCTATTTCATTAAAGATTTTCACGGAGACTTTAAAGAGACAGCAAAGAAAGTGACCAAGTTAGGAGAGAAAGTTCAAATTATCTCAAACAAGCTGAATGAACATATTCATTCAGTTAAAAAAAAACTAAAAAAACTGCGTGAGACAAAATAGAAACAACACTTGAACAGCAAAAAAAATGAAAGCAATTAAATACATAGCATTGGGCATTGGGGTATTTTTCGGAGGAAGGTATTTATTATCTCTTTCCAGAGCAAGCAACAAAGCAATAGTGAGCGTAAGTGGAAAAAGAGGTCTAATATCGGCTCAGGGAATTAATGTGACTTTAAACTACAACATTAAAAACCCAAGCAGAGCGAATTTAAAGATCACTCCACCCCTAGTAAAACTATTAATTAACGATAAGTTGGTTGCAAGTAGTACTATGCAAAATGTTGAAATTCCAGATTCTATTAAAGATTCAAAAGGAAGAATAAGTATTAACGCTTTTAGTGAAACTGGGAATATTATAACATCAATCCTAGTTCCATGGCTCAGTATCGTAACGATTAGTCCAGATATTTTATCAAGACTACAAAGTGGAGATTCTACTCAAAAGGTTCAAGTATCAATTGAAACTTTATCACACGCATTTACATCTATAGGAGATTTCCCATTAGATGACAAAACAACTATTCAATTATAAGCTATGAAAACAGGCAAAAGACATATCAAAAACGGAAGTCAATTCAACCATTTGTTTCCTATTCCTAAGGGAGAGAATGTGATTGTAAAAAAGGTAGCACACTTAGACGACACGATTCATTTGATGAAAGAAGTTGTTTCTACAACCCTTGAAGATACTTTTTCTATTGCTCAAATGCTGGAAGCTTCAACTGAATATGACACTTGCCAAAACATCTGGAACTTTTGCTTTACCCATCTACAATACACTAAAGATGAAATGGGCAAAGAACAAGTAAGAAGACCCTCTCGAACTTGGAAAGATAGAATAGCAGGTATTGACTGTGATTGTATGAGTGTATTTATTGGTTCAATCTTAACGAATTTGAAAATCCCTTTCTCATTCCGATTAACCAAATATAGATCGCACGATTTCGAGCACGTTTACCCAATCGCACACACAAATAATGGAATAATAATCTTGGATACAGTAGTTCACAAATTCAATCGTGAAGTGCCGTATTCAGCAAAAAAAGATATCAATATGGAATTGCAATATTTAAACGGATTCGAAGAAGATGACTTTGATGAATTCGAAGAGCTAGATGAGTTCTTAGAAAACGACTATCCAATGGACGTGCAAAGCATGATAGTAGATGAAGCACAAGATTTAGAAGGTTTAAGAAGCTTTTTTAAAAAGGCAAAAAAGAAAGTAAAAAGTGTTGCTAAAAAAGTCAGTATAAACAACATCAAAAAAGGATTAAAAAAAGGGCTTCACGCCATAAATAGAGTTAATCCTGCTACCGCGCTTTTAAGGGCAGGAGTTTTAGCAAGTATGAAGTTAAACTTAATGAAAATAGCAAGTAAAATACGTTTTGCTTACTGGTCAGATGCAGAAGCTCTAAAAAACAACATGGATATGAACAAGTTTAATCAACTTAAACGTATTCGTGAAAAAGTAGAAAAAATATACTTTGGAGCAGGTGGTAAAACCGAAAACCTTAAAAAAGCCATTCTATCTGGAAAAGGAAACAGAGACCGTAGAGTTGTTTTAAATGGTTTAGGAGAGATTATAACTCCAGTTTTTGATGAGGATGAATTAAGAACCATTCTTGGAGATGAACTGTTTGATGATGAATTTTCAGAAGTAGAAAATGGAATCAATGGTTTGGGAGTTGTAGCTACTGGAACAGCCATTGCTTCGGCAACTGGAGTTTTAGCAACCATAGCTTCTTTAATTAAAAAACTAGGAAGCTTATTCAAACAAGGTTCACCACAAGCTCAACAAGAGGTTATTCAAGACAACACAGATAACCAAGAAGAGCAAACACGCAAGTTTAGTGTTCAAAACCTAATCAGTAGCTTTTCAAATAAACAGGCTACTCCTACTCCAATTATTCAAACTAGATCTGCATCAACACCAACACCAATTCCATTGGTAGTTAATCCTCAACCTCAATTTGTAGATACAACTAACACAAGTGTTGTCGAAGATTCAACTGAACCAAAACCAGAAAAAAAAGGACTAATGGCTTGGGTTAAAAAGAATCCAGTCGCTAGTGGAGGAATTGCTTTAGCTGTTGTAGGCGGAGGTTATCTTTTGTACAAAAAAAGCCAAAGGAAAAAGAAAAGTTTATCAGGAATAGATGGAACACTTGGAGCACCCAAGAGAAAGAAAAAGAAACGAAGAAGCCCAACAAAAAAACTCACAACTAAAACCAGAAGAAAGTCTCCTGTTGCTAGAGCATCCAAGATGAAGAAAATAGAATTGCTCTAGTATAAATGTTAAACAAATAAATCTCAATAAGATGAAGAAGAAAAAAAATAACAAATCTAAAGGGATACTTGCTAAATACAAGGCACAGAAAACCAAAGGCGATCTTAAAGGAACAGGACTTAAAACACTTGTTGATTTACTTGTAGGAGCTACGGTTGGTGCAGGTATTGGAGCAAGTGCAGGTAGAGCCGCTCTCCCAATAGGACTAGCTTTAATAGCAGGTAGTCATTACATGGATGAAGACACAGGCATTCTAAGACTTGCTGGTTCAGCAACCATTGCCTACGGAATTGGTAAAGCCATTTCTAATAAAAATTTAGCAGAAGCTAATGCCATAAGCGGTTTTACTTTGGCAGGAGAAACCTCCAAAGCAAAATCGAGATTGGTTCAGTTTAAAGATGAATTAATTACTGCATTCTACTTGGATAAAGTCATTAAAAAGAACAATCAATTAGAAGACAATCAAGTTGGAGCTATTGATTTATCTAGCCTTGAAATTTTCGATAGAAACAATCAAAACGAAGCATTAAAGTATGAAATGAATGCGGATGTTTTGCCTGAACCATCATCAGATTATGAAGAAGATGATTTTGCTTTTGATTTAATCGAAGAACCTGATTTAAGTAGCATATAAAAAAGAACACCCTCAGTGTGTAATTATTAACCCATCCGTAATAGGCGGATACAAAAATAAAAAGTCATGACAGATGAATTAATGAATAGCGAATACAACAATGTAGGAGAATTGTTTGGTATTGGTGAATTGGAAAAAGCGACAAGACACATGTCGCCAGTAAAAAAAGCAATGTTTATCAGAAAAATTACAGGTCAAGTTCACGGTTCAAGAAGATCCAGAGCAGAAATGGAAAAATTCTTTAAGCAAGTTCCCAAACACGTAAAGGGAGAACTACTTAGAGGGGGTGTAAGATTAGCAGACTACACCATTTATTCAACCAAATTAATTACTAGCAAGACCATTAAAATGTTCGAGCCACAGGATGATAAAGAGGTTGGATTGAGAAACATTTCAAACGCAAAGTTGCCTAAAAACATGGTTTTCTTAGTAAGTGGAATCTTTCTTTTAACAGGAAGAAACCCTGAATCAGACAGCCGAGAAGGTTTAAAGGCAATCGACTTTAAGAGCGTGAAATCTGTACCTGCAATTTGCAATGGGGAGTTCAGTTTGAAAGCTAACCGAAAACAAATCATTCCAGAGAATCAATCGATCAGAAGATTTGCTACGGATAACGATCATACCGTTCCATTAGGGTATTACAAACTCGATAATCCTAGGCTAATCAGAGATGAGGAATTGATTGAGTTTACTGTTGAGCTTGGTACTCAACTAAACATCCCTCAAGATCAGTACCTATATGTAGGACTTGATGGAACAGGAACAACTCCTTAACCATTGCATCCCACTAAGGGCATCTTTTCAAGCCCTCTGAATAGATGCTCTCAAATGGGAATAGAATTATTAATTGCTAAATAAAACCAGAGATGAATACTTATAAGCACAATATCATAAAAGAGCGATTTGACATTAAGATTGAAGAGCCCAACCAAACTGTAAAAGGCGAATTTGAATTGGATAAAAATGCAAAATATGTTCAGGGAATACTGATTACTTCCGATAGAGACGAATTACTGTTTTACAGAGGAAGTCAAAAAATCCAATTAAACGATAAAGAATTGTTTCCTGAAAATTTTGAATCAAGGTTGTTAATGGCAGGATTAAATGTTGCTCCAGATGACAGACCAATTTCCATTGGAAATGTACCTACAGGTAATGGGCGATTAGAAGTTTACTTCAAGGATCAAAATCATTCAAACACAAGATTTACTCCTTATCGAGTTTCCATATACACTTTCAGTATAGTTGAAGCCGAAACAACTCTTCAATATGATTAAACAAATTGTACATATCGAAGAGATTGAGAGAAATGGATTTAAGCAACAATTTCAAATAAAGTTACCTAGTAATGCCAAGAAAATTCTAGCTATTAAAATTACAGCTAACCCTTTTGATAGAACTTGGGAAGGCAAATTTGAATCAGAAATTGGTTGGCTTTGGTTAAGACTACCTGAAAAGCGAGATGTGTTTTATGCTCACAAAATAAGCACCTATAAAGACAACTACAATTTAGGCTTACCGAGTATTAATGAGCTTAATTCTTTTAGTAATAGTCAATTCCAATTACATGGTAAAAAAGAACAATTTCAAAGTGTAACTGCTCAGCTCAATACAAACATTATTGAGGGCTATTATATAGATAGAATTTACTCTCAAAAAAGAAAATATCAATTAAGAATCTATTTAAAACTAGAATTATGACTGAAGGAACTGCCATAGAATTTGCAAGGATAACTATGAAAGAATTAGGAGTTGGAGATTGTTACACTTTACGGTACAGAAAAATTCAAATTCCACCTCATAGGAAAGTAGAGTTAAAAGCGACAAATGAAATTATCATTTTAATTAAGCCTCCTTACTTTCTCAAAGCTTATTCAAAAGCAGGAATTCTTAATCGTACGGATAAATTCATAAATGAGCATCAATATATCCACAGAGGAAAAACGGTTTTAATAAATCAAAACAGTAAGGCTTATCTAAATGCTACTGTACTGCAAGTTATACCAAATAAATAAGAAAAATGGAACAAGAACATCACGACATAGAAATAAAGCGAAGAGCAACAGGTTCAACATATACCGAAGGCTTTGACCCAGTTAGAATTGAACGATTAAAAACCATTATTCAGGATTTTGAGGATCAAGGGAAGCAAAAGCGGTATAGTATTATTGTTGACGGAGAAATGGTAGTTCCAGTTAATTCGGAAGCCAATAATTTTGATAAATACAAACGCTACATCATTGGAAACTCTAATACAGTTGAAGTTAGAATGTATTTTGGAAAATCTCCAAATTTCAATAAGCATGTTTTCAAAACAAATTATAGTGCTTTATCAGGAACACCCTCAAAAGATGTTGACCAAATTGTAAAAGAAGCATTAGAAAACGAAAGAAAAAACAACAAAATATTGATGCTTCAACAAGAGCTAAAACGAAAAAATAAAAAGCTCAAACAATTCAAAGCACTTCAAGCAGAACTAGATGACAAAAAGCTAGACATAAAAGATTTGCTAAAAGACGGGATTCAACTCATGGGGCAATTTCAAGCAATGAAAAATGGAGGTGCTCCAGTTCAAGGTATTGAAGAAGCAGAAGTTGAAGTTCATGCAGAGCCAGAAACACCTGCCGAATTACACTTTAAAAAACTAAAACAAGATTATGACGGGGAGGAATTAGAAAAGGCAGTTAAAATCTGGGAAATATTCACGGCATATCCCGGGTTACAAAAAGAGTTTATTTCAATTATTAATCAAAAAATCAAGAAAAATGGAAAAGCATAAATTTTCAATCAGCATTTCGGGAAGTAAAAAAGAAGCTACCGAAAAAATCAATGGACTAGCAGTATTGGCTAGTAAACTTTCAGCAGATACCATAACTGCATTAGCAAAATTAGTAAAAACAGATCCAGCAAAGGTAGAAGCTGCAAAACATTACTTAGGAGTTTCCTAGTCCATGATGGACATCAATTAAATTCTGAAAAGAAAAGCAATGAAAAATGAGATGGTCATATCGAAAAATAATCAAACACCCACTACTCAAATTGTATTGGATAGACAGCAACAATCGTGGTGGAATAGTTTGACAGAAGGACAAAGAAAAACAATTGTCTCGTTTTCCATTGCTTTAGGTATTTCAGTGGTAGCATTTATTGCTATAAAATTCGCTAGTAATAAAATCAGGAATGCAATAGCTAATAATACCGAGAGTAACAGTTTTGGAGAAAGTAATCATGCTACTTGGGCAAAACAATTAAAAATGGCTTTTGATAATGACGGTTGGTGGGGAACAGATGAACCTGCAATCAGACGAGTATTGTTAGCCGTTCCATCAAAAGAAGATTTTGGCAAAATTCAAATTCAATACAGGAGGCTTTATAAAGGACGAAATCTCATAGAAGATATGACGGACGAATTAAAGACTACTGAATACAATGAAATGTTGGCTATTCTTCAATCCAAGCCTGAAAAAGCTAGAGATGTTATAGGAGGTAGGATTTATGATCCGCATGGTTGGGCAATAAGATTATACAATGCTATGAGCATTTATTATATGGGATTTATACCTGGAACAGATGAAGAGGCGATAAAGGCAGTATTTAATGAGATTCAAACTAAACAAGAGTTTGAAGATACAAAAGATGCTTACCAAAGTTTATACGGAACTTCTTTAGAAGCTGATCTTGATGGAGACCTAGACTGGTCAATGGATTGGAGAGCAATTATTAATCAGAAATCGTAATAAAATGGAAAAGAAAACAAAATATATCCTTTTAGGACTGGGAGTAGTTACTTTAGGAGCAGGGGCTTATGTCTATTATTTAAAAAAGAAGAAAAGAGAACAAAATAATAGAGATTTTACTCAAGCAATTACATCAAATAATCTTCCAGCATTACCACCAAGTAATCATAATGCGAGTTCTTCAAGTAACAGGAGTTTTCCATTGCGAAAAGGAAGTTCAGGGAGTTTGGTTAGAAATCTTCAAGAAGCCTTAATCAAAAAGTATGGGACGTCTATTTTACCTAAATATGGAGCTGATGGAAGTTTTGGTTCAGAAACACAAAACGCTTTATTGTCAAAAGGACTTCCAACTTCAATAGATAGCGACACTTACACAAGTTTATTACTTAGTTCAGGAAGTAGTAATACATCAAGTTCTAGTAGTTCTATAAGTGCAAGCAATATCGCAACAACAATCTATAATGCTATTCTTAAAAGAAGTCTTGCTTCTGCAATTAAAGGATTGAAGCAAATTAAAAGCGTAAGTGATTATACAGCAGTCAATACACACTTTAAGAAAAAAAGAGTTGGTTTAGTTAGAATGACTTTGGTAACAGCTCTTCTTTCAACATTTAGTTCTATAGCCCAAAAGAAACAGGTCAATGAAGAATTCTACCGAATTGGATTAAAATATGACGGTTCTAAATGGTCATTATCGGGTATTTATGGAGTAGGAATAGATCAGTTGGTAGCTATTGAAAATACCTAAGTATGGGACGAATACGGAAGTGGAATGATGATCCCCAAAGGAACAATTATAGGAGAATACCTTGACGCAAATAATGGAGTAACAGAAGTGGAAACACTAGACGGAAAAAGACTCTTTGTAAAAACAACCTCAATAAGCTACATATCATGATAAAGAGAATAAAAACAATAGCACAAGAAAAAGGACATGTTATTTATACTGAACCTTATCGCTTAAATATTTGGGGCTTTAGAGCCAATACCGAAAAGCCAAATGTCTTTGATGATGAATTGCATGTATTTACTAATATTTCGCAAACTAAAATTGCAAAGTGGGCATATTTAGTTTTTAAAATAACTACCGATCCTGGTACTTATTGGTTGCAAAATCCATTAAACCCAAAAGGCACAGCTATTTTAAAAGCAGGACAGTATTTAGATGCTTACAGCATTGATAAACATAGGAATAAATATTACGCTTTATGTCAAAGGTTGGCTAAAGTAACTGTTATCAGAGATTACGATAGAGACGCAATCCTTGACTTTAACAATGGTAAAGAGCAAACAGGAATGTTTGGAATTAACATTCATAGAGCCAGAAAAACTGGAAGCACCTATTCGGTAGACAGACATTCAGCAGGTTGTCAAGTATTCAAAAATGCTCAAGACTTCGATTTCTTTATGAAGTTGTGTGAGGTTCACAGAAAACTCTATGGAAATAAATTCACTTACACCCTTGTAGATAAACGAATGGAGTTTAGAAAAACATTAAAGAAAATTACAATTAGTTCAGTATTAATCAGTCTTCTTTTGGGAGGATTTTATCTAGTAAGCAATGACTAAAAAGAAATTTACATACAGCAAAATGACTTTCATTTTATCAGTAATCGGATTTATTGGAAGTATAGGATTTTACTTAGGTGTATTAAGACAAGTATATGCTACACCAGACAATATTCAAGTAAAATCAATTGAATTAGAAAGAGAAAACAAACAACTAAAATCACAAGTAGAGGTATTAACCAAAATGGTTGAAGAATGTAATAGTAATGAGTAATCAAGATCAACATATTGAAAATAAAATTAATGTTCCTGAATTGAAAATTCAATACAACAGGGATAATAGTAAAAGTATTGATAGAAGTATTTCTAGTTCTTATGATGCTTCGAAATTCTTTAGATCATTATTTGACACAGGTGAATTAGAGCTTAGGGAATCTTTGTATGTCATGTTTTTAAACAGAGCCAACTACCCAATAGGTTATTACCAGCATTCAGTTGGAGGAATAGATTCTACAGTTGCTGATATCAGGATTATAATTGGAATTGCATTAAAAGCATTAGCAACTGGAGTTATTATAGCACATAATCATCCTAGTGGAAGAGTTTTAGCTAGCCAATCTGATATAGATCTAACTAAAAAACTTAAAGAAGCTTCATCAAAATTTGATATTCAAGTTATTGATTCTTTAATAATTGGAAAAGATGAATATAACTCTCTTGCAGACTCTGGGTTAATGGGAGTCAATTCTCCTTACCCTTTACCTGAATTTAAACCATTAATTATCCAAAATGATTTTGTTGAATACATTAGAAAAAATCTTAAAGAACGTAACAAGTTAACACGTCCACAAACCGAAAAACAAGCAAATCGTTTCGGAATAATTGACCGTACTAAAATTAAGGAGTTAACAGAACTCGCTATTGTATTAGAAGCAAGAGAGATTGCTCAAAGTCGATCAAGTGTCTTTGAAAAATTCAACAATATTAAAAACCTCTATGAAGCTCAAACAAATCTATCTTTTAGGACAAGTATGAGCATTTTGCTTCAACAATATTCAACACCTGCCCCCATAGGATATTTAATGGGATTGTTTTGTGGAGTTAATAATAGTTCAAAATCACTCTTTGAACCCTCAGCAGGAAATGGACTTTTAACCATAACAGCTAATCCAGAACAAGTAATTGTTAATGAAATTGACCCTGTTCGATATGAAAACCTTACCAAACAAGGATATAAAGAAGTAATGAAAATAGATGCTTCAATACAATTTCAAGGAATGCGTAAAAAGTTTGATGCGGTCATTACAAACCCACCATTCGGAAGATTAGATACAGGAAGAAATTTTGATGGTTTTCAAATAAAAAAACTAGATCATTTAATGGCTTTGAACGCATTGAAAACCATGAAAGATAATGGTAAAAGTGCCATCATCATTGGAGGTCATACGAAGTGGGACGAAAAGAAAAGAATTCAAAAGGGAGCACTTCGTGTCTTTTATAATTATTTGTACAAGCATTATCATGTAATAGATGTTATACCAATTTCTGGTAAGCATCTTTATTCCAGACAAGGAACTTCCTTTAACACAACCTTAATACTCATTGACGGAAGAAAAGAAAAACCTAGAGGGGTAGCCCTAATTAAAAATCAACAATTAGCCAATCCAGTAACAGATTATAATGAACTATTCACAAGAATTCAGCAGAACATGAAAACTTTAAAACAACATAAAGTGGCAAGCAAAGAATCGCTAAGAAAAAAAGCACTTAAAATGAAAGCTATGTTATTAGCTCAGCAATTAGGAGCACCTTATGTTCCTGCATCAGATAGTTGTTTTGTATTAGATACTCATGTGCCAGATGCAATGGAATTTGAAATGCATCAAGCTATTAGCCGAATAAAAGAAGATGTTGGTGGAGATATAGATAATTTTGTTCGTCATAGATTAGGTTACAAAACAAAAGCTCAACTATGTAAAGCCTTATCAGCCGAACAAATTGATGCAGTTGGAATGGCTATTTACAATATTGAAGCCTTAAACCAAGCGGTAATAATTGGAGATCAAACAGGAATAGGAAAAGGAAGAGTTGCTGCTTCAATTATTCGTTACGCTACACAGCAAGGCATTACCCCCATATTTTTAACTGAAAAAGCCAATTTATTTTCCGATATATACAGAGATTTATCAGCCATTGGATCAGCACAGTTAAAACCATTTATCATAAATGCTAGAGGTAGCAAAACACAAATAAAAGACGAAAACGGAAATGTAATTTATGAGGCTTTAAGTAAGCCAGAACAAGACAATGCTTTTAAAAATAGAAAAGTACCCTCAGGACATGATTTTGTAGTAGCCACTTACTCACAATTTAATTCTGCTCAAAAGAAACCATTAAAACCTCAATTTCTTTTAGAGATAGCAAAAGGCTCAATCATTATTATGGATGAAAGCCATAATTCAAGTGGTTCATCAAACACAGGGATTTTTATGCAAAGTGTATTGGCTAGAACATCAGGAGCGGTATTCCTTTCCGCAACCTTTGCTAAACGTCCAGATAACATGCCCATTTATGCTATGAAAACAGCCATTTCTGAAGCTAATATGTCAAAAGAAGAATTGGTTGAAGCTATTTCAAAAGGAGGAGTTGCTTTGCAAGAAGTTTTGGCTAGTCAATTAGTAGCCGAAGGGCAAATGATTAGAAGAGAGCGAACCTATGAGGGAATAGAAGTAAATTACATTACCCTTCAAGATAAAGCAAAAGAACATAAAGCCATAGCAGATAATATCACAACAATTGTTAGAGATATAATTGCATTCCAAGCAAATCATATTGATGAGCGAGTAGATGAGTTGGATAGCATTGCAGTAGCCGAGGGCAAGGAAGTTAATTTAAGAGAAGGAACTACTGAGGGAGGAGTTGATAATCAACCCTATTTTTCAAAAGTATTTAATGTGATTAATCAAATGCTTTTTTCAATCAAAGCAGAAGCAGTTGCCGATAAAGCCATAGCTAGATTAAAACAAGGTAAAAAGCCAATTATAGCTTTTGCTAGTACAATGGGAAGTTTTATCGAACAAATGGAAAATAGTAGTGGGCTGTCTGTTGGAGTTGGCGATACAGTCAAGGCTGATTTTTCAATCGTATTAGAAAAAGGATTGGATGGAGTAATGCGATATACTGAAACACTTCCAAACGGAGAAAAGGAATATAAAAAGTTTGATCTAACTGAACTTTCCTATGAAGCACAAGAAGAGTACGAAAGAATCTCATCTAATATCAGAAAAATCTCAACTGGAATAACTATTTCGCCAATAGATGTTATTGTTCAGAAAATTGAAAAGGCAGGTTATTCTGTTGCAGAGGTCACAGGGAGGAAATTGAAATTACAACTCAACCTTAAATCTGGAATGGGAGTTATTGAAAATCGTAAAAAGATAAATACGAATGATGCCTTTAGAGAATTTAACGATAATGAAATAGATGTATTATTGATTAATCAATCTGGAAGTACAGGAGCTTCCGCTCATGCTATTGTAACTGACAAAGTATCTAATGCAGAAGTAAAGCAAAGAGTAATGATAGTTTTACAGCCAGAGTTAGACATCAATACAGAAGTTCAAAAAAGAGGAAGAATTAATCGTACAGGTCAAATCTTAAAACCAATCTACGATTATGTTAACTCGGCAATTCCTGCCGAACAAAGATTAATGATGATGCTTCAAAAGAAATTAAAAAGTTTGGATGCAAATACTTCTTCAAACCAAAAACAAAGTAACAGTATTTTAGATGTTCCAGACTTTCTAAATAAATATGGAGATAAAGTAGTTGCTGAATACTTAGAGGAGAATCAAGAAATCAATGATTTATTAGGTAATCCATTAAAGATAGGAACAGGATCAGAATTTAAAGATGGAGGTGCTCATAAAGTATCAGGTCGTGTAGCAGTTTTATCCACTAAAATGCAAGAAGACTTTTATAAAGACATCAAAGAGCGATATGACACTTTAGTTGATTACCTAAAACAGTCTGGCGAATACGATTTGGAAGTTGAACAATTAGATTTAAAAGCAAAAGTAATCTCATCTAGTATTATAAAAGTTGGTAAAGGTGGGAATTCAAGTTTTGGAGAAGATAGTGTTTTAGAAAAAGTAGAAGCTAATGTTTTAAGAAAGCCTTTTAGTGCAGATGAAGTTAAAAATTTGATTTATCAAGGGCTTGAAGGTCAAACAACAGAAGGTTTAAGGGAAAAGCTAACAAGAGAATACGAAACTTTTGTAGCTAATAAATTAGCAGAAACTTTCCAAGAACTTGAATCAAGATATATGAGGTTGAAACGAGATGTTTCAAACGAAAAGAAAATACAAAAACTCATTCAAGCCGAAGACCCAAATGTTTCAGAAGCTATTGAAAAAAGAAAGCAAGAGTTAGATGAAGCATACAGAAAACGAGTTGCAGATGAAGATAAATCTGCACAAAATAAGAAGTCTTACATAAGAGGGTTATTCAAATATTTTGGAGTTGGAAAAAAGTTATTTTATCCTGTTCCTAGCTTTGATGGAACATCACAAAATCAATTAGCTATTTTTCTAGGATTTGGAATTGATAAAAAGAAAACAAACCCTTACGCTCCAAGTGCCATAAAACTAAAGTTTGCAATCGCTTCAAGTCAAAAGTACATTGCTATTCCTGCTAGTTACATTAAGGATATTAATGCTATAAAAGGTGCTAGTATTGGCATTACTGATTATGATATAGATAATAATATTGAACAGTGGGATGAGCAAATAAAATCAACAACTAAAGACAGGAGTGTTCGCTACATAGTAACTGGTAATATTCTTCAAGCCTTTGCAAGTTTTAAAGGAAAATTAGTCAGTTATACAACTGATAACAATGAAATAAAAAAAGGAATACTTATGCCCGAACATTGGTCAGCTGAAACAGAAACAAAAGGAAAAGTAATTGTTCCTATTGCTAAAGCTACCAAGATTATTAAATCCATGAGTAATGGTTCGTCTATTTTTGGAACAGGTAATATTTCATTTTTCAAGTTATATGATAACCGATATAGAGTTTCTGTTCCTGCTTCAAGAAAAAAAGGTGGAGAAATTTATTTGAATGAAAACTTACTCAAATTAGTTGAAAATAATGTGTTTGAAAAAGTAGGTTCGCAAATGACTACTCATGTTCCATTTGAGAAAATAGAGCCCTTTTTAACAATTCTTCAAGATAGTTCTGGAGTTACCATTAGTGTAACACAAAATCAAATTGATGCAGTTGGCTTGGTTGTTACCAAAACCAAAAAAAGAGTAAAAATTCAAGCACCACCCAAAGAGATTATTCCGAAAATGAACACCAAAGTATTGAAACTAAAAGCAAACGCATTAAAGCTAAAGCTAGAGTTGTTGTCTTTTGCATAGAAGCTATTTACCCTTAAAAATTTGAATTATGATTACGATTAGAAACTATTATAGCGAGATAAATAAATTAGATAAAAACACACTTCCAGACACTTTGCAAAAAAGTTGGGAGTTTGTAGATGAAGCTACTACTAATGGAAGCGATTGGTCATTATATGAAGAAGATGATGATATAAAAACAGTTGTTGATTTATACATTGATAAGTTAAATAGTTTTATTGCAGATCATTCTTCAACACGTAAAAAGGAAACCAAAACGAGGAGCCCCCAACCTAAAGTATCAAAAAGAAAAACATCAAAATCAATTACAAAAAGAGTAGTTAAGAAAGCCCCTAGTTCAAAAGAATTAGCTTACAGAAAAGCAGATAAGGTGGAGCGAATTAGTGATGAATTAAAAATGATAAAACGCTTTGTGTTGATGCACGATAAAGTTAAAACACAAAATCAAATACGATTATTCATTAATGCTTTACAAAAAGCTATCATGGAAAAACGTATTCGCAAAACATCTCCATTTTCAAAAGAAATAGCAGAAATTCAAGATGCTTTAATCAATCTGCATAGTAAACTAGCAGGCGGTAGAAGTATTCAAGTTGAAATTAGTGAACAGAAAAGAGCTAGATATTTAACCTTGGTAGGAAAACAGGCTGAATTACATTCTGTAAAGTTTATCAAAAGCTATATCAATCTTCAAGGAAAAACGATTGAAAACATTAAAGCAAAGAGATTATATAACCGAATTGCTAATGCAGTTAATAATGGAAAACTAACAAAGAAAGACAAATACTGGAATGAAATAGAAAATATACTTTCTACGCTCAAATCATTTGTAAAGAAAAATGTAGAGCATGGAGAGTTGTTGGTATCATCTAAAGAATTGAATGGATTACAGGGTATCCTCTCTGAGTGTGCGTGTGAGGAAATTAATGGAGTTCAATCAGTTCCAAAGAATACCATAATGAGCAGTACCGATATTGTAAACCTAAGTTTTAACAAGCTTGGTTTTCAAGGTAAATGGCTCAATCTCATTGGTGATCCGTCAAGTGGATTTACCGCAATGATTTTTGGGAAACCCAAAATGGGGAAATCATATTTAGCGGTAGATTTTGCAGGGTACTTGGCGAGAAACCATGGGACAGTTTTATATGTAGCTCGTGAAGAGGGGATTGACGATACGTTACAGAAAAAACTAAAAGAAAAAAATGTAGCTCACCCTGATCTTTATGTGAGTGACTATCTTCCAACTGACTTATCTAAATACGATTTTGTGTTTTTAGATAGTGTAAATAAGTTGGGGTTATCTCCAGAAGATTTAGAAGAGCTAAAACACAATTATCCTGAAACATCATTTGTATATATTTTCCAAACAACCAAAATGGGAAATTTCAGAGGGGGCAATGAATTTCAGCATGATGTAGATGTAGTGATTGAAGTACCCAAAAAAGGTGTAGCCACTCAATTCGGAAGATTCAATCAAGGTGGCGAAATCAACATATTTAGTTGATAAGCCTATTTACTAATCATTAAAATTCTTGTAAAATGAAAAAGAAAAAAATAGCATTAGTTCTCTCTGGCGGAGGTTTTAACGGAGCATTCCAAGTGGGAGCTTTAAACTATATCCAAGAGAACTGGAATAAAATAACAGGCTTAACTTCTCCAATGAAATTCGATTTAATTGCAGGAGTTAGTGCAGGAGCACTCAATGGTGCATTAATTGCCATGAACAAACTCGATTTGTTAAACGATTTATGGATTAATAAAATTGGAAAGAATGGGGTAACCGAAATTTATACTTCTGATATTATTGATACAAGTTCAACTTCATCAGAAATTAAACTGAAAGTTGATTTAAAAAGTATTTCCAAAAGATTAATTCCAGAGATTGATTTACAATTTGGATTCTTAAAGAAGCTTGGCTTAGTGTTTTCAAAGAAAAAAAGAAAACAAATCTTGGATAAGCTTTTATCTAAAGTGGAGAAAGGAATTAAGGTTAATTACTCCAACTTAAAATCAGTAGCAGACAATACGCCACTAAAAAGAAAGTTAGAAAAGTATATTTCTCAAAGAGAAATGAAAGGAACTAAATACTATTGTGGCTTTGTTTCGTTAGATACAGGTAAATACCATAGTGTTCATTCTGATAGTTTTTTAACCAATGAAGATTTTATTAATGGGATTTTAGCCTCAACAGCTATTCCTGTAGTATGGAAGCCTGTTCCTAAAATTAATTTTAGAACTCCATCAGGAATTGTATGCAGTACAAATAATGTTGATGGTGGAGTAAGAAACGTTTCTCCTTTAGGAGATATTATCAAGCTTATCAATGAAGAAGATGCTGAATACAAAATCATTGTCATTAATTGCAATAGTGGAACTGTAAAGCAAGAAGATTTTGGAAAAAAGTCCATAGGTGCAATTACTTCTCGTTCGGTTTATGATATTGCCCTAACAGAGATTTTTAATAATGATGTCAATCATTTTATGAAAATCAATGAATTGGTAAAGCAAACAAAACAAGTTTGTGATAATGTAATTCTTAAAAACAAGTATGCTAAAGAACTCAAAGCTTTTGATGCAGTTGTTATTAATCCTCATAAAGACATTGATTTAGGAAGTGCCTTGGTTGCGAATGAGGACTTAATCAGTTACCGCATTCTACACGGTAGAGCAATGGCTAAAGAAGCCTTTGAAAATTATCAACAGTGAAAAAGCCAACTAAAGATAGCATACAAAAAGCAACCGAAAGAGTAAAGAAAAGAATGACTTTAGCTCAAATGAGATTAATTCCAAAATACAAGGATTTAACTCAAGAAGGCTATGATCTGTTAGTAAAGAATGCTGAAATTTTCGCCATTCTAATTCTTCAGGCTTATATTGCTGTAAATAACAGCAATATACCGAGTTAACAAAATAATTAAATAGATTAAAAGGCTTGAATTAATTGCTAGTTCAAGCCTTTTTAGTATCAAATACCATATATCATGAGCGATTTATCATTATTTAAACAGTTTGCTCCTCAAAAAAAGGAACAATTAAGCATAGGGACTAATGCAGTGATTTATACAAGAGTTTCTTCTGTTGATCAGGAAGACAATACAAGTTTAGCTTCTCAAAAAAGATATTGTGAGAATTATGCCGAAAAGAAAGGGCTAAACGTGATTGGTTACTTTGGAGGAACACACGAATCAGCAAAAACAGATGACCGAAAGGAGTTTAATAAAATGTTAACTTTTGTAAAGAGAACAAAAAACGTGAGTTACGTTATTGTATATTCTTATGAAAGATTTTCAAGGTCTGGAATGAATGGTGCTCAAATAGCAGATGAATTACTTAAAAAATATGGAGTTGTTACTTTAGCCGTTACACAAGAATTAGATCCTACAACACCAGCAGGTTCTTTCCAACAAAAAATATTATTTCTTTTTGGGCAAATGGATAATGAGCTTAGAAGGGATAAGGTGGTTACAGGAATGAAAGAAATGCTCAGAAAGGGGTATTGGGTTTGGAGTTTGCCTAGAGGATATAGTGACTTAAATAAAGGGCGTGCAAGCGAAAGACAAATTGTAGTAAATGAGGAGGGTAATAAACTACGAAAAGCTTTTGAATGGAAAGCATACAAGCAGATGTCTAATATTGAAATATCAAGAAGACTTAAAAAGATGGGGGTAGATTTTCCAGATAAGCGATTAAACGAACTATTTCGTAATCCTTTTTACTGCGGATTAATTACCAATAAAATGATGCCTGGAGAAGTTGTAGAGGGTCATCATGAGGCTATGGTTACCAAAGAACTTTTCTTAATGGCAAACCAAGTCCGTAAAGAAAGAAGAATACACAGCTATACATTTAAAAGTGATAATGAAGAATTGCCCTTAAAAGTATTTACAAAGTGTGATAAATGTAAAGAATCTCTAACAGGATATTTAGTAAAGAAAAAAGGACTGTATTATTATAAATGTAGTACAAAGGGATGCAAAGTAAATAGAAGTGCTAAAGCAATGCATGAAATGTTTAAACAAGCAGTCAATCTTTTTAAAATCGCACCAGAGGAAATGGAAATAGTAAAAATTCAAATAGAAGAACAGTTTTACAATTTCTTTGAAAATAATATTCAAGAGAAAAAGAATATGAAATCGAACTTAACAGAGCTAAATAAAAAGATTGAAAAAATTGAGGAAAGGTTTGCACTTGGCGAAATAAATAAAGAAATGCACAAAAAATTTACTACCAAATTTGAACAAGAAAGAGCCGAAATTGAAGGAGAGATGAATAAAAGCTCTATAAATTTCTCGAACCTTAAAAAAACGCTCAATTTCGCATTAAAAATATGCTCTAATCCCTTGTTATTGTGGGAAAGTTCAAATTATGATGGAAAAAAGGTTTTTCAAAATTTACTGTTTCCAGAGGGAATTTACTATAACCGAGAATTAGACCAATCTCGAACCACTAGAATAAATTCGTTTTTTTCGTTAATCGCAAGTATATCAAGGGGTTTAGAGGAAAATAAAAAAGGGATTTCAGTTAAAAAAACTAAAATCCCCTCTTTTGTTGCCCAAATAGGACTCGAACCTATAATTCAAGACTCAAACTCTTGCGTGCTGCCATTACACCATTGGGCAATTGTCTGGAAAGCAGGATTCGAACCTGCAACCTCCCGCTTCCAATGCGGGTAAACTACCAGTTGTTCTATTTCCAGAATTTAGTATTACGATCTCGATTTTACCAAGAGACAGTTGGTTCCACCAAGACAATAATACCATGGTAAGTGTAGTAGGAGTCGAACCTACAGCTCTGAGTCCGTAGCTCAGTGTTTTATCCGTTAAACTATACACTTATGGGGTGCTCTTCGGGGCTCGAACCCTGTTCTCTTCTTCCACAGGGAAGTATCTATACTAATAGTCTTTCAAAATAAGCCTAATAAATCATTTCTTTCTAGCCTCTTTTTCTTCATAAAAAAGATCTAATAACTATGGCTATTGGACTGTTTTCTTCATCAAATAGGCCAGAAAAACTCTAATTTCTATCACCGAATTTTAAAATACAATTAGTATTACCACATAAACTAAAGACACCATTTATTGGAGACAAGAATGAGAGTCGAACTCATAAAAACAGGTTTTGCAGACCGATGCCTTAACCATTCAGCCACCTTGTCATATTAAAGTTTGGATCAAAAAAAAGCATCCCTTGTAAAAGAGATGCTTCGTCAGTTGAGTAATTATAGTAGATTACTTAATTGCGTATTTGCTCTTTTACAAATAATTGGGGGATAAAAAGACAACGGTGTTGATGCGGCATACACGGGAGTGTATTAAGTGGATCAAGTTGTGTTTGTCCTTTTGTATTATATGTAATTTGGTTTTTCATTTCTTAATTGTTTCGACGGTGCAAATATGAGAACTATTTTTTAATTTCACAAATCAAACTGCTATTTAATAAATTGAAAATCAGTTTGTTAGCTTTGTTTTTAGGGTGTTGGATTCTAGCCCGTGTAACCACAGGTAATGCACATTTATTCCAACTGTCTGTCTCTCAATTGTTTCTTTGTTTTTTAGGTTTCTATTTAATTAGCGTTATTTCTGCATAAATTTTTTTTAAAAAGTCAAAAAAAAAGCGCCCAATTGCTTGGACGCTTAATGAATTATCTTGTTTTAGTATTGTATTCTAAATGATTTTGTGTGATTTAGACATCAGAATAGACTCCATTTTTGCTCCAATAAATAGATAAGAACGACAAAGTTGTGTCGGTCGATGAAGAATATGTAGTCTAAAGTTGCTCATTTCTTGAGTGCAAATATCTAATATTTTAATTTAAAAATCAATTAGCCCTATTCAATTCTGTTTCATTAATATTATTGTGATCGTATTGAATAGCTTTTAGTTTTCCGAAATTGTAACTAATAGTAAATCGAATAAAGCGGGTGTCATCAATAGCAGTTCCATTAATGGTATTCCCACTTAAGTTCAATTCAAACCGTTCTTTACTCGTCTGAAATACATCATTGCAGAAGAGTTGTGCAAACCATTTATTGTTTCCAAAAGCTTTTGAAATTCCAAAACCTAATTCACCAGCTGGGAGTAACTTCCTTCTTCCATCAGAATATTGACTAGTATAACTACCTAATAATTCAAAGTTGAACCATTTTTTTATAGGAAACTTAGTATAGGAGTAGAAATAAAACTTAGGCGTAATTCCTACTTCCCCAAAATAAAGGTTGTCATCTTCAAGTTGATTAAAACTAATGTTGAGCATATTATATCCAGTAATTCCCTTTATATCTACTCCTTGCCCAACCTCTAAATAAAGTTGATCATAACGTTTAAGGTTCTCTACGCGGATGGTATTATCTGTAGTGGAAGAATCATCTTGGAAAATGATAAAGATTTTCGGAGATTTTTCATGATTTACTCCTAGGTTAATGGTTGTCCCCCATTTCTTATTCGAAAACTGATGTTCTAAGTTGTAGATATAGCTGGGTCTGATTTCTGGATTTCCATGAACAGAAGTAAAGGCATTTAAATAGTAAATATAAGGGGTGATCTCACTAAAATTAGGCCTGCTAATTTTAGCATTAAACTTTTCTGTTAGCGTCCACTTTTTTAATTGAGTCGTCCAATTGGCATTCGGAAAAAAGCCAATATAATTCGTGTCAATATAATTAAAATTCTCCTGTGCTTTGTGCGCAATAGCAGTTGTATGTTCTACGCGAGTTCCAATTTCATAATAGCCTTTCTTCCAATTGCTTTTCCAGTTGAGGTACCCCGCATTAACCTGCTCCTGATAGCGATAAGAGTTGTCAATGTCATTGGCGAGAGAATCGTTACTCAGTGTTTTTAAACGAACAGCATTATAAGAAACCGAAGTCGTGTGTTTAAGTCCCATTTTTAAGTTGGAGTTATTAGCAAAGACTTTGGAATAATCCAATTGACCAATTTGTAGCAAACTGAGGTTATCATTTTCTGCATTTGAATTCGAAAGTGTTTGCTCTTGATTTAAATAAGCCGTTTCAGAAATTTTATCCGCATAGTCTTTAGAAACGGCACTATATGTTGCTCCAAGAAACAGACGACTTCCAAGAGAATCGATGTTCCATTGATAATTTCCCGAAATAATATCCGTAGCCCAAAGGCTTGTCCCTTTATTCAGCGCGTCGATGGTCTTGGTTTGGTTTTCATAGTTTTGTTTAATGTCTGTGTCAACATTTAACTCATAGAAACTGCGGTTTCCATTATACTCCATAGAAAGTTCATGTTTGGGAGCGAGTTGGTATTTTACTCCCAGTAGAAAATTACTGACATGATTCAAGCTTACTTTTTCATTAAGAGTTGCATTGGCTTGGTATGGAGTTGCGATATTAGGAACATTTAAGCTATCGATTCTAATAGAGCCAGAAGCGCCAAAATTAATGTTTCCAGAAGTTTTAACACTCAACTTATTTCGATGCCAATTTAAACTAAAGTCGAAGTAACCCAATTGATAAAAAGCTTTGGTGTAATGGCTTAAGAGTTTTCCTTGAAACCCTTCTAACCCTAAATCTTTTAGGTGAACTAAAATTACAGCTTTCCCAGAAGCATCGTAACTAGCATCAGGGTTTTTGATGATTTCTATGGATTCAATTTGTGATACAGGGATGGCGTTTAAGGCCTCAGTAGTGCTCAGTTTATTATCAATATAGACCAAAGCTTCACCTCTACCAATTACAGAGATATTGGCTCCTGAAATGCTGACTCCTGGAGATTTGGATAGAATTTCATTTACAGAACCTGTACTTTGAAAAATAGAATTGGCAACATTGATTGTGGTGATCCCATCCTGTTGTTCAAAAGCTAATTTCTTTCCCGTTACGGTTATTTCATCGAGCGTTAATGCTTGAAGTTGAATTGTTTTTAAATCTGTACTTTGGGTAATGGAAAGCAATTGATCTTCAAAACCAACACTGGTAATTTTTAACAGAAACTGGCGAACTGTTGTTTTAATTTCAAAAACTCCATCGGTAATAAACTCACCTTGAATTAAGGAAGAGTCTTGAGTAGAAAGAATCAATACATTTGAAAAGGGAATAGGAGTTTGTTGTTCATCAACAATTTTTCCCTTAATTACTGTTTGTGAAAAGGAAGTTAAAGCTAAGCTTAATGTAGTGATGAGAAAAAGATATCGCATAGGTTAAGTTTAAAAACGTTATTCAAAGTACAGGAATATTATTGGCTTATTTTTAGGAGTTTAACTGAGGGAAAGACCAAATTTCCGAAAGGTTGTTTTCAGTTTTCTAATGGTCAAATTACCATTGCTTATTTCCTTATATTTGTATTGATGAAAGTTGTTGTTATAGAAGACCAAATACAGCTTAGAAAAAGTTTGATACACCAGATTATTGAAGCCGATTTAGGCTTTCAAGTGGTGGGTGAGGCCGATAGTGTGAGCAAAGGAATAGGAGTAATCCTTCAAAAACAACCTGATATTGTCTTTTTTGATATTGAAATTATTGAGGGTTCTAGCTTTCAAATTTTAGATGCTTTACCAAAAATCAACTTTAAAACAGTATTCGCAACAGCTCATGGACATTTTGCGATTAAAGCCATTAAGTACAGTGCTTTCGATTTCCTATTAAAACCTTTTAGGAATGAAGAGTTAATTGAAACACTTCAAAAATTAAAAAAAGAGTTTGGACAAAAAGAAAACTATGATGAAAAGTTTCAATTGCTCTTTAACGAACTCAAAGGAAAAGAGAATAAAAAGATTGCGATTAGTTCCTTAGATGAAATCAAATACGTATTGGTCAATGATATCATTAGAATAGAAGCCGATCGCAGTTATTGTGAGATATTTCTCGCAGATGGAACCAAGATGATCAGTTCTAAAAGTATGAAGCATTATGAATTGTTATTGCCATCTGCTAATTTTATCAAAGTGCATCGCTCACACATCATTAATATGAATTATGTAGATGCCATTATTAAATCTAATGGTGGTTTTGTGAAGTTAAAAAATCAGGATGAAATACCACTTTCTAGAAGAAAAAAGGAAGAGTTTCTAACGATTTTAGAACAAAAAATAATGGAGTAGATGAGAGGTGGATTAAAAATAGTCTTACTTGCTGTCTTGGTCTTTAACTCGTTAAGAGCTTGTGCTATTTATGAAATAGGAGAAATCTTGTTTGCAAAAGGTAGAGAATATGTAGAGCAAGGGAATATCGACTCAGCCGAATATTATTTTAAACAGTCACTCACTGCTGCGGAAGCGTTACACGACTCTGTTCAAGGTCCTACTAAAGCCAAGTACAGTATTGGAATTGTTTATCATAATGCATTCTATTATGATAAAGCACTTGGTTACTTGTTGGCAGCAGCAAAAGAGTTGGAAGATAGCTCTTCCATTTTAAAATCAGATGTTTACAATCAAATAGGAGTATTGTATTATGACGTTCAAAAGTTTGTGCCAGCATTGGAATATTTGATGGAGGCTTTTAAGGTTTCTACGGCAATTAATGATCAAGAAAGTATTGCGCTGATCAACAATAATCTAGGGTTGATCTTTATGGAAACAAAAGATTATGAAAGTGCACGAACTTATTTTAAAACGAGTATCCGAATCGCAGCGGAGAACCATTACCTTAAATCTTTATCCTTAATCAATATAGGCTTATCGGAATATTATGAGGAACGATACGATACCGCGTTGTATTATTTGAATGAAGCTGAACGAGAAACGAGAATTAGTGGACAATTGTTTTATATCCCAAGTATTTATTTAAATAAAGGATTGTGCTATTTAGATGTAGGAAAAGTGCAAGAAGCTCAGCCTTTATTTGAAAAAGCCTTAGCTGAATTTAAGAAGAACAAAAATAAGGAGCTAGAATATTTATGTAAAGTTAACTTGTATAATGTCGCTTTTTTAATGGGAGATTACACCACGGCTAATCAATATAAAGCCGAGTTTTTAGCTTTTGAAGATTCAATTCAAGACATCGCTATCAAAGTTGATTTTTATACTTATGCAGCGCAAAATAGTTTAACAAGTGGAGACTCAATCGCTGCCTTACATTATAATGTAAAACTAGTGGAGTTTGGGAAAGTTATTTTGGAGGGATTTGAAAATAAGGGGTTAGCCGATTTAAAATCAGATGCTTCTTACCTTAAAGTGTCTTCAGATGTAGCATTGCTAGCATCTGAAAACGAGTCCATTCAAAAAGAAAAAAGTGCGGTAGAAGAAATCAATGATAAATTAAAAAGTAGCAACCGTTTAATTAGTGTATTGTCTATAGTAACTTTATTGTTGGCGGGGAGTTTTATTTTTTATTTGATACAGTCCAACAAGAAAAAGAAAGCTAAAAACCAACAATTGGAAAATCAACGTGCTGAACTAGCTCAAAAAAATGAACAGATTTTAAATTCATTTGAATATGCCAATGGAATGGAAAAACTCCTTTTGCAACAAATGAACCCTCACTTTTTGTTTAATGCTTTAACCACTGTAGAAGCAAGTATTGCTGTTGGTGAGATTGATTTTGCAAAAGAATACATTGCGTTGTTTTCGGCTTTGTTAAGAAAAACTTTAAACCATTCTCGTCAGGATGTGATTAGTTTGCCTGATGAACTGGAGTTTTTGGAATCTTATATCCAATTGAACAGTATTAAACAAGGGGAAAATTTTTCTTATCAATTAATTTACGACGAAGACCATGTAGAAGATTTTGTTCGAACTCCACCAATGTTAGTCCAGCCTTTTGTCGAAAATGCGTTAATTCATGGCTTATACCATAAAACCAATGGTCCTAAAGAATTAAAGATAGAGGTTTGTCCTAAAGACAATTACATTTTATGGATTATCACCGATAATGGAGTAGGGCGTACCAATTCCAAAGAAATAGGAAAAACCCACCAAGGTATTTCCCACGGAATTCAAATCACCAAAGACCGAATTAAATGGATGAAAAACATCTACGGGAATAATTTCTCAGTAGAATATACCGATCTAGAAGAAGGAACTAAGGTAGAGTTGAAAACTCCGATTGTGGAGGGGTGAGGGTATTGTATGATAATACATAGGTGCTTTACAAGTCGTCATCTAGCAGCTCGCTAGAGTGCTTTTTCCTATTTTGAAAAAAGGTTTTAGCAGTTGGAGTAACTTTTAAAATGAGAATCAATAAAGGCATGACAGGTAGGAAAGGGTAGGAAAGGACAGTGAGGAAGTCAAACACTAGTACTATCCAAAAGCCTGCAACTTTTTTAGCTTTTAAAGTGTAGAATTCAAAATATAAGATGATAAAGGGGATAATATTCTGACCAAGTAGATAACTACCTACATTCGAGATATTTTCAAAGGGGTTTACGGAATTGTATCTGAGGTAATTAAACAACGTAAAGCTTGCAACTCGATTTAAAAATCCTGTAGTAATTTCATTATTCAATACATAAATCGTTATTGCAAATGTTATAATAATAAATAGTACTCTTAAAAATAGAATTCGATAAATCCATCTTTGAGATTTAGGGATGTTCAGGTCTGGTTGGTTGAGGGATAAGAATTTTACAGGCATGTTATATGTTTTTTCAAGAAGAACAAAAAGATTTCAGTTACAGGATTTTTAGCAAATACTTACTCAAAAACCTTTTGATAACTAGAAACTACATCAAAAAAGTAAACCACTTTCAATGTGATTCTATTGAATTGATCTTCTGTTAAAACAGTTCCTACGTTGCTAAAATAAGAGGGGTCGATGGTTGGTGTATCCCTTTGAAGGGAGTTTTTATAAACTAAGTTAAGGAAGCTCCCTGGGGCAAATTGCCATGCAAAGATCAAGTCGGTGTTAAAGGCGTTAAAATTAAAGTTCGCATTCCCATCAAAAGAATCATCTTTAACGATATAACCAGCTTCGTCTAAGTCGCCATAGTAATCGTATAGCCCATAAGACCAATAATGTCGTATTCTTAGGGTAAGAGAAAGGTTGTTTTTAAATAAGTATTTCCCTTGTAGAATATTGGTAAACGTACGAACATCTCTAACGCCATATTTAGGAACTCCATCAAAATAACCTGCAAAACCTACATCATCAATTTTATTAACCCATCTAGAAGATGGGGTAACGGTTAGTTTATCATTCACTCTAATGATTGGAGAGATATTCACCTCAAAATATTGGTTGTTAATATAATTAGTAAAATATCCTTTTCCATAACCAATTTCTCCGTCAAGAGCAAACTGCTTTCTATAATCCGATGAGACACCTATACCGTTGTAATAAAACTCAGGAATAATAAAATTTTGACCAGCGACTCTAGATTCAAATAGGTCGATTCCATCTCCTATTTGTGCACTTGTAAATAAATAAAATGAATGAAATTGAGGAGTTGTGATAAAGAAGCTACCGTTGTACTCATTTTTAAGAATTTCTCCCGTGGTATAATTTTGATCGATACTATAGGTAAACCTATTGTAAGCACTATTTAACCTCCAAAAAGGGTTGTACTTATTGTATTGTAGATTGAGGGCGTGTGTACGAATATTCGTCGTAAAATTCACCCCTAAATCATTAGGATTAAAAGTGCGGCTCTTATTTTCTGAAGAAAGGCCATATTTAAAATTTCCGCTTATTTTATTCAAGCTTGCAAAATAGCTTATACCATCACTAGCATCCGATTTTAAAATAGATGAACCAAGATCATGGTCTCTTTGAGAAACCTTAACGTTCCCTGATGCAGAATATTTAGCGTTTTTAGAAACGAGTTCACCTCCTAGTGAAGTAACATTGGCATCAATAAAATTTCCTTGTCTTGTGGTGTTTAAGTTAATTAAATAGATGGAGCTGTTGTTCTTTAAATTTTGATCTAGGGAAATGATGTTATAGTTGACCAAAGGTTCGGTGGTTACAGTTCGTTTTTCACCTGTTTCTGTATTTTCAATGTTAGCATTTGTCTCACCAGTGATGGCATTCATAACGCCTATTCCCAACCCGTTTTTGTTTCTACCAGATATTTTGGCAACATTAAGCAAGTTTGTTTTTCGAGGGTTCTCAAGTACAGCTTCGTTAGAGTCAAGCTGGTTATATGCATTGGAGTAACCGCTTGGAAAACCGCCAATTCTTCGGGAGTAAAAAAGATCTGATTTATTAAAGAGGTCAATTCCTTCTTGGAAAAAAGGACGTTGTTCTTCAAAAACAACTTCAAAAGCACCTAGGTTTTTGACAATATTATCCGATCGCACTTGTGAAAAATCAGGTAATAAAGTCATATCAAGGGTGAAGCTCTCGTTTAGCCCTAGTTTTAAATCAGCACCAGCACCATAGCCAATGGAAGATTCGCCTTTTGAAAAAGCGGTAAAAGAAGAAACATAAGGCGATAAAGATAAACGTAAAGGATCATCAATGTCGGAGAGTCCTTTTAAGTCTCCCCAGTAATTGATTGGAGTTTCAATGTTTTTAGGGACTAAAGACCATTGTAACCCTGTTCGGGATCTTCGAATATTTCTTTCAAAATTAATTTTCCATGCTTGCTGTTTATCTTTTGGAAAACGAATTGCGTAATAAGGAATTCTCATTTCAACAATCCAACCATCATCAACAATTTGAACAGCACTTTCCCAAACAGCATTAAAAGAAGCATCCGAAAAACGACTGTCTGATTGTACCCCAGAAGCGGAAACACTAAACACAAAAGCATCTAGTTTTTGATGATAAGGATCAAATAAAACGGTAAATAAATCAGCGTTGAGGTTATCGTCCCTTTCCCCCAACTGTGTTAAAATACTATCAGGATGATTATCAAAACAATAGCCTAGAACATAGAGATTATTGTTGTCGTAAGTCATTCGAACCTCCGTTTTAAATTTAGGAGGATTCCCCTCAGTAGGATTTCTTTCTAGAAAATCAGTGGCAATAGCAGCGTTTAACCAACTGGTTTCATTCATTTGGCCATCGATTTCAATTTTTTCTTCAGTCCTAGAAATAGCTATAGACTTCACTTGAGCTGCTATCAACTGAATAGCGCCAAAAGTCAAAATAAAAGCTAAAAATATCGAGGTCTTCATAAATTCAAGCGACAAAATAACTCAAAATCTCTTGAATAGCCATGAGTTTTTTAAGGATAAATGGTTTGACTTTCAGAATGTTTTCTATAAATTATTCTCCGCAAATATGCGGAGAATAGGCTTGTTTTTCACCGTAAAAGTGATGTGTACTGGTATTTAGTTAAGCGTTTGTCTTCAGTTTTGGTTAAAATACCTTGTTCAACTGCCCATTTTAAATCCCTATTGGCAGTTGACTTTTTTATGTCCTTGTAATTTAATAAGTAATCCTCAAGACTGAACTCCTTATCTTTTATCTCGTGTTTGAATCCCAATATTCGGTCTTCCGCTGTTAACTTTATTGGTTTATAAGTGCTTTTTGTTACAGTTCCATTATCGTAAAACACAATGCTTTCTAACTTCCCAAATTGATTGTATTTTTTCCATTTACCAATCTTCTTACCTTTTTCAAATTGTCCAACTGATTTCTTTTTACCATCTTCACGGTAAATAATTTCTTTTCCGTTCAGCTTACTATTAGCATAGAGTTTAACCGATTTAAGTTGCCCATTCTCGTAGTACGATTTATACGCTCCTGATAGTTTTCCCTGTTCAAAATATTCATTGATTTTAAGATTCCCATTTTCATGATACGTCAATTTCTCCCCATGACGAGAATCATCTATAAAGTTTACTTTTGAATACAATTTTCCTGTATCATAATAAGTAAGCCATTCCCCTTGTTTTTTCCCGTTTTTATAAAGCCCTTTTCCATGTAGTTCACCATTTTTATGATAGTAAAAACATTCTCCATCTTCAAGGTGATTAACAAAATATCTTTTGCGCTTAATTTTACCATTGGTGTAGTAATTAATGACTTCACCTTCCATTTTACCGTCTTTAAAAAATACCTCTGATGATAACTCTCCTCCTATTCCATGATAGGATTTCCAAAGTCCTTCTTTTAAACCATTTTTATAAAGACCTATAGATTTTAAGTTTCCATTGTCCCAATAAGATTTTGCCTCTCCTTCAAGTTCTCCATTCTTGTAGAACCCAATGGACTTTACACGACCATTTTTGAAATATGATTTCCACTCTCCAATCTTTTTATTATTGAGATACTCTCCCTCGTTTTCAATAGTTTTGGTGTCGTGATACAATTCTACAAAAGAGCCATTCTTTATTCTCTTTTGATTACCTTGTTCGGGTGCTGCATCTAAAATAAGTACTGGCTTTTCTGGTTGTTCTTTCTCGATAGGATAATCAACTTGAGCAATTGTAGTGATTGCAGTAGATATGCTGAGTATAAGTAGTGTTGTTTTCATCTGTCGTATTTATTATTTAAGGTATCCCAAACTTAATTTATTTGTATAGGTACTTTGTCAATCGCTTATCCCCAGTTTTAGTTAAAATACCTCGCTCAATTGCCCATTTTAAGTCTCTGCTTGCCGTGGATTGGCTTATTTCTTTAAAGTTCTGTAAATAATCTTTTCGACTAAATTCGTTAGCGCCTATAAGGTCCTTAAATAGATCAATACGATCTTCTGTTGTTAGCGTTCTGTTTTGAGTTTTAAGGAGGTTTTCTAAAGATTGGAGTATTATATCTAACATAAACTCTATAAATGGTGTAGAACTACCCATTTTATCCGACTGCCCTAATGCATGATAGTACTTGGTTTGGTTTTCTTTGATAAGGCTTTCGATAGGAAGATATTCAAATACGGGGTATTGTTGCATTAATATAAGCGTTTGCCATAATCTTCCCATTCTACCGTTTCCGTCTATAAATGGATGGATAAATTCAAACTCGTAATGAAACACACAACTTTTAATCAGTATAACGTCCTCATCTTTTTTTAGATAGGTAAATAAGTCGTTCATTAGGCCTTTTACCATACTTCCACTTGGAGCAATGTGTTCTACTTTAGAACCTTTTACAATCCCTACATTTTTGGTGCGGAGCTTTCCTGCTGTCTCAATTAGCCCATTCATTAAGACGCCATGTGCTTTTTCAAGATCTTTTAGTTGATTAGGGTTTAAACGATTAATTTGTTCATAGACCTTAATTGCATTTTGCACCTCTAGGATATCTTTTTTTGGTGCTAATATTCGCTTGTTTTCTAATAATGCGGTTATTTGTTCCTCAGTAAGCGTATTCCCCTCTATTTCTAAAGAAGATTGTATAGTTTTTATACGATTCTTTTTCCGTAATTCTGTTGGCGGTTTGTATAAATGCGTAGCGTTTATTTCTCCTAATTTCTCGGAAATGGAAACAACTAATTGTAGTATTTTATCTGTTATTTGATATGGTGGTTTCAAAATTTGATAGTATCATTTGATAGTATCAAAGGTAGTCAAAAATTAAAAAAGACACCATTTTGGATTGCTTTTTATTGCTAATTTAAGATAGCTTAGGATTAACTTTTTGGTTTGAAAATATGAGATAGGTGTTACTTCCCAATACAAAAATTAGCAAAAATATTCCCTAGTAAATCATCTGTAGAAACTTCACCAGTAATGGTTCCGAGGTGATGGAGGGCTTGGCGAATATCCATGGCGATAAAATCTCCTGAAATACCACTTTGTAAACCATCAGAAACTTTGATTAAGTCTTCTTCAGCGCGTTTTAGGGCTTCAAAATGACGAATGTTGGTTACAATGGTTTGGTTGGAAGCAAGCGATGAAATATCAACAGTTTCGAGGAGTTGTGCTTGTAACTCGTTAATCGCATTGTTGTTTTTTGCAGAGATAAAAACAGGTTGTAAATCACTTTCTTTAAAGGCGGTGATTTGAGCTTCTGAAGCAAGATCTAACTTGTTGGCAACAACAATATGTGCAATTTCATTAGGTAGCTCAGCAAGGTCTTGTTGAACATCAGCAACTGATAAGTCATTACAGTCAAACAAATAGATGTAAACTGCCGATTTTTTGACTTCATCCAACGCTTTTTCTACACCAATTTTTTCAATGGTATCAGTTGTTTCTCTCAGTCCAGCAGTGTCAATAAAACGGAATTCAACGCCCTCTAAAATTAAGGTCTCTTCAATCGTATCACGAGTGGTTCCTGCAATGTCGGAAACAATGGCGCGCTCTTCATTTAATAACGCATTTAATAAAGTCGATTTTCCAGCGTTTGGTCTTCCTACAATAGCAGTGTTTACCCCATTTTTAATGGCGTTCCCCAGTTTAAAAGATTGCGCTAATCGTTGTACCAATTCCAAAACCGTTTGAACGAGGTTAATCAACTCCGTTCTATCAGCAAACTCGACATCCTCTTCAGCAAAATCCAATTCTAGCTCTACTAAAGAAGCAAAGTGAATCAATTGTGCACGTAAGTCTTTTAAATCGTTAGAAAAACCACCACGCATTTGTTGGATAGCAATTTGATGTGCCGCTTCACTCTGAGAATGAATTAAATCGGCAATAGCTTCGGTTTGTGATAAATCAAACTTCCCGTTAAAGAAAGCACGTTTCGAAAACTCACCAGCTTCAGCCAATCGAGCACCATTTTGAAGTAAGACTTCGATGATGCGTTGTTGGATAAAAGTAGAACCATGACAAGCTATTTCAACAGTGTTTTCGCCAGTAAAGGAATGAGGTCCTCTAAAAATAGTGACAATCACATCATCAACGACTTTATCCTGGTCAACAATAGAACCGTAATGTACCGTATACCCCTTTGCATGAGATATATCTTTGGTAAAACATTGATTGACCGTAGTAATCGCCGCTTGTCCAGTTAAGCGTATTACCGCAATCGCACTTACTCCTTGTGGTGTAGAAAGTGCACAAATAGTGTCTAATTGATCCAATGCTAGCATTTTATTTTTCAGGTTGAATAATGGTGGGTTCAGATTTTACTTTTCGAGCATAAGCTCTCCCTTCCATCCACCATTTGTTCATTCTTTTTTTATTAAAAATCAGTGAGTTTTCCGTCAGTTTCTGAGGAGTGTGGTAAACATTAATTTTTACCTCGTTAATTTTACTTCTCAACTTAGATAATTCCAATTTACTGTTGGTCGTTTGATCCAATAAAAAGTCAAAAACATTAAAAAGTAAGTCAATGGCGTTGGTGGATTTCATACGATTGGTCACAGACTCAATGGGGTCGAGAACGATGACATCAATCTCAGTTGCTCCAGCATTAATTGCCGACTGAATAGGGATATTATTACCAAAACCTCCGTCGCCATATTCCATCCCGTTTTTAGTCACCAAACTCATAAAAGGCAAGAAGTTGGCAGAAGCCCATACCCAATCACAAAAGTCTTCGTAACTACAATCTTTAAGGGCTTTGTATTCAACTTGGTTAAGCGAGAGGTTAGAAACCGTAACAATCACATCTCTATGACTGCGTTTAATCCACTCAAACTCAACTTCAGTAAAGAATTTACCAATCGTTTTTCTTAGTTTTTTAGAACTTCCAAAAGTCTTATTCCCACGCCAAAACGAACGAATAATATTCCAGTGATTCATGCTAATTTTAACTACCCCTCTCTTCACGTGAATTTTATATGGGTTCAACGTAAAAATATCCTTAGGCGTAATAGAGGTATAAACTTTTTTAGCTTTTCTGACATTATTAGACGCCAACATAGGGATCAGCAAACTTCCTGTAGAAGATCCTGTAAAGATATCATAATCGATACCCAAGTCGTTGATAAAGTGCTCTGCCATTCCACCAGCAAAAGCTCCTTTACTACCACCTCCAGATATTACTAATGCTCTCATCTAATATTTAATTATAAGGTTTTGTTTGGACAGTTTAGGGTTAAAAAAAACAAATCCCATCTCAAAGATATCAATCGTTGTGGTAACGCGATCATTTTTTTGAATAGTTTTCCATGCTTTTGTCATTCCATCTGACCAATAAATATCATCAAAAATAAAAACAGTACGATCGTTAAGCTTTTCCAAACACTGTTCAAAATAGTTTAACGTAGCTTCGTGTTGATGGTTACCATCAAAGAACACAAAATCTACTGTTGATAAACGTTTTAATAAAACGGGTAAAGTTTGGTCAAAGTTTCCTTCGATAACTTCTAGGTTTTTAAGTTTCAACGTTTGAAAGTTGTTTTTGGCAGCTTTTACAATGTTAGGAGCTCCTTCTAAGGTGTAAACCGCAGCATTTTTTCTAGCTTTTTTGATATAAGCAGTTGAAATACCCAATGAAGTTCCCAATTCAATAGCATTGTTAATTTCTAGGTAATTAGCCAAGCGAAAAAGAAGTTGTCCGTATTTAGGAGCCTTAGCAGAGCTGTTGACAATCTGGTTGATGCTTCGCTCATTTTGATACCCTTTTTTAGAACCTGCCCCTAAATCTTTGACTTCGATTTTGGTGTTGTTCAACTTAAGGTTGTTACGAATTAATTCAATGGCTTTAAATGCGTAAAACTCATCTTTTTTATCAAAAACATGTAGCAATAGGTTGCTAATAAATGGGTCAAAATCTCCATTTATACTTTTAGCCTTTCCTAAATAACTAAGATATGATTTTGCTTGGTGAATCAACTGACCGCTTATTTTTTATAAGTTAACACTTCAGAACGTCCTTTTTTAAATATTTTATTGCTGTTTTCTTTTCCTTTTCGTAGAACTTTTTGTTCTGCTTCAGGTAAATGAACAATTTCTTGACAAGCTGAGCTGCAACAGTTGTCCATCTTTTCTTTACAACTATCGCATTGTATAAACAATAAATGACATCCAGCGTTGGCACAGTTGACATGTGTATCGCAAGGCGCTCCACACTGATGACATTGCGCAATCACATCCTCAGAAATACGTTCCGAACGTCTTTGGTCAAAGACAAAGTTTTTTCCAATAAATTTATTCTCTAGGTTTTGTTCCTTGGCTTGTCTAGTGTATTCTATGATACCACCTTCCAATTGAAACACATTTTTAAATCCTTTGTGTTTAAAATAAGCACTAGCTTTTTCACAACGAATACCACCTGTACAATACATCAACAGGTTTTTGTCCTCTTTGTGTTCCTTTAAGTCGTCTTCAATAATTGGTAAGGATTCTCTAAAAGTATCAACATCAGGGGTGATAGCTCCTTTAAAATGCCCAATTTCACTTTCGTAATGGTTACGCATATCCACCAAAATGGTGTTAGGGTCTTCCATTAATTCGTTAAACTTTTCAGCATTTAAGTGAATCCCTTTATCTGTTACATCAAAAGTCTCATCGTCCAAACCATCTGCAACGATTTTTGTTCTGACTTTGATCTTAAGTTTTAAAAACGATTTGTTGTCTTGTTCTACAGCTACATTTAAACGGATATCTTTTAAAAAACCAGTGCTGTCTAATTGTGCTTTAAGTTGTAAAAAGTTTTCAGCTGGGACAGAAATTTGAGCATTAATTCCCTCATCGGAAACATAAGTTCTACCCAAAACATCTAAAGCTTCCCAAGCAATAAAAAGTTCGTTTCTAAATTGTTGCGGATTTTCAATATGAAAATATTGGTAGAACGATATGGTTAATCGGTCTTTCCCCGCCTTGTCTATAAGTTCAGCGCGTTCCTTCGCACTTAATTTGTTGTACAGTTGCATGCTATACGTTTTTAAGTGTTATAAATTAGTAAGTGGAAACAAAAATACACTTTTTACGCGAGGTAAAAAGTGTAGACAGGGTTTTAGTTCAATCGAAAATGATGTTAGTTCTGCACATTAATGTTTTCAATGTGAACTGTTTGAGAAGATTTAGGTTGGATTTCAATCTTAAAACTGGTGTTGGTAATGTCGCCTTTAGATAAGGAAGAGTTATTATCAACATCTACAAAAGCAGTTAAATAGTAAGTCCCTGGATGTAGGTAGGTATATTTAAAATTTGGTGCTTCTATTTCCGAGAAGAGTAAGACTTCATCCATAACAGACTGTTTGATATATCCATACTCGATAGGCACTTTTCCTTGCTCATCTGTTAGAGGGGAACGAGATAAATAAACAATAACTTTTTGGTCTTTGGTTTGTTCTGTTTGTTCAATGTTGATATCCATTTGAGCTAAATAGGGAATTTCATTGATAGGGTATGGGTCTTGAGCCAACTGAGCTAATTCAACAATGCTTTTTGATTCGTCCTGCCACATATAACTTCCCGAAGTAGCCGTGTATCCCTCTTGCCATTGAGGAGTTGGTAATCCGTTTGAAAAGGTTTTCTCTACAACTTTGGAGGGGAATTTATGAATTTTAGCCGCTGTTTGAGCAAGTTCTAAATGTTGTTTTTTACCTTTAAATACCATGTGTTTTGTTGGTTTAGGATATGTTCCAAATCGACTGGTATGTACGACCATTTCTAATTGGTCACTATTAAAGGTCAGTTCCATCCACATAATTTGTTCACCACCATAAGCATCAACAAAACGATAGTTAATTTCATCACCTTTTTCCTCAACTGTTTTCAACACAAAATAACTCGTTCTGTATATGCCATTTAAAATTCCACCATTGCGAACCATAATTGTTTCAGTTCCTTTATAGTTGGCCACAAAAAAAGCGTTAAACAAGTTGCCAATGGTTCCACCTTCAAATAACCCATGTATATGAGAAGGAGCAGTAGCTCTATAATCAAAGGCAAACCAAGGAATGTTTTCGCCCATAAGGTTCATTTTACCCACCCAATGTCCTTGCATCTTATTGAAAAAATCGAAGACATGTGCTTGTTGTATGTCTACAGGTGAAATACTAGGAGGTGTAAATTCATAATCGTTTTGCGAGGTCGTTGTAGAGTCAGCTACTTTTTTGTAGTTGTTTTTTACCCATTTTAAAAAGAGTAGACGCTCATTTTTTGGCATTAAACCTCTCGTTGGCATTGGGTTGCTGTGGTCGTTAATTCGTTTTAATAAAGGACCGTGCTCAGTTACAGCTTTAACGTTTTCATAGGTAGATAAATCTAATTGGGCACTTGGTCGCTTTCCTGCATGACAAGTTAAGCAGTGATTTTGAACGATGGGTTGAATATGAGATTCATAACTAACACTTTGAAAAGGGATGTCAACAGCGGTGTTTGTTTGATTGGTGCTTGTACATTGAATAGCACTAATAGTAATAAGTATTATATAAAAGATCTTTTTCATGGTTCAATTTATTTAGATGAGTTTACAGCATTTTCAATCCATTCTTTGATGACTGATTGAAATTTCACAATAGCAGATTCTCCTCTTTGGGCAGTAGCTCCAATGCTAAAATAAGGAGATTTTAATGATTTCTGTTGTTGCTCGCAGGCAAATATGTCTTCTTTCATAAAATCTCCAGAAGTCATAGGGTCATCAGTATAGGAGGACTCTTGGTATTTTGCTCCTGTTCCGTATTTATTCCAAAAGGGATGACGACTTGATTTGATATATTGAGCAACACTTTCTTGTTCGGAGACATTCATTACTTTGGTGCGAATAACGACTTTGGTTTGGTCAGGAGCTATTGGCGTAACGTGAAAAGTACTCCATGATCCTTCCGATTCTGCAATGCCAATGTTTGGGAAAAACCAAGGAACATAAGCACCGATTTGTTCGCGTGGGACAGAATCGATTAAGACATAAGGAGAACTGTTTTCAATATCTTTCTCGTATTTCTTAATAAGTGGTTCATAAAACCAATAATGTGGGCCAACCCACCCAAATTCAGCTTTTTTGTGGTCATACATGTTAAGGGTGTTTTGATGTAGATGGGCAAGGTGATAATGGTCGATATAATTTTCAACCACGATTTTCCAATTGGCTTGAATTACCTTAGTATAAAAAGGTTGGTCTTCGTGTTCGGAGTATTCTACCAATTCTTCTACTTGATGTGGTCCTAATAAAGGTAAAAGACCTTTAAAATAATCCGAAATTGGAGCTGCATTTTTATCTGGATGAACAAATAGCATTCCTTTAAAAATACCAACAGCAGCTTCTATTAAGTTGAGGTCGCATGCATGATTGGCTTTGTCTAAGTGAGGGAATTCTTCTGCTTTGTTGGGGATGTTGATGAGTTCTCCATCAGTGTTGTAAACCCAGTCATGATAAGGACAGGTGATGACTTTTTCTGCTTTTCCAACTATTCTTAATAGCTGAGTTCCTCTGTGCCTGCAAAGGTTATGAAAAGCCTTAAGTTCGCCTTGTTTATTCTTTGTAATGAATAAATTGTTGAGTCCAGCTTGGACAGTAATAAAATCCCCTGTGTCTTTTAGTTCTTCAACAAATCCAGCAAATTGCCAGGTTTTACTAAAAATGTGTTCCATTTCTAAAGCTAACCACTCTTGAGAAGTATATGCTTCGATTGGAAGCGTATGCATTAGTTTAGGTTCCATAGTCGTATTGTTTTGTAGTTGTAAAATTAGAGGAGCTGTGCTACAGTTTTTTTGACCTATGTCAAAAAATAAGCAGGCAAAAAGGAAGAGCTTTGTTTCATCAAATAATTAATACCATTAAACATAATGAAAAAGACAACTTATTTTATAGTTATTATCTTATTACTTGGGGTGTCGTTAACGGCTTATGGTCAGTCTGTTAATACAGCAGCTTTACCAAAATATGTGGTAATAGGAGCAGAGGATACAAAACTATTGGGAGGCATAGGGATTTATATTGCAAAGAAAAAATCCGAGTCAAAAAATGAGATGAGAAATTTGGAGTACTACCTACATACAACTCAAAAAGTAAGAACAGTGACAGATCTACTGAATGAAATGGATCAGCTTGGATTTGAATATGTGAACACATTTGTAGGAGGAACAAAGTCTATCTGAACCAATGGGAGTTATACCTATGGGGATGCTGAAAAGACACGTTATAATTTGGTGTTCAAAAAAAGACAATAAAGGTAGGGTGTTATGGCAGGAACAAAGAAAGAAATAGTGCTGTTTGTGATAATTATGTTGCTTTTTATTGCAGGTATGATTGTTATGATCGCCAATCACATCACGAGTTGGTGGGCTTGGACGTTGTATGTTGTTGTATGGACTGTGGCTGAGGTGAAAGTGGCCAAAAATATTCACCTGAAATGGTGGGTTTGGGGGATAATTATTATAGGACTATCTGTATTAGACTATTTTATCCTTCAGTTTTTTAAATAAGTAGAACATTCGTTTTTGACATAGGTCAAAAAAAAAGGAAAAAGGATACTATAGTTTTGTTGTAGAAAATGAATGATATAAAGAACATATTTTTTGGCTTGTTAGTTTTTATAGGAACAGGTTGTAAGCATGAATCTATTACAGGAGAATGGCTGGTGAAAGATCATTATCATAAAGCAACTTATGCTATTTCGAATGATACTCAGAAAGGATTAGTATTAAATGTTCTTCATTATAAAGATGGTACTATGACGTATAAAAAGGGAGAAGTTTCCCCTTTCTTTTCTGAGGTCAAATTGTACAAGCAAAAAGGTAAGTATGTAGACTGTTCTTCTGGAGCAACAGCTTTAAAGGATGAACCAAATATCGTCATAACAGTAGTGAATAAAGATTCCTTAAAAGTTGAGAAACGAATGAGTAGTCAAATAATAACAGAATATTGGAAAAAGAAATAAGATGAAAATGAATAAACTAATAACCATTTTTTGTAGTGCGGCTTTATTGGGAGTAGCTTGTGATAAAGAAATTCGAAATATAGCTCCACAACCAGCTACGCCTATTCAACAAGAATTTAGTCGCGAAGTAAATCCTGTAAATATTAATGATGAAGGATTTGAATTGTTAGAAAACCTTCAAGGACATTGGGTTGGTGAAAACCTTATCATGGCCGATAATTATGAGTGGTTTTCTTTTGATTATCGACCTATTTCAGAATCGCACATTCACGGACTATTTGAAGGAGGAACAATGGGGAATTTATTAACCTCATTTTTTGTGACAGACTTTAAAAATACACGAACCATTATGGCGAGAAATGGAGGCTTATTAAATGGAATTTATCGATGCAGTTATTTTGTTTTGGATAGTGTTAATACAACGAATACAGAAAGTTTCTATCGTTTAGTAGATGCGGTTGGTGGACAAAGAGCAATGTGGATGGAATTGAAGTTTACCCAAGACAGTTTGTACTTTAATGCATACACTAGTCGCTTAGGATTATTAGAACCAACAAGACACATGACATTTAAAGCAGTCAATGAGGATATCTCAATGGCACAAGCTGCAGCTACGACTGTTCAATTTCCTCAAAATATACCAGCTTGGGATTTTTCTAATGGTTTTGTACAACAGAATTTGTATGTAAACAGTGGTGTTGATACAGCTTCTTCAGCTACGTTTTTATCTCAAGGAGCAGGTGATGTTTTTTCTCTGTCTGTTCAATCTGGAGATCCTTTTACCATAGCAGACCACCCTTACATAGGTATGTTACAAGTTGATGTAACTCGAAATCCATTAATTCAAAATGAAAACCTATTGATTTATTTATCAAGAGACCCATTAACCGATAATTCAGGATATTTCGATGTAAATAATTTTAATTCGATTCTATTGTTCCCAGAAATTGTAGGAACTCAAGATCAATTTACATTTACCTATTTACATCCAGGGAATTATTATATCAATGTTATTGCAGATAAAGATGGTGATGGAGGCCCATCTCAAGGAGATGTAACTCATGTAGCGCAGCCTATTACGATTACAGCTAATGGAGTTCAGCAAATAACAATTAACAACGTTACCATTCAAAATTAAATCGTATGAAAAAGATAATTTCAATCAGTCTATTAGGTGTGTTTTTTCTATCGAATTGTACTAAGGCGATTATAGAGGAAGCACCAACAAATGACATTACAAAAACGGTAACCTATAGCACAGATATAGCTCCTATAATGACCAATTACTGTATTACATGTCATGGAGGAGGAGCTCCTTCAGCAGGAATTGATTTAGGGAGCTATCAAAATGTAAAATTCCAAACCGAGCAAGGGGTGTTGAACCAAAGAATGAATGATGTGGCTAATCCAATGCCTCCAGCAGGAATACTGAGTGCCAATGATAGAGCACTAATGGAAAAATGGATTGCAGATGGCTATTTACAATAACTAAAACTAGAAAGAAATGAGAAAACTAATAATTATAGGTATAGGACTTTTATATGCAGGAATCATTTCTGCGCAGAAGTATTATACCAAAACAGGAGAAACAACCTTTTCTGGTTCTAAAGAATCATTTGAACCCGTTGAGGCAATTAATAAAAGTACAACAGCAATTTTGAATGTTGAAACAGGAGACGTCGCAGCATTAGTGTTTATTCGAGCATTTAAATTCGAAATCGCATTGATGGAAGAGCATTTTAACGAAAACTATATGGATACTGACCTTTATCCTAAAGCAAAATTCAAAGGAAAAATTAGCGGTTTTAACTTAAGTGCGTTAACTGCAAAAGAAAAGGAATATCCACTACATGGAACTATAACGATAAAAGGTGTCGAACAACCCATTAAAACATTGGTAAAACTCAAAAAGGTTAAGGGAGAGATTATAGCTCGATCTACCTTTAAGGTTAAACCAGAAGATTTTAAAATAGAAATTCCTTCCATTGTAGGGAATAAAATAGCAGATGAAATAATAATAAAATTGAACTATGTCCTTAACAAAAAATGAAATCATCTTAGTGGTTTTAGGAGCCGCAGTACTCATCACAATAGGAGTATATCAATACCTGTATCAAAGTCATGATGGTGTCGAAGATCTTGAGTTGAGTTATACAGGAGATACCAATGGTTTGTTGGATTCTTTAAATCAAGGTAATAATGCTGTTTTATGGACCAATAAAGCAGTGCAATTAGCAGATGAAATTACAGGGATAGATAGTACTACCATCCAATTAAATCATACCACGTTTTGTCAGTTAAACGAAGTGCCGAGTAATTATAAGGTACATGATAAGGTTGTTTTAATTGGGCGATTTATTGGGTATGATGAGTTAATGGAAGAAGTGAAGTTAGATCAATGTGAAATTGTAAAATAAACAGGTAATGAAATCAATAATAGGAATATTAATAAGTTTAATTGTGGTTCAAGGATATAGCCAAGATGACGATTTACTGAATTCGTTAGAAGCGGAAATAATGGAAGAGCCAGAATATATAATCCCAGCTTTTAAGGCAATGAAGATCGGGAACCTTCAATCGACTAAAGTGGCTAAAAAGAAAGACCTTTATATGTATGTCTCCCATCGTTTTGGAACATTGCAAGATGGGGTTTCAACCTTTTTTGGGTTAGATAATGCCAATACTAAAATCCAAATGATTTATGGTTTGTCTAACCATATTCAACTGGGGCTAAGTAGGGAGTCTTTACGTAGAACTTATGCCGGATCTTTAAAGTTAAAACACCTTGAACAAGGAAGTGATGGAGGAGTAAATATCTCAAGTTATTTTACGGTAAATATTAACACTTTGTTGAGCAAACAGCAATACCCTTTAATGAAGCATTGGGACCGTTATAGTTATACCAGTCAATTGTTGGTTTCTAAACGTTTTACCAAAAAATTATCGTTAGAGATAGCTCCTTCTTACGTCAGACAAAATTTAGTTTTAGAACCTTTTCAAAGCCATGAACAAATTGTTGTAGGATTGGGTGGACGTTACAAAATTAGTAACCGAGTATCTCTAAATATGGATTATGCGATAAACCTGAGTAGAGCAGAAGAATCGGTTTATAACGACCCGTTTACCATAGGAGTAGATTTGGAAACAGGAGGACATGTTTTTCAACTGTTGTTTTCGAATGCGCAATCTTCCAATGAACCAGGTTTTCTTTCTAATGCAGAAGGCAGTTGGACTGAGGGAGATGTCTTTTTTGGTTTTAATATTGTACGTACTTTTTAATATTATTTATACGCAAAGTGGTTGAGCTTTGAGTGAAGGTGTTTATTGGTAAGGTGTTGTTTAGTTACGACGTATTCTGCTCAATGTCTCTTGAGATATTCCCAGCATAGAAGCGATATATCCTAGATTACTTGTTAGGATAATCTCAGGAAATACGTTGAGTAGCAATGCATATTTTTCTTTAGCTGTAAGGAAATAATACCCCTTGTAAAAATCATGAATTGAAGAAAGATGGTGTGCATATAGCAGCCTCAAAAAAGTATTGATTTCATGAAATTCATTGCAGAGTAGCTCCCAGTTGTTATAACTTATTCCAATTGCAGAGACAGGAGCTATAGCTTGAACCGATTCTTTAGATGGTTCTTGTGCTAAATAACTGTGCCATGAAGTAAAGAAAGAGCCTTGAGGATAAATCCATTGTGTAACATCTTTACCGTCTAAATAATAGAATGTTCTGACGGTCCCCATTGTGTTGAAATATAAAAACTTAGCCGTTCTACCCTCAGAAAGGATAAGCTCATTTTTTTTGAAAGTTTTAATAAAAGCAACATCTTCCAACTTTGATTTTACTGCATCAGAAAGAGAGGTGTAGTTTTCTATAAAAGAAATGAGGTTTTGAATATCCATTGTTTTATTCGGCAGTGATTTTAAATCAAAGATATTAATTTTAGATAAATTCAGATTTTTAACACAGCGAAAAAGAAAATAATTCATTTTCTTTGCAGAATTATGAGTAAAGTAGAGAAATTAGAGCTAATGGCCCCTGCTGGAGGGTTCGATTCATTACAAGCAGCTTTAGACAATGGAGCTGATTCGGTATATTTTGGTGTCGACCAATTAAATATGCGTGCGAGAGCGACCATGAATTTTACATTAGGTGATTTGGAAGAAATTGCAGAGCGCTGTAACGAAAGAGGAGTTCGTTCTTACTTAACACTCAATGCTATTATCTATAACCACGATTTATCGTTGATTAAAACAGTCGTTAATCGTGTGAAAGAAGCAGGGATTACAGCGATTATTGCTTCTGATCAAGCTGTTATCGGATATGCTAAGTCGCAAGGTGTAGATGTGCATATTTCAACACAGTTGAATGTTACTAATATTGAAACCGTTAAGTTTTATGCATTGTTTGCCAATGTTATGGTACTTTCTCGTGAGTTGAGTTTACGTCAAGTCAAAGAAATTTGTGATGCTGTAAAAAAAGAAGATGTTAGAGGTCCAAATGGCGAATTGGTTAAAATAGAAGTGTTTGGACATGGAGCACTTTGTATGGCTGTATCTGGGAAATGCTATTTAAGTTTACATACATCCAACTCGTCTGCTAACAGAGGAGCTTGTGTACAGAATTGCCGAAGAAAATATAAAGTAGTAGACCTAGAGGATGGACATGAATTGGAGTTAGACAATGAGTACATTATGTCTCCAAAAGATTTGTGTACAATTGATTTCCTAGACCAATTAATTGATACAGGAATTTCTGTGTTAAAAATAGAAGGAAGAGGTAGAGCACCAGAATATGTGGCAACAACAATTAAAGCCTATCGTGAAGCCATTGATGCCTATTATGAGGGGACTTATACGCCTGAAAAAGTAAAAGAATGGTTTTCACGACTAGAAACAGTTTATAATAGAGGTTTTTGGGGAGGTTATTTCTTAGGACAAGAGTTGGGAGAATGGACCGATGCAAGTGGGTCAAAAGCAACGGTAAAAAAAGTGTTTTTAGGAAAAGGACTACACTACTATGGTAAACCTCAAATAGGAGAGTTTAAAATAGAGGCTCAATTCTTAAGCAAAGGAGATAAGATCTTAATTACCGGACCAACTACTGGAGTTATAGAAACAACAGTAGAGGAAATGCGTGTAAATAACGAGGTTGTTGATGTTGCTAAAAGAGGAGAAGAAGTGACTTTCTTTGTAGATAAGGTGATTCGTTCATCAGATAAATTATATAAAGTCGTTGCTGCTGAAGAAGTGAATGATTAAGCATAACTTATGGTTGTAATATCACATCAGAGAGAAAAATGTATAGGGTGCAACTACTGTGTTGAGTTGGCTTATAACCATTGGAGAATGTCTAAAAAAGATGGTAAGGCAACACTATTAGGAGGAGTCAATAAAAAAGGCTTTTATACAGCAAGAGTCGATAATTCTGAGTTTGATGAGAATAAAAGAGCCGCTGAAGCTTGTCCTGTTAATATTATCCAAGTTAAGATGATATAACCTTGTTTTGAATGGCAAAACTATCTAAATCAGTTATCGTTTCTTTAATAATCTCTGGGGGACTTTTGGTTCTTAATTTCATCGGGATGGGAATTGTAGGAGCTATTTTTGCGATGGTTGTCAATCCGATTACCAATTTGTATTTACCTCATTTCAATGATATGCATGGAGATTGGACATGGCCAACAATGATCATGGCAGGTTTTTTCTCAGCTTTGTTGTTTATTCCAGTTGGGGTGTTGAATAACTACCTAATAAAAAAAGGAGTCCATAAGTTTTTAAGAATGGTGATTTATAGTTTGGCAATCTATATTCCTAACCTTTTGTTATGGAGTGTCATCTTGTGGACACATCTCGACAGTGTGTCATAAATCATGATTTGAAAAGCTAAAATCTATTTTGTACTTTAACTCAAAATTAAAGGTATGAAACCAATACAAACATGGCTAGATGAATATGGTGTAAGCCATCAAAATTCAACCAATAAGTTGATTCATTGGATTTGTGTTCCAGCAATATTTTTTTCAATTTATGTGCTGGTAGCTTCAGTTCCAAATACATTATTACTCAATGTTTTTCCTGATGTATTGTCAGCTTTTGCCAATTGGGGGAATGTTGTCTTAGTATTGGTATTGCTGTTTTATTTTCGATTATCAATTCCAATTGGAATAGGGATGCTGATTTTTAGCGTGCTATGTGCATTGGGGTATAATTTATTACTTTTAATTACAGGTGCCTCGCCTTGGTTAATCGCTGTTGTAATTTTTGTTGTTGCTTGGATTTTTCAATTTATAGGACATCATATTGAGGGTAAAAAACCATCTTTTTTAGAAGATTTACAGTTCCTGTTGATAGGTCCATCTTGGTTGTTAAGTTTTATATATAAAAAGATTGGAATTAAATATTAATAGAAACTCCACCCAATAAAAAACTGATAAGAAACTCCACTTTGTCTAAGTTTGTCAAGCGTATAACTTTTGTTTTTACTGAACCAAGTGTTTTTCCAGTTGGGGTTTGAAATATCATACCCATAACCAAAAGAACCTCCTATTACCAATCGCTTAAGTTTGAATTTAGGTTGTAATTCTATTTTGGGAGCAAAATAACCATTCTTTTTACGTAATAAAGGGTTGTTGTATAAGCGGAGCCTTCCGAATTCAAAGCCTAGGAGGATAGCTAAGTCAATGTTGTAGTTTTTATTAAAAACGTTATAACCAGACATGTAATTAAATGAATATCCAGTTAATTGAGTAGTTAAACTATCATTGATTAGTATTTTTCTTGGTATATTATGAGAATAATAAACAGTTGAGTAAAAACAATCTTCTGAGTTTGTACTAGCTCCACCACAAGAAAGACCTGAAAAACTTATGCTAATTGACTGGTTTTTGAAAATCGAATTAGTTAGTTTATAAGTAGTTCCAGTATTTAATGAAGATATAGTTCTATTATTGATATGAGTTGTATCACTATCCTGCCCCAAACCAAAGTTTGAGCATAAGATTTGAATAAATATAAAAGAGAGTAGTTTTTTCATTTGTTCTTTTTGAGTTGTTGTATAAAAGTAGAACAAATAGAGCTCTTAAAAGTTACAGCAAGGCAAAGAACATTAAAACAACAAATCCATTCTCCTTACAAATCCACCTAAATGGGCTGTGTAAAATAATGTTGAGGTATTCATTAGTAATAGCGCAATCAAAGCGAAAAAGATTTTTTTATCTGGTTTTTCTTCTTGTAAAATACTTGCCCATCCCATAATTCCTATAAGTGCGACAACCACTTGAATAACAAAGGCAACTCTACCCCAAAGAGCATGATCCTCCACATGTTCCTGTGGGTAGGGGTCTAAGGCGAGTTTTGTCCAGTCAGCAGCTGTTGGTCCAGTAAAGTATGCAATAGCAGCAATAACTCCAGAAAGAATCAAAAAGCTATACGTGTTTTTCCATTGTGGACTATCTAATGGTTCTTTTCGTTGAGTAAAAACGCGATAAAGCAACCAAGGTGCTCCAATAACAATAAAATGAACAATCATTACATGAATCCAGTTTGCTAGCATCTACGTTGTTTTTGATGGTAAAGAAATTGCAGGGTTAGTGTTCTGCTCCTGTTTTAATTGCTTCTTTAGGATCTATACCTTTATCTACAGCATCATAGTCTAATGTAGAACCTCCCATACTATGAGGAATTAGATAAACCATTGTCATCACTACAGATGCCATTAGAACTGTTGCTCTACTTACTCCTTCTTTCTTTTTAGGTTTAAACCCAATAATTGCTAATGCTAACGCCCAAGCAATCCACATAATTAGCATTTTGTTGTCTGTAAAATCACTTCCGTTTGGAAATCCAGTCCAATATTCTCCAAAAGCATATTTTTGTACTATAGGCCCCAACATCATTCCTCCAACAGTCATTGCTGTAAAGGCAACAATTGTCCATCTACGCATTGTCCCGTCGTTAAATGCAGCACCTAGACCAGCACGAATACCGAAAATAATTACGATAATCATCATCGTAACATGGGGAATTAAAATGTAATCAGGAACAGGGTCTTTATATCTCAAAACGATATTATCCTCTCCTTTTTCAGGAATAGAAAATTCTTTCCCATCAATAGAACCAGTAATCGAATATTCAATTTTTCCAGCAGCTGGTTGAACCGGCAATTGTGCAATAAAAAGCTTATTCTCGTCTAATTGAAAGTCTAAGTCGGTAATGTCGTCTTGAGTTTGATAACGCTTATAGTGTAATGTAGCGGTGTAGTTAATTCCTTCAAAATAAGGCAATTCAATTTTTGCACCTTCAGTAGTTTCCTGTGAGCGAAGCAATTTATATTTACGTGAGTCTTCTTGATGTTCTAAATAACCTTTGTATTCATAAGTTGGCCCTGTGCTTCTTTGATAAATCATTGCAGCTAAAGCCAAAAATATTGCTAAGACCCATGTTAATATTTTCTTCACCATTGTATTATTTTTAAGTTGCAAATGTACAATCTAAAGCGAGATATTGAAAGGAATTGAATCAAAATCAAAGACTTTCTTACAAAAAATTGACACAGCAAGAGTTCTCAGCGAAAAATGAACGAAAACAATGATTTTTCGCAGGTTTTAGAGTGGTTTTTAAGTGGGTTTTTACCATGCAATTCGTCCCAAAACTTGCAGAACAGCACTAAAATTTGGATAGCAAAGGATTTAGTACTTGTTTTGTTTCAAATTTTAAAATCATGATCATGAAAGGTGCTTTTTTTATTTTGAGTTGGTTTGTTTTAGGCTTGGGGTATGCTCAAGAGCAAAACATTAGAGGGGTTGTGTTAGATAAAGATTCAAAATCTCCATTAATAGGAGCGAATGTTATCGTTATAGATGTCGACCCAATTATTGGGGCAGCGACTGATTTTGATGGACGTTATACAATAGAGAAAGTCCCTTTGGGGAGACATACACTTCAAATCTCTTATATTGGTTACGAAACTAAAACTCTCCCCAATATCGAGGTGACAGCAGGAAAAGAAGTGATTTTAAATGTTGAATTACAAGAGTCCATCTTAATCGATGAGGTCGTGGTAGAAGCCCAACAAGATAAAGATAAAACCGTTAATAGGATGGCTTCAGTAAGTGCTCGAACATTCTCTATTGATGAAACCATGCGTTATGCAGGAAGTTTGAATGATGTGGCGAGAATGGCACAAAATTTTGCAGGTGTTCAGGGGTCAGACGATAGTCGAAATGATATTGTAATTCGAGGGAATTCCCCGACGGGAGTCTTATATCGCTTGGAAGATGTCGATATTCCTAATCCCAATCATTTTGCCTTGAATGGAACAACAGGAGGTCCAGTAAGTATTTTAAATAATAATGTTTTAGACAATTCAGATTTTATGACCGGGGCTTTTCCAGCAGAATATGGAAACGCAATTGCTGGTGTATTTGATTTGAAATTGCGTTCTGGAAATAATCAACAGCATGAGTTTTTAGGACAACTTGGATTTAATGGCGTAGAAATGATGGCTGAGGGACCAATTAGTAAAAAACAATACTCTTCTTATATTGTTGACTTCAGATATTCTACACTAAAGCTATTTCAATTGATGGGGTTGAACTTTGGAACAGGAACAGCAGTTCCTGACTATTCAGATGGTTTTTTCAAATTAAGTTTCCCCAATAAAAAAGGAAAAACAGAATTCTGGGGACTTGGTGGAGCAAGTGCTATCGCTTTTTTAGACTCTGAACAAAAAGATGAGAACCTTTTTCAAGAAAGTGGAGAGGACCTGTTATTTACCTCAAAAATAGGAGTGACAGGCTTGTCAAACACCTATCGTTTCAACGAAAAATCATATTTAAAAACCACCTTTTCAATTGATGCTACCTATAATCAAATAGCTCGAAATTATTTGGATACGATAACGCAATTGTATAACCCGAATTATCGCAATACATCTACAGAAGGAAAGCAGTCTTTAAATTTGATCTTTAACCATAAACATTCTGCAAAACATTTGTTTAAAATAGGTTCGTATAATTATCGACGCTTTTTTAACCTTTCGGATAGTATCAATATTGAAAAGGATTCTGTTCTTCTAGCACCCAATACCTATCAGATTATCCCTGAACGTTGGGTAACCTTAACCGATTTTAAAGGAGCTACCTATTTTATTCAACCTTTTGTGCAGTGGCAATATCGAATGAATGAGAAATTGACTTTTAATACAGGGGTGCATACACAATTATTTACCTATAACAACCAGTTTTCTGTAGAGCCTAGAGTTGGTCTGAAATGGGAAATTAATTCGAAAAATACATTAAGTGCAGCTTATGGTTTACATAATCAATTACCTACAACACGATTGTATTTTAAAGAAATAGAAACAGATAATGGTGAGAAGGTCATTCCCAATAAAGATTTAGGGATGATTCAAAGTCAACACTTTGTATTGGGATATGATAGAAACTTAGGTAAAAACACCCGTTTTAAAGCAGAAACCTACTACCAGCTGTTGGCTAATGTTCCTGTTGATGTGAATACGAATAATTATTCGATCTTAAATTATGGAGCCAATTTTGATTTGTCGTTTCCAGATTCTTTAGTCAATACGGGAACAGGTTATAATTATGGGGTAGAGTTTACCTTAGAACGGTTCTTAAATAAAGGTTTTTATTATTTGGTAACCACTTCTTTATATGAGTCGAAATACAAGGGAAGTGATGGAGTAGAACGCAATACCGTTTTTAATGGAAACTATACTTTTAATGGTCTAATAGGAAAGGAGTTTTTCTTCCATTCAAAGAAAGAAGAAGGAGCTAATTCATCATTGCTCATAGATATCAAAAGTACCTTAAATGGAGGTCAACGATTTGTACCAATAGACTTGGAAGCGAGCCAACAAATTGGTCAAACTGTCTACGATTATGATCAAGCGTTTTCTGAGCGATATCCAGACTATTTCAGAATAGATTTTAAAATAGGGTTTAAGAAAAATGGCAAGAAAATTACTCAAGAATGGGCGGTGAATATTCAAAATTTGACAAACAGGAAAAATGTTTTTAGTGAAGGGTATTCTCATTCGAGTAAAAGTATTGTAACCAGATATCAAACAGGATTATTACCAATAGGACAATACAAAATTTGGTTTTGATCATCGAAAGATTTAGCTCTTAAGAACACTGAGCAATATTCTTTTAAACCTTGATAGCAATAAAAAATAGAAAGAATAGTTATTTAATTGATATTACCAAACGGATTTCTATTTTTGCTACATGAAAATTAAACTAGTTATAGTTGCTTTATTCTTAAGTTCTTTGATGATGGGGCAAGGGTTTCTACTTGGAGCTTGGCGAGATTACCTCCCTTATCGGAATGTGATTAACGTAGCGTATGTAAATCAAAAATATTATGCTGCAACTCCGTATGCTGTGTACTATCTAGATGAGACAGATAATAGTTTAGAACGCGTAACAAAAATTAATGCGCTTTCAGATTTTTCTATTAGCGTCATGGGGCTAAATAAGCAAGAAGAAACCTTAATTATAGGTTATGAATCTGGGAGTATTGATTTGATTAAAAATGGAGAAGTGATCAATATTTCGGGTATTGTAACTAGTAATATTATTGGCGATAAACAGATTTATAATATTTATTCTGACGGGAAGTTATCTTATTTAACTTGTGGTTTTGGTATTGTGGTTTTGGATGTCGAACGTCAAGAAGTAAAAGATACATACATTATAGGAGCTGGAGGAAGTCAAGTAAAAGTGAATGATTTAACAATCTTTTCAGATACCATATATGCTGCTACTGATGCTGGAGTGTATAAAGCCAGTATTCAGTCTCAATTTTTATCTGATCCTAATAATTGGTCTATAGAGCCAGGAATAGCCCAAGAACCATATAGCTTAATAACCAATTATGCTAATGGTTTATTATTGAATGCTAATTATACAGGGTACCTAACCGATACATTGTATTCTTTTAAGAATGGAAGTTTCCAACAAGTATCCTCGTTGACCAATAACGACTATTTTGGTTTTTCGACTAAGGATAATCACTTGTTGTTGTCAACTCAACGAGGTGTGATCGAGGTAGATGAAAACTTACAACAACAAGATTTGTTGTATACCTATGCAGAAACCAGTTTTATAAAGCCCAATAACTGTTTGTGGAATGATAATGTCTGTTGGGTAGCAGATCGAGATAATGGAATGGTTCGAGTAACGAATAATTATAATTTTGAACGTTATTTGCTTCAAGGACCTTTTGGGAATGATGTGTTTTATATGGTAACTAATGATGATGATTTGTGGGTTGCTTCGGGGAGAACAGAGGGGTCAGCTTGGAATAATACCTTCAATATGAACGGGGTGTACCATTATGATTCTGATGTTTGGACGATGTATAATGGTTTAACAGATGTAGAATTATCGGTGGCAGATTCTATTTTTGATTATGTACATATAGCCGTTGACCCGAAAGACGCTACACACATTATGGCAAGTTCTTTTAAGGGAGGAGTGGTTGAAATTAGAAATGGAGCGTTTGTAAAACGTCATACTTGGCATAACTCTTCACTACAAAGAAGATTAACCGATTTGACCAAAACATGTGCTTCAGGATCTGCATTCGATACAGAGGGCAATTTTTGGGTGGCCAATGCATTTGTAAACGAACCCCTTTCGTTATATACTCCAGAGGGAGAATGGAAATCTTTTGTTTGTTCAGCGGCTATGAAAGGTGGAATATGTACCGATTTGTACATCGATAAAACCAATGGTTACATCTGGATGGCTGCAAAAGGAGGAGGCGTAATGGTTTACGATTACAATCAAACTCCTTTAGATGAAACAGACGACCAATTTCAAAGCTTAACAACTTCTGAGGGAACTGGAGCGCTACCATCCGATATTGTTAATACCATCGTTGAAGATAAAAATGGAGCGATTTGGTTAGGAACAGAAAATGGACCTGTAGTGATTTATAACCCTAAAAATATTTTTGATGGAGGGAATTATGATGCACAGGAAATCTTGATAGAACAAGACGGTGTTCTCGAAGTTCTTTTGGGAACAGAAGACATTAATGAAATTGTAATAGATGGAGCGAATAGAAAGTGGTTTGCAACAGAAGGTGGTGGTTTATTTTTAATTGCTGAAGACGGAACAGAAATGATTCATTCGTTTACTACTGATAACAGTCCTATCTTTTCAAATACAATCAATGCTTTGGCTATTCATCCGAAAACAGGTGAGGTTTATGTCGGTACTGATAAAGGAATAATGGGGTATAAAGGTGAAGCAACTGAACCGAATGATCGTTTTAACAATGTCTACGCTTATCCTAACCCAGTTAGACCAGAATACGAAGGTAAAATTGCCATAAAAGGATTGACAAATAATTCTGATGTTAAAATTACCGATGCTAGTGGAAATTTGGTTGCTTCAACAACTTCTCTAGGCGGGCAAGCTGTATGGGATGGCAGAACACTTTCGGGTGAACGTGTAGCTACAGGAGTTTATTACGTTTTTATCGTAACAGAAGATGGTAGCGACAAAATAGCAACAAAAGTGTTGTTTGTGAATTGATTGTCTTAACCCACAATTTATTTTAAAAGGTATATGGAATATTGTTTTCTTTCTTGGAAGAAAACTTTTTGTTTTTAGGAATTCTATTGCTAAATCTCGTCTCCTTTTTTGCATAACTTTTAGTCGCAATAAGTCAAGACTATTAGTCTATTTAAATTAAAAAAGGAAGCAACGTTAAAACTACTTCACTACCATCATTTTGTAAGTCTCAGAAGAAGTTCCATTATTGGTTAGGTGATAAAAGTAAACTCCAGCAGCTAGTTCATTAGTATTGATTGTCACTTGTCCTTTGCTATTAGCAATTGGATATTTTCTAATTTGTTTTCCAACTTGATTGAATAGGATCAATGCAGTATTAGCATAATTCTCTCCAAGTTGATAGTAAATAGAGGTGGTCCCATTACTAGGGTTAGGAACATTTTGGCTGATGTAAACACTTTGATTGGAATGTTCAGCAATGTTGGATCCATAAATGACATTGATTTGAAAATCATCAAAATAAAAGCCATCTTCTTTTACTGCCTGGTCAGTCACTAACTGAAAACGAGCTGAGATGTTTTGTCCAAGGTATTCACTTAGGTTAATCTCCTCTTTTACCCAAGCATTTTGCATCCCATCATACAAGGGCTCTCCTGTAGCTTGATCATCACTTCCACTATTGGTGTATTTTCCACATTGAGGAATCCAAGTGTTTCCTCCATCAGTCGAAATTTCAAATTGTACATAATCCCAATCCTCTTCAATTTCCCATCGAGCATAAAAACTAATATTAGCAACAATAGCATTGCTTAAAGAGAAATCATCTGCTAAACGTATAGAAGTATTGGAATTATTATCATAGTTTCCATTGGGAGAATCGGTTATAGAAGACGAAGGAGTGTAGTAATGTTGGCTATTAATCCCCCAGTCTCCAGTATTTAACCAATTTGAGGTATTGTCACCATTTTCGACTAAAAGAGGTTGTAATGTTCCATAGTATTTGGTAATGGTATCTTTGGTATCATAAAGTCCATTGTTGGTTGTTAATACATATCGAATTTCATCGCCAGTTTGAATAGAGGCAGCTAATGTATAAGCTATAGAGTCTGTATCAGTTTGTAATAAGGCCATTCCATTATGACTTTTGGGGCTTCCAACACTAACAATGTTGTTGGTTATTGGTGTTATACTTACTGTAAAGTTTCCAGGAGCATCTAATCCTAAGCGTTTAATGGTATAATTAAAATATCCTGTGTTTTGAGTAATTGAAAAAGGAGATTGATCATAGGACTTTGCATAATTAGTAATAAAATTAGCAGCCATAAGGTTGTGGTAGACCATGTTTTGACAAATGGATATAATAGAATTTTCGGATGGCCAAAAACCATTGCCAACTTCTGGAGTCATTGCCAATATTTCGTTGTGTGTACTGGTTTCTGCATACATCCAATCATCTGAATCACCAGAGGCAGCGTATAATGCAGCAGAGATTTGATTGGTATAACCATTTTGTTCCACCATCACTTCAGACATGGCTACAAAAGTGGCATCGTCAGGTGAGATTTGGCCGGTGGCATATCCAAAAGGATAGAGTAGTAAATTACCGTACGTATGACTGTTTAAGGCCATTTTAAAATCGTGTTGTTCACAAAACCATTTAATGGCTTGAGTTTCTACTTCTGAAAAGGCAGAAGGTCCTAAATAGATATCACTATCTGTATCAGTGCTTGTTCCTGCTCCTCCCCATTGATAACTGTAGTTTCTATTTAAATCAACACCAAAATTTCCATCTCCATTATCACGCCTGTTTTTACGCCAAAGCCCACCTCCATTAGGATTGGTTATTTCATTGTAAATGTATCCATCAGGATTAATACAAGGAATAAAATACAATTCTGTATTGTTTAATATGGCTTGAACTTCTTCATTTGTACTGTAATTTTCTAACAAATACCACATGTAGAAAATAGTTTGTTGTAGAGAACCAGGCTCTCTAGCATGATGAATAGCCGTATATAACATTTCTGGTTCGTTTTCGTCATTGTTAGGATTGTCTGACATTCGAACCCAATAGATTGGCCTGTTTTCTTCTGTAGAAAAATTAGAAATACTTTGTTTAACAGTGATTAAGTTTGGGTATAAGCTTGCCATATCGTCTAATTCTTGTAGCATCTCACTGTAAGTTAGGAAACCTCCCATCGATCCATTGTTGTAATTACTAGGAACAGGATAATTAATGGGATTATTACAATTCTCATTTTTTTCTGAATTCTTTAATTTGTTTTGGTGACTATAAAATTCAGAAACATTTTCAATGACAAGCTCAACGTCTAAGCCTAAACCTTTGGCTAAGTTGATTTCGTTTTGTGAAAAGTCAGATTCAATAAAGACTCCTTTTTTATGAATAACGTGGTCTATTGCTACCCCTTGATTAGCCAATAGCACAAGATCCTTAGGTGTGTTGTAGTAAATTTTAGCTTTATGATAGGTTTCTTGACTATATAGATAGCTTATCAAGGGAAGTAATAGGATGGTTAGTAGGTATTTCATTTAAATAATTTAAGTGTTTGAACAGTATCTTTCTCACGAATGATCATCAAATAGACTTTAGGGAAGTTCTTTGTATCAAATATATGATTTTTATTGTGAATGATTTTTTGATTCAATAACCTCCCGTTTAAATCATAAAAAGTAATCGTTCTAGTACTGTTATTAATGAACTCTAAAAAAATATTAGCGTTGTCTTGCGTTAAATTGAAGTCGATTTTTTGTTCAAAAATAGCAGTAGAAGATATCGTAACTGTGGTAGAAGTTGTATCGGTAGTACAGCCGTTATCAACGGTCAGAACAACGGTGTAATTACCATCATTGGTGTATATTGTAGATGGTGTAGAAGTGGTAGCAGTTGCTCCGTTTCCAAAATCCCAATAGAAATTATCTGCATTGTTAGCGGTCGCTGAGAACGTAATGGTATTATTCGCGTTACTTTGAGTAATGTTGCTGACATGAGCATCATAAGAACCTATTTTCCAGGTTTCTAAACTATCGATAACTATTAGCTTTGCAATGTTTTGAAGGGTAGAAGCTGTGCTTGTTGGTAACCCCGCTTCAAAAGTCGCTCCTTCAGGAGAAGTACGAAACATTGAAGAATAAAAAACACAAGCAGCCAAATAACTTCCTGCTAAACTAGGGTGGCTACCATCTGAGGTATATAAGTCGATATTAGGGAAGTGGTCTCTTGTATATTTCCATGCAACTCCAACAGGAGATACAGAAGCTTGGTTATTGTAGGTCATCTCTAAATAACTTTCACGTAAACGTTGTTGCATTCCATCATAAGTACAGATAGGAGTATAAAATTGACAGTTTTGTTGGTCTCCATTTTCCCGTCCCCAAGTCATGTAAAAAAGAGGTGTTGTACAAACATTAGCAGAACGAATGGAGTCGACTAAGGTTGCAGCATAGGGATAAACTTCTGTTGCTACTTGCGATGGAGGAAATGAGGGACGTTGAGATTGATCTTGTAACACCACAAAGTCCCAATTTCCCTGAGCTATTTTATTAAGAGAGGTGGAATTGGTGCTATGCCCTTGTAAAGTTTGGCCACCTGGTGTATTGGAGTCATAGTTAATAGTGTCTCCCAAAGATGTCGCTAGTTGAGCCGTTAAACTAGGTAAGTTGTTTACACCAGTATAGCTGTTTCCTAGAAATAATACATTCAATTTTTGCCCCCAAATAAATAGAGGTGCTAACGTTAAAATAAAAAGTAAATGTTTAGTCATAACTAACAAAGTTAAAGGAATAGGAGGTTTTATAATAGTGTAAATTAATTCCTTTCTTGGATTCCTATTGTGAAAAAGGTGGCTTAAAATAGCATTGGAGAAGACAATTCAATAAAAATTCTTAAAAAGCCATTACAAATCATTATTTTTGTAAAAAAAATACTTCAGTTATCAGTAAAAAAACAAATAAATCATTAGTTATTTTATTCATATTATTTGGGTATGTTTTTTTGCAGCTAATGTGGTGGGCTTATCATATTATACAGTTGAATAAGCTGGTGAATGATGATGAAAATGTAATACACAGCAAAACAATGATGATTGCAGGAGAGGCTGCTGTATTTATTACTTTATTGTTTGCTGGAGTTTATTTTATAAGACGTTCTATTCTCAAAGAGTTAGCGTTAGTGCATGAGAAGAAAAACTTTAGTTTGTCTGTTACTCATGAACTAAAAACACCTATAGCATCGACTAAACTATTTGTTGAGACATTGATTAATAGAGACTTGCCAAGGGAGAAAGAGAAAGATATTCTAAAGAAAGTTTATGCCGACCAAAACCGATTGCAGCAGTTGGTTGAAGATATTTTGTTAGTGTCTAAAATAGAAGAATCAACATTAAAAATTCGTTTGTCTAAAATCAATGTTAAAGTTTTTATTGAGCAAATTATTTATAATATGGTTGGAGAAAATCCAATTACTGTAGCAATAGATCCTGCTTTAACCATGCACGTTGATGAATTTTATTTTTCCTCAGTTATTCAAAATTTACAGTCTAATGCAGTAAAATATTCAGAGAAAAATAGTCCTATTGTTTGGTCTGCTAGGAGAAAAGGAAATCGTATTGTGATTCAAATTCAAGACGAGGGAAAAGGGATTGAGGATAGTGAAAAGCTTAACATTTTTAAATTGTTTTATCGTTCTGGAAATGAAGAAACACGAAAGACGAAAGGAACTGGGATTGGTTTGTATTTAGTAGCCAGAATTATCAAACTTCACAAAGGCAAAATTAAAGCTTTAGACAACAAACCACAGGGAACAATCATAGAGATTGAACTGTAGTTTGTTGCGCATTAGAACTGGATGCTTTATCCAGTTCATTTTGTATAAAGATTTCAAATGCATTTTGGGATGGGAGTGGCATCTCTGCATTAATTAACTTCCCTTCTGGATCAATAAAAATAAATCTAGGTATTGCTTCAATGTTGTAGTGTTTGCTAAATAGGTTTTTGTTGATAACAATGAGTTGTTGTGTAATTGATTTCTTATCTAATATTGAAGCTTTCCACTTAATATCATCTTGATCAACACTTAACGATAAAAATGTAATGTTTTGATCTTTAAATTGTAGTGCATATTTTTCAAAGAAAGGAGATTCTCGTTTACAAGGTCCACACCAAGTAGCCCAGACATCAATAATTAAATATTGACCTTTAAATGCTTCTAATGAAAACGCTTCACCCTGAGCGTTGATGGCGCTAAAATTAGGGGCTAGATTTCCATGGTCTAGCAAGTTTAATTGTTTGCTGTAGGCTTCTATTTCCTTTTTAAGAGAAGCGTTGTTGATTAAAGACAAATAATTGCTTGTAATCTTATATCGTTCACTTGATTTGTTGGCCTCTTTTAATGCTTTTTTTAATTGTATATAGGATACTTTGTTTTTAAAAGATTCATCAGAAATATTTTTATAGGCTTCTAGAATAACTAGGTTGGGCTCTAGTTCATCAATAGCTGTTTGTTTCGTCAACTCTTGATTGATATAGGTGATGTACGAACTACTGCCAAGCAATGTCTCATCTTCAAGAGAAATTTCTTTTTTTAACATGGTAATTTTTTCATTGTCAAGCGTTTCTTGATCAGGATAAAGTGCTTTTCTTTTTTGTTTGAAGGTCTCCCAATAATTTAAATATTGTATCGTAAGTAATTTATGGTGCCTATTTTTAAAATCTTCTCTAGGAATATAGTTGTCAATTGTTTTTCCTTGAGTTTCTGAGTGTTTTCTATCTTTTAATTCATTGAATAACATTTTCTCAAAAAACGGTACATTGCTCAATTCTTTATCATTGTTTAAGTAATGTTTAATAAACCATCTTTGATTTTCAGATTTTTTAATGATGTTGTTTTCTGCTAATCTTGTACCACCAATTGTTATAGCGTTCTTTTGATTAAAATAATCTACTTCAATATAGAGGCTATCTTTAGCTCCTAAAAAGATCTTGTTTTCAAATTTATTGTCAGCATATAATTGATAATAGTTGGTAACAAGTTGGTTGTCTATTGTGGTGTGAAAATGGTTGTTTTCTACAACTGCTTTTGTAATGGTATCTTTGGTAACAGCATTAATTAAGTAAATATTATCAATAGGAGTGTCGCTATTGATTACACCAGCTAGTACCGTTTTATTATAGCTTTCCATTTGTTTAGGAGTAATGATTGTCCAAGCAGCAATTAAAGCAGCTGTTGAGGTTAGTAGTATTGCTGCTCCTCTTTTTTTGTCCTTTATTAAAGCAAAATAAAATGATTGGTATTGGTAAAATGATAATCCTAATACTAAAACAGGAATGGATACGATAAGACTCAACCATTCAGTGTAAAGTAATAGGTTTCCAAGGTCACTACCATGTATATTAAACCCTACAACTTCTAACATTCGAAAAGGGTTCCAGGGCATTTTTTTCAAATAAACAGCTCTTAAGAATAAGGTTCCAATTAATCCAATAAAACCAATTAATAACGGCCATGTCATTCCTTTAAAACGAACAGATAAAACATATTGAATAGAAGATATAAGTAATGACCCAATCAATAACCTTAGCGTTAATTGAATAAAAAATCCTATAGGAATAACTGTAGAGGCTTCGGTTGGTGTTCCTCCTTTAGTGATTAAAATAAAGGAAAATAGCATGGAGCTTAACATAAAGCCTAAAATGGCAATTAGATTATTTGTAAGTAGTACCGAAAACTTTCCAAAGAAGATAGATGCTTTCTTTATTGGGCTTGTTTCCATGAGTTTCCACCCTCCTTTTTTATGGTCTAATTGAGTTATACGGCCTGCTGAAATTATAATTATTAGCGGGAAGAAAAAATTTGCAAAACCAATGATTTTTTGAGCAATAAAATCTTCATAAAAATTATAGGGAAGTTGTGTAATGTGGTTATCATAACCATCTTTCATCGATAAATAAAAACCAATACTAGGAAATAGAATTCCAACAATAAAGCTTGTCCAATATATTCCTTTCTTCTTCTTTTTAAGGTGCTCTGCTTGGTATATGGTTATTAGGTCAGTTATAAATTTGTTCATGCGTTTTTGTTATTTATTGTTGGTAATTTCAATGAATAGGTTTTCTAAATCTTCTTGTACTTTGAATTGCTCAATTTCGACTCCTTCATTAATCAGTTTTTTTACAAATTCAGAAGTAGACAGTGAGTTGTCAATTTTAATAACAATTGAATTTTCGTCTAGGTATTCAGCTGTTATTCCATAGTTATCTTGAATCACCGAAATCCATTTTTTGGAATTTTGTAGCGAGAGTTCTATCTTCTTTTGTGAATTGCTTTCTATTAACTTTTTCATTGTGCCCTCAAAAACAAGTGATCCTTCTTTAAGTATACCAACATGTGTACACATTTTCTCAATTTCAGCAAGTAAGTGACTAGAAATAAAAATGGTAATGCCTTTTTCTTGATTAAGCTTAATCAAGAGGTTTCTTATTTCAATAATCCCAGAAGGGTCAAGTCCATTTACAGGTTCATCTAATAGTAATAATTCTGGATCGCCCAATAATGCCCCTCCAATAGCTAAACGCTGTTTCATTCCCATTGAATAGTTTTTTACAGCTTTATTAGCCTCATTTTCTAATCCAATTAAAGATAGGATTTCGGCAATGTTCGTTTTACTTTTCCTTATTTTGGCGAGATACTTAAGGTTATCAAAACCACTTAAGTGAGGGTAAAAAGAGGGAAATTCAATAAGAGACCCTATTCTTGAAAAAGCATGAGGGTAAAGTTCGTCAATAGGTTGATTAAATATTTTTACTTTATCAGTTTCTGTAATAGGGATTAGTCCTGTAATGATACCCATTGTTGTAGATTTCCCCGCTCCGTTTTTGCCTAAGAAACCATAAATGGAACCTTGGGGTACGTTAATGGATAAATTATTTAGTATTTTTTTTGATTTAGAATATTGAAAAGTAAGGTCTTTAATGGCTATTGTTTTTGTCATAGTTAAGATGTTGTTGGCTAGTTTCTGTATGAATGAAGTTGATAGGTGTTGTTTTATTGTTTGTTATTAATTGCGTATTTTTGAAATGAAATACACAATTAGGAAAATGGTACAGAAAAAAGTAGTGTTAATTATTTTAGATGGTTGGGGAATAGGTAAACATGATCAAACAGATGGTGTTTTTTTAGCAGAGACCCCTTTTGTTGATAGTTTACATAAAAAATACCCGAATAATACCTTGCTCACTTTTGGTGAACATGTTGGTTTACCTACAGGGCAGATGGGTAATTCTGAAGTTGGCCACTTAAATATTGGTGCGGGGAGGATTGTTTATCAGGATTTGTCTAAGATTAATAATGCGATTCAAGATGAAACTTTTTTTGCCAATAATACCTTGCTAGATGCGATAACTTATGCAAAGGAAAATAATAAAAAAGTCCATTTGATGGGATTGGTTTCTAGAGGTGGAGTACATTCCTCTCAAGAGCATTTATATGCATTGTGTGATTTGTTGGAACGTCAAGGGATAGGAGAAAATCAAGCGTTTATCCATGCATTTACAGATGGGAGAGATTGTGCCCCAGATTCTGGTATTGGATATTTGAAAGAGTTAGAAACTTATATTGCCAATAAAAAAACAAAAATAGCATCGGTAATAGGGCGTTATTATGCGATGGATAGAGATAAAAGATGGGAGCGAATTAAATTAGCCTATAACTTATTGCTCGATGGAGAAGGAACAGAAGTTTTGAATGTAAACGAAGCCTTGGAACAAAGCTATAAAGAAGGTATTACAGATGAATTTATAGAGCCTCATGTTGTTCTAGGTGAAGATGGTAAACCATTGGCAACTATTCAGAAAGATGATGTAGTCATCTGTTTTAACTTTAGAACTGATCGCTGTAGAGAAATCACGGAAGTGCTTACACAGGAGAATATTAATGGAATGGAAACATTGCCATTGCACTATGTCACCATGACCAATTATAACAAGAATTATAAGGGTATTCAGGTTGTTTTTGATAAGGAAGCGATTGTTAATACATTAGGAGAGGTTGTTGCAAAAAATGGTTTGAAGCAAATTAGAATTGCTGAAACAGAAAAATATCCTCATGTTACCTTTTTCTTTAGTGGAGGAAGAGAACAAGAGTTCGAAGGAGAGGAGCGTATTTTGGTCAATTCACCAAAGGTTGCAACCTACGATTTACAACCAGAAATGAGTGCCGTTGAAGTTACAGACAAATTGTGTGAAGCTTTAAAAGTTGGTGAAGTTGATTTTGTAGCGTTAAACTTTGCAAATGGTGATATGGTAGGACATACAGGTGTCCCAGAAGCTATTGTTAAAGCTTGTGAGACGGTTGATCAAGGAGTACAACGGATAGTAGAAACAGGTTTAGAAAATGATTATTCATTTGTAATTATAGCAGACCATGGTAATGCCGAATTGATGATGAATGAAGATGGAAGTCCTCATACAGCACATACAACGAATCTTGTTCCAATTATTGTAATAGATAAGAATGTAACTGACGTAAAACAAGGTAAACTAGCAGATATCGCCCCAACAATATTAACGTTGATGGAGGTAGCTCAACCTCAAGAAATGACAGGGGAACCATTAGTTTAATTAATGATCAAAAATGAAATATTTAGATTCAACTTATTTTTTTGATATAGAAAGTAAAGTTATTCAGTCTCTTGTGGCTGACTATAAAGAGGAGAAGTTATCTAATAAGGAGAAAGCCATAGCTTTATATAATAAAATTCGTGATGATTGGTGGTATGATCCTTATAGTATAAGCCTTACCAAAGAGAATTATAAAGCAAGTGCAATAGGGGAAAAAACAAAAGGGAATTGTGTCGAAAAATCAATTTTATTGATTGCATGTCTTCGCGCGTTAGATATACCTGCTAGGCTGCATTTAGGTAAGGTGAAAAACCATATAGCTGTTGAGAAGTTAACAGAAAAGTTTGGTTCAAATGAGTTAACTCCTCATGGAATGGTGAATGTTTACCTCAATGGGAAGTGGTTGAAAATGTCACCAGCTTTTAATGATAAATTGTGTGAGAAGTTCAATGTAGAACCGCTTGAGTTTGATGGAGAGAATAACTCTTTTTTACAGCAATACAATGGTGAAGGTGATCTATTTATGGAGTATGTTGATGATTATGGATATTTTGAAGATGTCCCGTTAGAATTGATGATTCAGAAGTTAAAAGAACACTATCCACATATTTTTGATACAGGAGAAAATATCACAGAGTTTAAGGTATAAAAAAAGCCTAACTAAATCTTAGTTAGGCTCCTTTTCATTCGAATGAATGTTTGATTATAAGTTTAACGAATCAATCATTGGCTTAAACTGATCAAAAGATGGCCTTGGAGCATCTGGATTTACAACAGTTCCATTAGGATCTAATAATATAAATCTTGGAATAGAATTAATTCCGTAGGCTTTAATAAAATTCGAACTCCATGCTGAGTCCGCTCTTAGTTGATGCCAATTCATTTCTTCTTCTTTAATCATTTTTTTCCATTTATCAACGGCTTTGTCTTCATCAACTGAAAGACTTATAATATTCATTTTTTTTGCTGCTTCTGTGGTCATGAATTCTTTTAAAAAGGGAGTCTCTGCTGTACACGGTTTACACCAAGTAGCCCATACATCAATATAAGTGTACTTTCCATAGAATTTATCTAAAGAAACTAGCTCCCCTTCAGGAGTAGTATAGTTTTCGAAGACAGGAGATGGTTTACCAACGAGATTGTCTAATATTTTAGCTTTTTCAACCTCGTTAATATGAAAAAAGCGCATTTGTTCAGCAAAAAGTTGAATTGATTCTTTCTCCGAAGCAATTAATGATGTGTCTATATCAGGGTGCTTTGCCAATAAAGCAGCTTTTTCATTCATTTTGTTTTCCAGATCTGTTTCAAAATTGTCATTTTTTGCTGAGACAAACTCCATAAAATCAAAATGATCGTCTAATAGCATTTTTGCGGCAAAATAATTATTCTCTTTGGAAATACTCCCCTCGTATTTCAGTGTTTCATCAAATTGATCGGTATCTAATGTTAACGATAAGTTATGGTTGTTTTTTAGGTATAATCGACTGACTTCATTCCCATATTTTAGTGCGTAAATATTAATAGAGTCAGGTAGTTTTAGCGAATCACTAAAGCTACCATCTTCATTCAGTTTTATGGTTTTAGAATAAGTGTTTTGGTAGTCACTAATAATAAGATCGCTTTCTTTAAGGTTGGTAATTTGCCCTGATAAGGTTAAATAGTCTGTAGGTGTTTTTTCTTCTTTTGTTTGATGATCACTACAGCTTAATAGCCCTATAATTATAGGGAAGTAAATTATGTTTTTCATTTTTAAATTTTTTACAATATTATTTTGATTTTTAGTAAAAGTCAAGAACTTAAAGTTTTGAACTAACTTTTACTTCTTCTACCAAGCGCTTTTGAGCATCTTCAAAAGAATCTATTTTAAGGTAATTACCACCTCCGCTATTAGCTAATTTCTTCATGTTTGCTTTATGAGAATCTTTATTTTTAATACCTACAACAGAGACTTTAACACCTTTTAGCTTATACTTTTTAGCGAGTTTATAAACATTCTCACTACCGCTATTAAAATCACCATCTGTAGCCATAATTATTTCATTGTTTCCATTAGCAATATAGGCTTCGCAAGCTTTCGAATACGCAAGTTTTAACCCTTTTCCTCCAGCAGTCAATCCTTTTGCTTGTAGTTGTTGAATGGTATTGATGATAGAGTCCTTATTATCTGCGCTTGTGGTTTCCATTGCAACATTTGTTTGGCTGGCATAGGTTACAATGGTGATGTTATCAACATCTCTTAGTAGATGGGTCATTTCAATCATAGAAGCCTTTAGTAAATCAAGTTTCCCAGTATATTTCATTGAAGAAGAAATGTCAACTAAGAAAACAATGTTGTTGGGTTTATATACAGACAATGGAAATTCAGGATATTTTTCTTCAGCAGGTGGAGAGGTCACCTCTGGTTGATTAACAATTACTGTATCTATCTCATTATTTACTGTTGTTTCATTAGGGATTTCCAAAATAATTTCTTCATCATCTAGGTGTGTTTCTTCTTCAAGAACCTCTTCAGGTACTGATGGTGGCGTTGTATTGAGCACAATTTCTTCTTTATTTTTTTCCAGTTCAAACAAGACAAAGTTGTTTTTTCGATTGATGTATTTTGGAAATTCAACCGGATGATAGCCTTGCTTTGAAGCAACAAAATAGTATAAACCTAAATCTACTTTTTTAGTTTTAGACCCATTTTTATTGGTGGTTAATTCGTGAGCAATTAAACCATCTTTTATCATCATGACTTTAGCATTTTCTAGGGGCTCTTTTGTCTGTTTATCAATCACTTTTACTTGGAAATTAAAACTCAAAGCATCATTTCTGTTTTCTTGAGAAAAACTTGGGCATGCAATTGAAGATGACGGGATTTCTTCAGTAAATCCAGTTATTTTAATCGATTGAGGTTCTTCATAGCAACTAAAATGAATGGGAATCTTTTCCGAAAAAGCTCCTTTCTTAGTGGGGGTAAACTGAATCCTTACGTAAATAACACTATCTGGTAGTATGGTTTTACTGCTGTAATGAATTTGAAAACGTTTATCTACATCTGCACGGAAAATATAGACCTTTTTAGGGCTAGTATTTTTAATGGGCACATCAACATATTGATTAGAGCTATTGATTAAACCATAATCATAAGGTTGTTTTAAAAAAGCAATTTGTCCCAGTAACTGAGCTGAAAAAAAAAGGCAGATTAGTAATATTAGAAGTTGTTTCAAAGTCGACGAATTTTATATTTAGCGCATTCCTTTACGATTAATTTAATAAAAGGTTCTACTTCGTTCACAATCTACTTTTGATTAATAAACAAAATGGCAACTATTAGTGGCATAATTGCTGTTATATTTGAGCGTAAAACAGATAAAAAGAAATGAAAATTTTAATTTTTATAGGGATAATCCTGCCGTCTTTTGTTGCTTTTGCCCAACAAGGAACCATTGTGTTTGATCGTGTATTGCATGATTTTGAATTGATAGAGGAAGAACGAGGGGTGGTAATCACAGAGTTTCGGTTTACCAATACCTCAAAAGAAAAATTTAGGGTTGTTGAAACCAAAAGCTCTTGCGCATGCGCTACAATGGGAGTTTCAAAAGAAGAGATTGCAAAAGGGGATACCATATCTTTAATGGTAGCTTATGATCCAACAGGTTTGCCTGGAAAGTTCAACAAGTCAATTGAGGTGTCGCTTAAAAGTAATAAAGGGCGAGAAATTAAACGTTATTTAAGCATTAAAGGGGTAACCGTATCCTTAGCTGCAAAATCGATGTTAGCCCAGAAAGATACCATTCAAAAAGAAAAAAACGTAGCCTATTACTACAAGCAAAAAGAAGTAGATAAAAAGATCAATACGAAGTCAGATGATTATCATTTATTTATTCAAAGAGCAACAAAAGTGGCCTTAATGCATAAGCATGTAAAGGTACTCATCACGATTTACCATCCAGAGGCAGATTATGCTTTTGAGAAAATATTGAGGGCCAGTTATGAGGCCATTCAAAAAGATTTACTCGACCAAGGAATACCAGAACAAAGTATCATTTTTTTAGACCCAATAGTTGAATTATCCTCGCAAGATAAATACATACAGCTTTCTATCATTAGCGAGGATGGGTACTCTACACCAGACTTAAATGAAAATGTTTTGGCTGAGTTTTTGGTTAATGTGGATGGAGAAGAGAGAAAGCTGCCAATTAACAGTGCCCAGCAAATGGCTTTGCCAATATACTTTCAATATTTTAGAGGTGGCCTTCGAGATATAGATACCACGAATCAAGCATTTCAAGTTTTTTTAGATGAATTGATTAATCAAATTAAAGGTAAAGAGGAGTGGGTTGAACTTAAAGTCATCAGTTCTGCATCTAAATGGGTATATGCATCAGATAAATTTGATAACGACTATATTGCCAATTTAAGAGGCAAAAACGCGTTAAAAACATTACGAAAAGTATTAAAAGAACAAGGTTTAGAGGAGGATAAAATGGAAGCAAACATTGATGTCAAAGTGATTGGTCCAGAGATGAATAAACGTAATTATGTGCCTTTCTTTTACCGCCAATTTCAATACCTGAAAATTATTCCTGTGTATAAAGTGAAAGCCAAAGAAAATAATGGAACAAATGGATATAGGTATACTTATAGACAAAATGCAGAAGCGCTAAATCCAAGAACCAAACAGTTTTATGCATTTGTTGATCAATTGGCTTATTTTATAACGACAGAAGGAGCGGTTCAAATTCGATTAGAGGGAGCAGCAAGTAGTGTAGGAAAGTCTTCATTAAGTACAAAGGAAAAATTAGCATATACTAGAGTTGAAGATTTAAAAGATAATTTGGAACGAGAATTGTACAAACGTGGTATCAATCCACAGCGAATGATGATTACAGAAGAACTACATCATGTAAGAGAACCTGTTCAAGGTGAAAGTTCTATTGATAGTTTTAAAAAGACACAATATGTTAAAGCGATTATTGTGCGATAATATAAAAATGGTTAATTTTAAAACAAGATAAAAACCTGTCTAGAATAAATTGAATTATGGAGAAAATATTAGTAATAGATGACGAAAGACCAATTAGAAGTACACTAAAAGAAATTTTAGAGTTTGAAAACTTTAAGGTAGATACAGCAGAAGATGGTAAGCAAGGTCTTGAAATGATCTTAGCTAATAAATATGATTTAATTCTAAGTGATATTAAAATGCCTAAAATGGACGGAATGGAAGTTTTAGATGCATTAATCGAGAAAGGGATTGAAGCTCCTGTGGTCATGATTAGTGGACATGGTAATGTAGAGACAGCAGTTGAGGCAATCAAAAAAGGAGCTTATGATTTTATTCAAAAGCCATTGGACCTAAACCGTACTTTGGTAACCTTAAGAAACGCTTTAGATCGCAAAGAAATCGTAAAAGAGGTAAAAAAGCTAAAGCGTAAGGTTAGTAAAGGAAAAATCACCGAAATTATTGGTGAATCGGCTCCTGTTTTAGATATTAAACAAATGATTAATAAGGTTGCTACCACTGATGCTCGTGTATTTATTACAGGTGGAAATGGTGCTGGAAAAGAATTAGTAGCCCGTCAGTTGCATGAAAAAAGTGAGCGTTCGAAAATGCCATTCATCGAAGTGAACTGTGCTGCAATCCCCTCAGAGTTAATAGAAAGTGAATTGTTTGGGCATGAAAAAGGAGCATTTACATCAGCTCATAAACAACGAAAAGGGAAGTTCGAGTTAGCAGATGGAGGAACGTTATTCTTGGATGAGATAGGAGACATGAGTATGCCAGCTCAAGCCAAAGTGTTGAGAGCCTTACAAGAGCATAAAATCACACGAGTTGGGGGAGATAAGGAAATTAAAGTAAATGTGCGTGTATTGGCTGCAACGAATAAAGATTTACGAAAAGAAATAGAAGAGGGAAATTTTAGAGAGGATTTATATCATCGTTTAAATGTAATTCCAATTCATGTACCGTCTTTGAATGAAAGAAGAGATGATATTCCTTTGTTAGTGAATCATTTTTTAGGAATGATTTGTGAAGACCAAGGTGTGGGACTTAAAACTGTTTCAGCAGATGGTATGGTTGCACTCCAAGATGTTAATTGGACAGGGAACATTAGAGAGCTAAGAAACGTAATAGAGCGTTTGGTTATTTTATGTGATGACGAAATTACGGGGGCTGATGTCAATCGATACGCTAATCCTAAATAATAGTAATGAAATAATCAAGATTAAATAATCTCAATAATTTCATCAAAGAATTGAACAACATCTCCTTTTCGTAATTTTTTACGAACCTGAGTCTCGACTTCATCGTTTACAATAGCTTCGCCGTTTTTGATAAGAAATTTAGCTTCACCACCTGTTTCAACTAAGTTTTCTATTTTCAATAACTTATTCAACTCAATGTATTCTTGGTCTATTAATTCAAAAGTGGTCATGTTGTTTATTTTATAACACAAAAGTAAGATAATAAATGATTATTGTTGTGCGTTATTATAACTTTGCTAAACAATGCCTAAAAAAGTAGTCGTTTCAGTTACCAATGATTTATCGTTTGATCAACGGGTAAACAAGATGTGTACAACGTTGTCTCAGATGGGGTTCGAAGTTGAATTGATTGGACGTTTATTACCGGATAGCCAGCCGTTAAAACGTGACTACAAGACGAAAAGAATGCGTTTGTTTTTTAAGAAGGGAGCATTGTTTTATGCTTTTTTTAATTTACGCCTGTTTATCGTGTTACTGTTTAAGAAAGTTGACATCTATCATGCGAATGATTTGGATACTCTGTTGGCGAATTATTTGGCGGCTAAAATAAGAGGAAAAAAACTGGTTTACGACAGCCATGAGTATTTTTTAGGAGTTCCTGAGATTCAAGGAAGAGCAGCAAAAAAAGTATGGGCCGCTATAGAACGTTTTATTTTTCCAAAGCTAGAAATCATTTTCACAGTCAACCAATCTATCGCAGATTTGTATGAAAAAGATTATGGTAAAAAATTAAAAATTGTTAGGAATCTACCACTTCAACAAACAATAGAGAAAGTTAAAACCAGGTTAGACTTAAAGATGCCTAACGACAAAAGAATAATCATTCTTCAAGGAGCTGGAATAAATGTAGATCGAGGTGCTGAAGAGCTATTGGAGGCAGTGGCACTTTCTGATGATTATGTATTGTATATTGTAGGAACAGGAGACGTTATTGAGGACTTAAAACGAAGAGCTCGTCAAGCTGATTTGCAAAATAAGGTAGTTTTTGTTGGTAGAGTTCCCTACCCTGAAATGATGCAATATACGTTGAATGCTGATGTTGGAGTTACCTTAGATAAAGATACGAATATCAATTATCGTTTTAGTTTGCCCAACAAGATTTTTGATTATATGAAAGCTGGTATTCCAATTGTTGCAAGTAATTTAAAAGAAGTAGCCAACATTATTCATACTTATAACGTTGGAGTGGTCATTAAAGACCATACCCCGCATACAATTTTGGAAGGTTTAAATGCTGCCTTGCAAGATCAAGAGCAGGTAAAAGTTTTCGCTAGAAACGGATTAAAAGGAGTAGAGGAGTTAAATTGGGAGAATGAAGTTCAGCCTGTAAAAGAAATTTATACTACTTTTATTGATTAAGAATAATAGAACGCGTGTACGAAAAGGTAAAAAAAATAGCAAAGCAGCTTATCCCTAAACAGTTCATCAAAAAACATGAAGATAAATTGAGAGGGCTTGTGGCTTTATCCTACAGAGGTAATAACGTTACTTGTACTGTTTGTGATCAAAGTTTTTCAAAGTTTATTCAATTAGATAACAATGACCTGCTTTGTCCCAATTGTGGATCGTTGCCACGTACTAGAAGATTAGTAGAATTGCTGGAGTGTGAAACGAACTTAGATAGGAAGAAAGTCTTACACTTTTCTCCTCCAAAAGGGCTTCGACGAAAGTTAAATAGCCTTGAAATAGGAAGCTATATTACTACTGATTATGAAGGAGAGTTTGATGCTGATAAACGATTAAATATTGAAGCAATCGAAGAAGCTGATCAACAATATGACATCATTATTTGTTATCATGTTTTGGAACATATCATTAAAGATGAACAGGCAATGGGGGAGTTGTATCGCATCTTAAAACCCAATGGGGTATGTTTTATTCAAACCCCATTTAAAACGGGAGAGATCTACGAAGATTACACGATTACAAGCAAAGCCGGAAGGTTGGAACACTTTGGTCAAGATGATCATGTAAGAATTTATTCTGTTGAGGGCTTAAAAGGGCGATTAGTACAACAAGGCTTTATGGTTGAGGTGCTAGCTTTTGAAGAACCTCAGGAGCATAAAAAAGGATTGGTTACAGAAGTTGTGCTCAAAGCGATAAAAAAATAACGACAAGAATTGATGCTTTCAATTTGTATTCCGATATATAATTTTGATGTTACTGAATTAGTTCATGCACTTTCTAATCAACTAAAAAAAGTAGAGGAAGCTGTAGATATTGTATTGATAGATGATTGCTCTGAACAGAAGTATAAATTACTTAACCAAAAAATAAGTGGATCACATAGCTATATCGAGTTAGCAGAAAACGTTGGTCGGGCGAAAATTAGAAATTTGTTTTTAAATTATACAACTGCCAATTATCTACTGTTTTTGGATTGTGACTCTAAAATTGTTTCCGATAACTTTATACAAAACTATGTTGATTCAATTCGAATGAATAAGGATGCAGTTGTTTTTTGTGGAGGAAGAGTTTATCCCTCAAAAGCACCTGCAAAAGCTCAATTACTAAGTTGGAAGTATGGGATAAGGAGAGAGAGTAAACCATACGAAGAACGTCAAAAAAATCCTTATCAATCATTTATGACCAATAATTTTTTGGTAGAAAGGACGGTGCTTTCTGCTATTCCATTTGATGAGCGCTTAACGCAGTATGGGCATGAGGATACGCTTTTTGGCTATTATTTAAAACTGTATTCAAAAGCGATTATTCATCTGGATAACCCTATTTTGAATGGAGATATAGAAGAAAATGAAGTGTATTTGAGAAAAACGAAGTTAGCAATAGAAAATTTGGTGGTGATTTTAAAAAACATAGAGCACCAAGAACGTTTTATAGAAGATGTAAAACTATTATCTTTCTATTCTCAATTAAAGAAAAAAGGGGGAATAAAATTAGTGGCTTTTATGGCTCCAATTGCCAATAATTTATTTAAAATATTCCTAAGTCAAGGTAAAGTCAACTTATTCTTGTTTAATATTTATAAGTTGAATTATTTACATTTTTCGATCAATAAAAAAGGCTAACTTCACAGTTAGCCTTTTCAGTACATTATATATTTGTTGTTTACTTAATGTATACTTTCTTCGTTACTACAGCATTTCCTTTAGTTATTTTAACTAAGTAAATTCCGTTATTCACATTATCTAAAGTAATGATAGCATTGTTTGTTGCAGTTGTATTAACGATAGATTTTCCTAATAAATCTACAACAGTAACATTGTAAGTACCGTAAATACCATTAACGTTTAATTCGCTGTTTCCATAAAATACTTCAGCATTAGCCAACTCTTTTTCGTTGATAGAAACACCACCTGTTGCACCAGCATTAATTGCTGCTCCAGCTGTAGTTTCATAAGCGAAATCTTTTACCGTCATATTTGCAGCATTATCAGCCATGTCTATTCTAATCCAACCGTAGTGTGTTGTTGGCATAGAAACCCCGATTTCAAATTTAACAGCGATATACTGATCGGTAGTATTAATAAAGTTTCCTCCGTTAGTTTGTCCAACTAAAGGAATAGTTGCACTCATTCCTAATACTCCACCTGGGAAAAGGAATCCTCCTCCACTTCCACTCATGAAAGCACCAGAACTGTTAATTGCTAGTCCATTAGAGTAAGCTGTAACTGCCATAATGTTTCCAGTTGCAACCGACTGACTGCTGGCATCAACTTCATTGTTCCCGTGAATATCTATTCCACATCCAACAGCAGGAATATTATTCCCTTGTTCAACAATAGTGGTATCTAAAGCAAAAATGGTAAAATCATTTGTTCCATCATTGTTTAAATCGATGTCCAAAGTTTCACGCCCAGTAGTAGGGGTTAATGTTACATCAGTAATATCTGTGTAAACAATTTGAGCAAAAGATTGAAGTCCCAATCCTAAAGCTAAAATAGAAAGTAAATTTTTTCTCATAAATAAATATTTTTTCAACACAATAACCCTTTTTATTGGTAAGGGTTGCTTTCATAATTCAACAATTAAGCCAAATATATAACATTTTAGATTTTTTCTTCTCAATTTGCCAATAATATTTGAATCTTTGCGTTAAAAGAAGTTAATTACAGTTAAATGTTCAACGATTTAAAATATTTATCCATACTTATTTTGGGAGTTCTTTTCTCCCTTTCGTTATCAAATTGTAAAAAGGAAAAGCTAAACCTGTCTTCTTCCACAAAAGTTCAATTTTCTCAAGACACCATCTTATTCGATACACTTTTTACCACTATTGGGTCTACGACAAAGCGTTTTAAAATTTATAATACTTTAAATCAGCGAATCAATATATCCAATATTTGGTTAGATCAAGGAACGCAATCGATGTTTAGAATTAATGTGGATGGGGTAGCTGGAGTTAGTTTTGAAAATGTTGAAATTCCAGCAAAAGACAGTTTGTTTGTTTTTGTTGAGGTTACCATAGATCCTAATAATGGAACAGCGCCCTTAGTCGTAGAAGATAAAATTCGATTTTTAACCAATGGAAATACTCAACAAGTTGTTTTAAACGCTTGGGGACAAGATGCGTATTTCCATGTGAGTGAAATTATATCTAGTAATACAACATGGGCAAACGATAAACCACACGTTATTTATAATTATTGTGCTGTAGATTCGAATGTTACGTTAACCATTCCTGGAGGGACGAATATTTATGGACACAACGAAGCAACATTTTTAGTTTACAAAGGGGCATTAAATTGTAATGGGAGTTTGGGAGATCCCGTAACTTTTCAGCAAGATCGTGTAGAAGACTTTATTTTGTCACCATCTGATAGTGTAGCTGGACAATGGAGAGGGATACGTTTTTTTGAACCTCAAACCAGCCAATTAGATTATGTAGAAATCAAAAATGCATTAATAGGAATTCAAGTTGATACCGCTCAAGCTGGTCAGTTTGTTCATCTTAATGCGGTACAAACTCACAATTGTTCTTACGCAGGTATTTTGTCTCAAGGAGCCAATATCAAAGCTGTCAACTCGCTCTTTGGAAACGCTGGCTTATATAGTGGTTTTATTTCTATTGGAGGAACGGTCGATTTTGACCATTGTACATTTGGGAACTATTGGCAAGGTCAACGAAACTCAGCACTTTTTGTATTTAAAAACTATTATGAAGATGCTAACGAAGTGATTCATTATCGCCCCTTTATTAATGCTGAATTTACGAATTCTATTTTTTATGGACTCAATGATAATGAAGTACTCTTGGATACGTTAGATCGAAGTATTGCTGGAATAAATGCTCCTAATTTTACGATGGCAAACTGCTTGGTCAAATTAGAAGATGGAATTACTAATGAAGTGTTATTTACAGATTGCTTTGCTAATTCAGATCCAGAGTTTGATGATCCTAGTAATTGGATTTATAGCGTGTCATCTGGTTCTTTTGCTAAAGGAAAATCGAATAATTCGTCGACGACTATTGATATTGAAGGGCAAGTAAGAAACAGTCCAGCAACTATAGGTTGTTATGAATAATAGAAGCGATAAGAATAAATTGTCTTTGTGCTTTTATTTTTCTTCTATACGCTCGATTATTTAAAAGGTAATTCCACAAAGAAAGTGGTCCCCTCTCCAATTTTAGTTTTAAACTCAATGCTTCCGTGGTGAGTTTCTATAATTTGTTTAACCATAGCTAAACCAAGTCCTGTACCTGTTGATTTTGTGGTAAAGTTGGGAACAAAAATTTTATCAATCAGTTCTTCTGAAATACCACTCCCATTATCTTGAATTTCTATGCTGAAAAATTGCTCTTTTTTGAATAGGTTAACAATAATAAGCCCTTGTTTTTCATCGGGAATTGCTTGAATTGCATTTTTAATCAAATTATTAAAAACACGTGTCAATTGTTTTTGATCACCATCAATTATGGCCGAAGAAAGTGAAGAATTAAACTGTATTTCTAATCGGTTGTTTACTTCAAAAAGGGCTATTGTACTTTTAAGTATAGCCAATAAATCTGTTTCTTCAATATTGGCTTTAGGCATTTTAGCAAAGTTAGAAAACTCATTAGCAATAGAAGTTAATGTATCTATTTGTTGAATCATTTTCTGTGAAAAGCGATGAAGTTTCTCTTGGTAGTTAGGGTCTTCTGGCTTTAAAGCTCGTTCAATATGTTGAACGCTTAATTTCATTGGTGTAAGTGGATTTTTTATTTCGTGCGCTACTTGTTTAGCCATCTCTCGCCAAGCCAATTCTCGTTCGTTTTTGGCCAATTTTTGAGCACTTTTTTCCAGTTCTTCAATCATGTTGTTGTACTCATCCACCAACATTCCAATTTCATCTTTAGCATTCCATTCTAATGGTATATTCTTTTTGTTAATACTAACCGCGCGCATTTTTTCTGTAATGGTATGCATTGACTTGGTAATGTAGTTGGATAAAAAGAATGCAATAAGACTTGCCCCAATAAATAAGAAAATATAAATTTTAAAAAGTGTATTTAAGAATTGTTCCAAATCATCCTTTACAGGCATATTTTCGGTGTTATAGGGAATATTTACGATTGCAATTTGATTCTGATTTTCATCAAAAATATAGGAATAGGCAGATATTTTATGTTTACCTTCTTCAAAAACTTTTCGTGTTTTTGTTTTTTCAATTTCTTTAAAAATTAAAGGATTAATGCGCTTTTCAAAGAAATTAGGGTCATCATAGTTATAGTCACTTGACATCAAAATTTCTCCTTTTGTATTGAAAATGTTTAGCGTAACATTATTGACATCAGCAAGAAATTTAATCTCTTTTTCAAACTCTCGGCTAACAACATCTGTGTTTTTATCGACATGAAAATCTTCCAAGAAATAATGTAAAGAGGCTAAAATAGTATTCTCTTTTCGCTCTAATCGGCCTACATGATATTCTTCATTTTGATTGTTAAAGAAATAAATTGTAGTTCCACCAATTACAAGCAACGAAATAAAGATTAATGCCAACATAGACATGTATATTCTAAATCTTAAATTGGGTGTAAATGTTAACATCTTTATTTTTTTAATCTACGCGCGTATCAAAACTATCTCTTAGCCCATTACCTAAAAGCATAAAAGCAAAAACAAGGCAAATAATGCTTATTCCAGGTATTAAGGCTAAATAGGCCATATCTGGATGTGTTATAAAACTCTTATGTTGCTCTATCATTGTTCCCCAAGATACCATAGGAATTTGAGCCCCTATGCCTAAAAAACTTAAACCAGCTTCTATTAGAATTGCAGCCGCAAAGTTGGATGCTGAAATCACAATAATCGAACCAATAATATTGGGGAAAATATGACGCGTTATAATTCTATAGTTAGAAAAACCCAGAGCTTTTCCTGCTTCGATATATTCTTTCTCTCGGATACTTAATATTTGACCTCTTACAACTCTAGCCAATTCAACCCACATGGTAAGTCCTACAGCAAAAAAAACTGTTGTAAAACCTTTCCCTAGTAAAAGTGTAACAGAAATGATTAATAATAGCGTGGGAATTGACCATACAATGTTAATCAACCACATGATAAAATCATCAATCCACCCTCTATAGTAACCTGCTAGTGCTCCAAGTACAACTCCAATTATAAGGGAAATAATCACAGAAATAAGCCCTACAGAAAGTGATACAATCGTTCCTGCCATTGTACGACTTAATAAATCTCTCCCTTGTACATCTGTTCCTAACCAAAACGTTTTGTCGATGATGTTCTCCGTTGCTATTTTATTTTGTAACTCTTCAACTGCAATTGATCTTAGCTCTTGATCAATGGTGGTGTACTGAATAGTGTTTGCAGATGTAAAAGTAGGCGACTGCTGTTTATCAATAGCATAATATACATCAGCTATATGATAGCGTTCTGTATGACTGGTACTACTATTTGATGAAAATAAAGAAACAATAATTTCATCATTTTTAAAACGATAATCAACAATTGGAATAGCGCTATGAGTTGGTTCTTGTCCACCAAAGAAAAGCTGGGTAAAGAAGTTAGCCTCTTTTACATGTTTATTCTTTTTAATGGTTAAAAGTTTAACGGTACTACCAGTTTCTAGTCTGGCAATTGAAGCTATGCCGTCGTTGGCATAAGGAGAAGAGTCTGGGCGAATATTTCCTCCTAAAATAGAAACAAAAATGGCTAATATAATTGCAAAGAGACCAAGCATAGCTGCTTTATCTTTTTTTAATTTGCTCCAAGACTGAGCATATATTGAACCTTTTTTAGTGTTACCCATTTGCAGAAATCATTCTTCCTTTCCATTTCACGCTTACAAAGAAAGATGATACGAATATAATCATTAAATGAATAGGGTAGAGGATATAGATAAAGGGAGCATTTAAAATTAAGTATTTTTGATTGTATCGAACTACCAAAATGATTAATAAGCTTAAGTCTATGAGTAGTTTTATCCCCATAAATAACCAAGCTGATGGATTACCATAACATAACGAAATGAGTTGGATATAAAGCAGAATATTGGTAAAAAAAATAAGGATTGAACTCCATAAATTGGACTTATTGGATAATTTTTTGTTTTTAGAGCTCCAACGAATGGCTTGTGTTAAAATCTCTGAATAGTTACGGTTGGGTTGCGTAAAAGCTAAAGCCCCCTTATCATTTAATGTTACAACCTTATGTGGTGTGTTGACCACTTGATCTAAAAAAAATAAATCATCCCCCGAAGCTATCTCCATGTTATTCGCATAAGGTTTAATAGCATGGAAAAGAGATTGAGTATATCCTAGATTAGCACCACTACATAACAAAGGTTTGTTAAGGTTTGCACTTCCAATGGTTACGCCACTTAGCAAAAGTGCTTCAATATTATGTAGTTGTTGAAGGAATGAGTAAGCTTTTTTGTTGATAACTGGGCCTATAATAAAAGCAGCTCCATTTTGAAAAGCTTTCGAGAAAGCATCGAGCCATGACTTTGCATAAACTGTATCAGCATCAGCAGTGATGATGTATTCATTTTTAGCATTTTCGATACCCGTAATTAGTGCACTTTTTTTCCCAGATTGCTCTGGTGTTTGTTGGATGATCTTATAAATTAATTTTGTGGGAGTTAAAGCATTACGTAATACCATTAAACTATTGTCACTAGAATGATCGTCTACAAAAATAAACTCAACAATATTTAAGTTGTAATTTAAAAGCGAAAAGGATTGAACAATATTTGCTAAGTTATCTTCTTCATTCCTGAATGGAATAATAACACTTAAGGGAACGAGTTCATTATTGGGGGAACTTTCCTTTTTTTTGAAAAGCCCCCAACAAATAGTGCCAAAGAATAAACCATAGATGGTTAATATGCTAAAACTAATAATCGCTAGTATAATCATTTGATTTTCTTAGAATGATGGACAAGCGATTGTACGGTATTTTTGTACAACAATTTTCCTGTCTTTTGGATATTTAATGGTAAATGATAGCTTAACTTTTTTGATTTCGTTAGGTTCAAGTGTTACGCCCCATACTAATTCTCCAGTTGCTTCGTCGTATGTTGCTCCAGAAGTTTCATTAACAGTTACTGTAATATCACTGTTTTGAGAAATCGGTATTTGATCATATAAGTTAATGTTTGACGCTACAGTTTGGTTGTTCTTTAATGTGATTTCATAAGTATAAGTATCTTTTTTATTATTCCCCAATACCGTTTTTTCACTCATTTCTTCACTATTTTTCCTTTCAATTGAGATTTTATTGTCTCTTCCAAAAGAAAGGTGCAAAGTATCTTCAACAGCTTGGGTTTCTAAATAAGATTGACCAACATAAGTATCAGAAAAATAAACATTTGCAGGTCCAGGTATTAAGTCTAATTTTTCCCATCCAACTATGCTTGCCAATAAAAAAGCATCTTTATCTAATTTAGGAACAGCTCTATGAGAAAATTTAGCATTCAGGGTATGTTTAGCTATTTCTACTAGATATGGTTTGGAGTCACTTGGAATAGAATATGTTTTCTTAATTTCAAATTCAGCACTGATTTGTGGGACTTGTATGGTTGTAAATGATACTGTATTTTTCTTTGATTGATTCAATTGTATTGATGATTGATCGAAGTTCAACGCATCTAATTGTTGGTCCATTATTGGTGCAGAGCTGTTATTGTAGTATTGTTTGTAAGCTCTGTTTTGTGGAACAAGGTAGGATGAGTTGGATTTCTTGCGTGCTTTAAAGTTAGAGGTGTTAGAAACTACCCAGGGCTTAAGTATTGGGGCAGAAGCCGTTTTATCTGGGTTTGCTGAAGAAAGTGTAACTTTAATATCATCCCAATTATTCCCTGTGTTATTATATACCTTAGCTTTATACTTAAGAGTAATGTTATTGGTTAACTCAGTAGCCAATAAATCATAATTAGCCTGCCATCCGCAATTCGAGACAATATATTTGATATTCGTTTTAAGTGTTGCAGCTTCTTTAAGGTCAACAATAACAATAATCTGGTTGCTATGTGCAGCAGTTTGATCATTTAGTTCTTGAATCTGAAGTTTATAATTAGGGATTTGCTTGTTTATTTTTATAATTTCTTGTGCATACCAACTCGTTTTCTTATTAATTTCGGTCATTCTTTTTCTGTAAAAGTTGGCCATACTTTCTAATTGTTCTACAGATAGGTTCGTTTGAGCACCTTTTATATTTTTATTTTGTTCTAGCAATTGCTTTTCACTTGTATAGGCGTTTTTCTCGTCCATTAAAGTTCTTAATTGTTGCTCAAGGAGGTTAAGAGAATCTTTTAGTGTAGTTATTCTTGTATTTTCGACTAAAGGAGCCAAATAATCCATTGCGGTGTTAACTGACACCAATTCGTAGGGCTGATTAGCGTTAAATTGAATGCTTTTTTGATCAATAACAGCACTGATTCCTGTGTAAATAATCTTATTACGTCCTTTTTTTAAAGTAACATCAGCTGTTCTTGTTGCTTCTCCTCCTGTTAGAAACAAGGTCATATTATTGATTTTACTACTGACTTTTACTTCATTCAACTCAGCTCCAAAATAAAAATTTGAAAAAATAAGAATGGGTAATATGGTTGTAATTATTGATTTCATATTGGTTCTTTTTTATGATGTTGTTAAGCTTATAACAGTTACCTGTTGCTATAAGTTACAGGTTGTATACACTTAATGTTTGTTCTGGTTCATTTTCAATACAAAAAAACTGCCAATTATACTTGGAATGATTATGTTGATGAGCCAAACTAATAATGAGGCTACTAATGCCATTTCAGAGTTTTCAAAATTACTTAATAACAATAAAGCAATTACCTCTCTTGTTCCTAAATTGCCCAATAGAGGAGAAGGGATAAGTGTTGTAAATAAATATAATAACCCCGAAAAACAAATGGTTTCTATCCCCGTAATATTTATTCCTAAAGCTATTAGCAATAGATAAAACTGAATGATAAAAATAACATACCTTAACAGAGAAAGCATTAATATTTTACTGCTTTCTGCTGTGCTAAAATCTTCCAAAAAATTAAAGGTATCTTGGTGCTTTCTAATCCATTTGATTTTTTTAACAAGCTGTAACAGTTGACTAGGGTTATAGAAGTAATAGGTTAACGTGAGCCATGCTATAGCGACAGGTACTATTAGATAGATAGTATTAACCTGAGATAATGTTATACTGACCTTGAATACGAGTGCTAAAAATACACTTATAAAAGCAAAAGTAATGGTGCTAATTAGTTGTCCAAAATTACCTAGCATTGTAGCTGCAGTGACAACTTTTTTATCAACATTTTTTAGATAAATAAAACGGCCTATAAAATTACCAAGTCGGTCGGGGGTAAATAGAGCTGTAGATGCACCTGCATATATAGATTTAAGTGCATTACTATAGCTTACTTCTGTTTTTTTTGATAAGATTAGTTGAAATTTTTTGGCTTCAATTCCCCAATTAATAAATTGAAAGAGGAATGTTATTGATATATTTAGAAAGAGGGTGGGAGTAAATTGCTTATCTATTGTTTGTAATAAGCTCATGTTTTTATCTGAAAACACCAATACATAAATCAAATAGGATATAGCAATAATAAATATCACTCTGATGAGATATTTGAAATATATATTCATTTTCTTTAAAGCTGTTACAACAAAAGTATTACTTTAGTAAAGTAACTATAAAATTATTGATTGTTGTCTAAAGTCGATAAAATAATTCTAGGCTTAGATCCCGGAACAAATGTAATGGGATATGGTTTAATACAAATTAAAGGCAGTAAGTTATCTGTAATTAGTACTGGAGTCATTCATTTACAAAAACTGGAGAATCACGAACTAAAATTAAAACGAATTTTTGAGAAAGTTCGTTTTTTGGTTGATGAATACTTACCTGATGAAGTCGCTATTGAAGCTCCATTCTTTGGTAAAAATGTGCAATCTATGTTAAAGTTGGGAAGAGCGCAAGGAGTTGCCATGGCTGCTGTTCTAATGCGAGATTTACCAATAACAGAGTATGCGCCTCGAAAAATAAAACAAGCTGTTACGGGAAATGGAAATGCCAGCAAAGAGCAAGTCGCTGCGATGTTAAAATCCATTTTAAAGTTTACAGAATTGCCTAAATATCTCGATGCAACCGATGGTTTAGCAGTAGCTTTGTGTCATTATTACCAAGCGAAGCAAATGGGAAGCTCAAAGAGTTCGTACTCCTCTTGGGAAGCATTTGTAAAAAATAATCCTAAGAGAACACGTTAAACTATTTTGGGGTAAAAATTACCTTTCCTTATTAAATTCTTTATTGATGTTAAAAGCGATAGTTTTAAATTCTTCTGGGCTAAGTTGTAGCTTCTCTTTAGAAAAGTTCATGTCGTTAATACCATTAATTGGGATTAGGTGAATATGTGCATGGGGAACTTCAAGTCCAATTACAGAAATTCCTATACGCTCACAGTCAATCACTTTTTCAATAGCTTTTCCTACCTTTTTTGCAAAAACTAGCATGTTTTTCAAGGTGTTGTCATCAAGGTCAAAGATATAGTCTACTTCTTTTTTAGGAATAACCAGCGTATGACCTTTTTGAAGTGGGTAAATATCTAAAAAAGCAAAAAAGTTATCATCCTCAGCTATTTTATAGCATGGAATATCACCATTGATAATTTTAGTGAAAATACTAGACATTATCGAGTAATATTAATGATTTCAAATTCCATTTTTCCTCCTGGTGTAGTAATTTCTGCAATGTCACCAACAGTTTTTCCTAGTAGCCCCTTTCCAATAGGAGAGTTAATTGAAATTCTTTTCTTTTTTAAATCAGCTTCTTTTTCTGCAACCAATGTGTAGGCTATCTCCATACCATTCTTTACATTTTTAATGGTAACAGTCGAAAGAATTAAAGCTTTAGAAGCATCAATTTTAGAATCATCAATCAAACGCGCATTGGCCAATTGGTTTTTTAATTTAGCCAATCTAGCCTCCATCAAGCCTTGCTCTTCTTTTGCAGCATCATACTCAGCATTTTCTGATAGATCTCCTTTATCAATAGCTTCTCCAATTTGTTTAGAAATACGAGGTCTTTCAACTCGTTCTAAAAATTCTACTTCTTCTTTTAATTTTTTTAATCCTTCTTCGGTAAAATAGTTAATCTGTGACATAATTTTACTTTTTTCGTAAAGCCTGACTAATTTATAAGGTTTTATGGAAACAACCTATATCTAGCGCTTATTATTTTATATAAAGCAGAAAGAGAACCTGCATTTTGCAGATTCTCTTTGAATCAATGTATTTATTAAATCGGGGAACTCTTATTTGATGTTTATTCTAGCACCTACAGTATGAATTGGACCAAATACAGAAGCTCTATAAGTATAATCTAAACCAATTGGTGATTGAGATTCTCCGAATGGAAAGTCAACTGATAAACCAGCAGTTAGACCTGTTAAGGCAGTTGTTCTAGTTTCTGGCTTAAAAATACCATTTTCAAAAACATAACCAGCTCTCAACATCATAATTGCTTTAGATGTTGTCATCGTATAGTTAGCACCTAATCTAAACTGATCTTTAGTAAATGAATTAGAAGTAAAAGCACCTGCTAAAGTCAACGTATTATTTTCATTAAATAAAAAATCATAAGAAGCACCAATACTTAATAATGATGGCAACTCAAAATCACTTACTCTTTGAACCATTGCAATAGTCGTTCCTGTACTTGTATTTAAGATGTCTAGGTTTAGTCCATCACCTGAGAATGCCATAGGTCCACCAACATTTTTTAAGCTAATAGCAAACTTAATGTTTTCGTTTTCTCCAGTAATGTATCGAACACCAGCATCAAAAGCAACACCTGAAGCTTTAGCATTAGCTATAGCTTCAGTAACCATTTTTACGTTAATTCCACCTGAAATAGAGCTAGAAAATTGTCTAGAGTATGCCAAGTTTATATTGTTATATCTTGGATTGAATGTTCCTATCCCACCTTCTGGTAATTCTGTCGTTGTAATTGGAATTTCACCAAAGTTCATACTCATAAAAGAGATCCCAATTACAGAAGTTTCTCCAACACGTTGAGCAAGTCCAAAATTGTTCACTTGAATATCAGCTAATCGACTTAACCAGTTAGTGTTCGAGAACATAATTTCTGTTTTGTCAGCATAAGACAACCCTGCTACATTCACAAACATCGCTTCTAATCCTTTAACTGACGATACACCTGCATCTGCCCAAGCTGAACTTCTAGCCCAAGGATTAATTAATAATTCTGAAGCTCCTGCAGATCCAGCTCTATCTTCGTTCCCTGCAAAAGTGCTGAACGAAGAAATAAGTGCGCTTCCAAGTATAAAACCTTTATATATATATTTAGATAAATTCATTTTTCTTTTTTTTAAATATTATTATTCTATTGCTTAGAAGTTTTTCAAATCTGGAGGTCTTACCACTCCAAACCATTTTAATATTCTTTCTCTTTCAATGCTAGGAACATCAACATGGATTAAGTATAGTCCACCAGCGATTGGAATATCAGCTTGGTTAGTTAAATCCCAATCAATAGAAGTAATTCTATTATCGTCTTTTGTAAATGTTCTCACTAATGTACCTGAAACAGTATATATCTTAATGGTACACTCATCTGGTAGGTTTACAATTTTGATTCTGTTGTCTAATCTTCCAGTTTCATAGTTTGAGTATGCATAGTAAGGATTTGGAACCACATTAATCATATTCATGATACTGTCTTTAATACTATCAGTAACATCTGCCTGAGTACTAGTAGCTATATCATCCATGTTAAAAGCATATTTATTATACCATCCATTTTGAGAAGAACCAGGACCATCTACAACATATTGACCAGCGTCAGCATGTTGTCTATAGTTGTTTGCAACTCTAATTTTAATTCTAACATCTGATTCAATATAAGAATATGGATCGTTCTCATCCGATAAACCTAATGAAGATTGAGATAATAAAGGTACACCAACATACATACATCCAATCCATGTTTTTCTATAGTTAGCAGAACCTGGATTGTCAATTAATTTATCTTTAAAGAAAACTCCATTGTCGTAAGCTCCAATATAGTTGAATCCTTTTTTGTCTTTATCAGCATTTCTAAATACGTATACGTAGTGTTTTCCACCAAATAATACAGAGTTAGCATCGTTAATACCTCCAAATTCTTGGTATTCATTCTTCGTTGGGTTAAAGACCATATCGTTACCGTTCTCGTTTCCTAGCCAAGAATCTTCAGCAAAAGCCATGTTTAAGCGTTCACCAGTTTGTAAGTCAATAGCGTAACCAGGGAACCAACTCATTCCTTCTCCTGAGATATAATTGGCATCATCAGGGTTGTTACTACTAGAACTTGGTGCTGTTGTTGGTTTACCATACTTATCAACCGATGGTTTCATCTTAACAGTCATTTTTTCTGTACTACCATCCCATGAAAGACCAGGCTCATCTTGAGATTCTAATACTGGAACTCTAGTCCATTTACTTCGATCAGAAGTAAATACAATATCAACACTTGATAAATCACTTAAATCAGTTTGTGCACGTGACGACCAGTTCTCATCTGTTAATGGAGCGTGGTTACATGCCCCTTCAGCTGTCAAAATATAAGGAGCCCATGTACCCTCTAAGATTTTTTCAAAATCTTGTTCTTCATCAATAGGGTTTGAACCTTCTAAGAAATCGTTAAATGCAGTAGGGTCTAAACATGCTGGTGTACCAGCTACAGTAGATGCATTTACAGCCCCAGCTCTAATCCAGTTTTGTGCAAATAAACCATCCTCATCTTTAACACCTGTTAACCATACATTACTGTAGTCTACAAATTCAATGCTTGAAGTTAATAGTTCTGTTTTAAAGAAACTGTTGTTTAATTGTTCATGTTCATATTGTTGAATATCTACAGAAATACCCCACTCTGGAATGATTTGTTCATTTCTATGGTTGATAGTTCTGTCAGAATAAATTGAATCTACTTCATTTCTAACAAGTACCCAACTTGCTTCTTCAAGTTCATCATTATTATCTTTAATAAAGATTAATTGATAATCACCACCTTGTACATTTAATGGGTCAATTACTTTAATGTTAACTGGGCCAAACCCATTTTTATAAGTAATTTCTTTTGGTGGTGTACTACTTGAAACGATTTCAGCTTCAGATTCACTCGTAAGTTCAATAACATTATCAGCGTTTCCTCTTCCTTCTACTCTTGTAATCTTTGGACCATCACCATATTGAGCGTTAATTACACTCCCTCCATTTTCTGGAGTAGTCATGTGAGGAATACCAACTACGGTTTTTATAGATCCTATTGGACTCTTTCTTCCTTGGAAGTATGGTTTACTTTGTCCAGACTTAGTAAGTGGATTAAAGTCTTCATAGTTGTTATAACCATAAGCGATAGCTAAGTAGTAATATTTTTTATGATTAATCAACCTAGAGTCTCCCTGAGCAAATAAATCTTCAGTTACTTTTAAAGTATGGTAAATACCTTCGTTAGCACCATCAACTTGTAATTCAGGAACAGAAACATTTAATGTTGAGTTCTCACGATAATTAATGATTCTAGTAACACTATCTTTAAGGTCACACTGTCCAACAAGTCTTGCTAAATCTGGGTTATCCAAATCAGAAACACTTACATCCTCTGCTGCAACTTGGTATATTTTATATCCTTGGAAAACATAATTTGTATCTGTATTTCCTGTCGCTTTAATTACTGGATCTAATTCCGTGTACTGCTCGTTAAAGTTATTACTGTTACTTGGGTTAGATAAATATAAGATTAATGTTTTATCCATTTCCTGTAAGGTAACATCTGGTGCATCAGGACCATCTAAGATTCTAAAACAGTTATCAAATAAAGCTTGAGCTTTATCATCAGCTTCTCGCATATCAATTACAGATTGCCAAGCATTTCCATTTTGAGCTTTTGAATAGATAACCCCAACAGTAATGTTATTTACTGCACCTGGCTCCAATGTAAATGGTCCAGCAGATTGTACCATTCTTTTATCTTCATCAGCATTACTTAAAGCAAACTCAGTCCATCCATCAGGACCAATTGTAGGAGGTTGAATACCTCTAGTAGCCCAATTGTAAGGATCTGTATTACCATACATGATATAGTCTGTAGCAACAGTCGTTACTCCTGGGTTTCCAGAAAATCCTGTTCCTCCAAAGAAGAACTCAGAACCATCTTTCCACAATCCTTGCATATAGTTGTAAAATTGTACGGCACTTCCACTTTGTGGATCACCAACTGATTGACTATTCGAATTGTTATAGTATACGAATTTACGCATTCCAAAACGCTCATTATCAACTACACCATCACCATATCCTATACCTAAACCAGCATAAGGAATACCTTTTTGCGCGATAGCTTGAGCAACATCTGTTGTAAGTGGGTTATCAACACCATCATTATCTTGGTAAGGCCCCTCAAAAAAGTCAACACCAACAGCTGGAGGTAACCCTTCACTTTTAATTGGCGTATTACATGTTATTGTTCCTGGGTTAGCACCATCATCATCATACTTGTTATAAGTATATGCTAATCCTCTTTGAATATCACAACCTACATAATCATTTCCTGCACATCCAACATCAGCATCAGTATAAAATGCAAAATAGGTATTTGTTAAGGTTTGCGTAGAACGGTTAATTAATTCATAGTTGTAGAATGTCATGTTGTTGACTTCATCTGTCGTTGCAAAAGCAAAGGCTTGACCTCTAATTTCCATACCAATTGGTTCTCCACCACTTTCTGTATGAATGTCTCCTTTATCGTTGAAAACCCACCACATGTTGTAATCTCCATATAATGTGATTTGACGATCATTTCTACAATCTACCTCCTGTTTAATATCATACCAAGGGTAATCACCATTCCCAGGATTATAAACCCCGTCTCCATCTCTATCGTAGAATGGCGCTAAATAAAAATCTTGAAATTTACCTAAATCACCATGAGCAGGCCAGTTTAAAATACTAGGAGGAATAGTATAACCTGGATATTCTGTAGCCTTTTCAGCATCTGGTGTTTCAAACCATCCATTAAATTCTAAAATTTCAGCTCTTTCAGTAATGTAAAATTTATCGTATTCTACACATGTTTGACCATCTACAGTTGCAGGACCAAAATCTTTTCTTCCAATCGCGGGATTACCAGTATTAGGAGTTACAGATAAAGGACCAGTCCAAAAGTCGTTACCATCTGTACCGAATTTCATTGCAGCTAGTTTAAGCTGTCCATTAACATCTTCACCACCTACCCAGAGAGATCCACTAAAGATTAAGTAATCTTCAGATTGCTTAGGCACTTCGTAAGCAGGAACTCCTGTACTTCGTTGTTGCCACATGGTTCCTCCAGTTTCAATTAAAGCACTAACATTGTTGTAATCCAATGTTCTTTTGGTTTCTGCCTGAGCACAACCTGCAGCTTTATTTTGAAAAGAATTCTTTTTATGTCCTGATTTACTCCCTACAAGATTCATGGCACTATAGTTATTCACCATTGCCAATGAACCAATTAAAAGAGCTACTATATTTATTCTATTTTTCATAATAATAATGAATTAAATGTCTGTTTTAAAAGTCAACTTTTACACCTAAACGAATTTGTCTAGGAACACCAAAGTTATAAGGGTTATTCGCTTTCAATGCATAGTAGTATTTGTACGACTCTATGTCATTTTGCTGTTGAATTGTATTTTGAGCATTCGCTGAGTTTAAGAACCCATCATCATCTGGGTTTCCTGTTGCTCTATACACATCAGAGATGTTTAATGTGTTAAATAAGTTACTTACCCATAAGTAGACATTCATGTTAGCAGATTTCTTTTTGTCTTCACCAAATTTTAAAGTAATGTTTCTATCAATCTGCATGTTTGCTGTAAATGTCCCTGGCATTCTCGCTCCAAATGGATTTCCTTTTGTTGTTCCATCACTAGCACTAATTTGAGCAGCATTAGATGGTGCAACTTGTGCTGTATAAGGTCTACCAGATGAGTAGTTACCTGTAAAGTTAACTCCTGTGTTTTTTAACACTTGTTTCTCTTTAATGATAGGTCCATTATAATCTTTCCCTTCTCCATATCTATAATCTAAACTTCCTGTAACAACATGTCTTTGATCGAAAGATACAGGATAGATTGTTCTTAGGTTTGGAGCTCTTGCGTTAATTAAGTTTAATGCAGACTGAGGCTCTGAACCTGTAGACTCAGCAAATTGTAGAGTATAAGCTGCTCTTAAAGTTAAGTTACCAGTCTTTCTTAAATCATAAGCGGCTGTTAATCCTTTTACTGTTCCAAAATCTCTGTTTCCGTATGTCTTATAATCATTAGGATAAGCTCCTTCAACAAATACAATTGTTACCATGTCTCTGTTTTCTTTGTAGAAAGCTGATAACTTTAAAGATGATGAACTGTTTAATGCTTGTTGGAATCCTAACTCAAAATCAATTGTTTTTTCAGGTCTTAGGTTTGGATTGTTCAATACGTTTGTGTTTTGTCCTAAGAATAAATAATCTGTAGGATCTAAACGATTAATAGGTCCATCAGTACCTGCCGTTGGCCTTTTCGTTAACACATCATAGTGAGAAAAGAATAACGCTTGATCAGATATTGGGAATGAGAATGAAATACGAGGCATTACATTAATTTGTGGTTTGTAGTCCTCAAATACTTCAGAGTTAATAGGCGCAGTAGGGTCAACACCTTGAACTAATAACGGTTGGATATTTCCTGAACTTTTAATTTGGTCTAAGTCTTGTGTTTCAATACCTGAAGCTGTATACCAAATATCTCCATCTCTATATCCTTTTATTGTAGTAGGATCACTCACATCATCAACGTAAACAGTTGCACTATTAGAAATATTTGAAGGATGATCTACAGATACACCATTTAATTCAGAAACTTCCCCTTTTGTTTGTGCAGAATAGGTTAAATAAGGATCTTTTAATACTTGTTGGTTAGCATCATATCTATCTACACGAACCCCAACGTTGAAGATTAAATCATCAAAAGAGAATTTATCCATAATGTATCCTGCCATATAAATTGGTTGGAAAGCTCCAATCGTTCTCGTTAAGTTACCATGATCATCTTTAGCATTAAAGAAATCATCAAAACTTACTTGATTCTTCAATTTTTTACCTGTGTGGTCATAACCATAGTAAGAAACATAGTTTCTACTGTTTTGCCCACTAATTAACTCATCTGCTTTAAACATATCTAAAGAGAAGAAGTTAGGGTCTAATGCATCAACATTGATATAGTCTGTTCCATCTGTGTCCCATCCTAACTTTTGTCTAACATTGTAATCAAAGAATGACTGCTCTCCTGTTCCATCATACTCACCTGGATCACCATTTAACTGATCATAGCTAATTCTATAGAACGTACCAATTTGCTCAGTATAAGACTGTGACTTGTCGATCTCTAAAGCATGGCTGTTTGCTAATTGACGCATTGTTGTCCATAATCCAACTGGAGCAGCAGAAAAGTTTCTATCTACACGTTGCTCATATTCAAATCCTAATGTTAATGCATGGTTCCCAATGTCAGCAGAACCTTGTCCAGTAATACGGAACTGATTTTGCTCTCTTGTAGAGTAACCATTGTATTGGTACCCAATGTTTCTCCATAAACTATAAACATCATTTGGTAAATCACCATTTCTTAAGGCGTTTCCTCCTCTAATGTCGTCTAAGCTACTGTATAAATCGTCTGGGTTTTCACCTTCGTTTAATGCAAAGTATTGACTAGTAATAGCAGCTAAATCACTGTTTGCCTCAGAAGCAGTAAACGAAACCTCAACATCGTTTGTCCCATCCTGTTCTAATGCATCTGGGTTACCATCTCCATTTAAATCCGTTAAGGTATAACTTCTTTCTCTTTCAATGTCGAAAGTACCAACGTGTCCATAGTTGAAAATTTTACCTTTATGTGTTTCATTTTCTCTAGTTCTTCTTTCCTGAGAATAATCAACCATTAAGGTATAGAAAGCGTTTTTAATTCCTCCTTTACTTTCACTTTCTTCCGTAGCATTAGCAAAACGCTGTGTGAACTTAGCATAAGTTCTCCATGTATAAGTAGTTTCTAATGGGTTTTGGTTGGTGTTGAAAAGTGTGTTAACATAACTAGGTATATTTCTTTTTTGATATCTTCCTGTACCTCCTACAGTAAAGTTCATGTTTTCTCCCAAGTTAAAGTCTAACTTACCTGATAAGTTAGCAGAAGTACTCATAACATTTTGTCTGAATTTTACTTCTTCAAAATCATTTTCATTTAAGAAGTCTGTGTTGTAGATGACTCCGCTTCCAGAAGGGTTAGGTCTTACAGGGTTTTCTAATAAACTAGCTCTAACGTCATCTTTTACGATGTATTGTTTAATAGCTAGAGGTCTTGGATCTACAATTGAAGTTAAGTTTCCTGATAAGAAGAATCCTAAAATTGGATCTGTTTTTTCTCCTGTACTATCTTTCTTCATTAAAAGAGGTCCAGAGATAATTCCCTCAACCAAGTTGTATCCATAATTATCTAAACCGTATGTGTTGTCACCAAATTTGTATCCAGAAGTAATATATTCTAAACCACCAAAGTATTGTCTAGAAGCCCCTCTTGTTGTAATAGAAATAATACCACCAGTAACATCTCCGTAGTTAGCAGGTAATCCCCCTGTTAATACAGAAACCTCTTCAATAGCAGATTTTGGTAGCGCTGAAGATCCACGTACTTTAATTCCATCAATGTAGTAATAAGTAGCATCACTTCTTGCTCCCCTTACCGATTGTACTTCACCATTAGCATCTGATTGTACACCTCCAACTGTAGAAGCAATTGCTCCAGCCGAACGTCCAGGCATTCTTGCTAGCTCATCTCTTGATACCGTTCCTCCCGATGCACCTCCATCTTTATCAATCAAAGGAACTTTATAGGTGATGACTTCAACTTCATCTAATAAGTCTCCTTCTCTAAGCGTAATGTCTGGTAATGGTAATAATTTGTCTCCTTTTATAATGATTCCTTCAGTTTTTTGGGTTTGATAACCAACAAAACTGACCTCTAAATCATATTTTCCAGGTTCAAGACTTGAGATTTTAAAGTTTCCATCAAAGTCTGTTGTTGCTCCTGTTTTTAAGTTTCCATTTTGTTTTAATGTAACATTTACAAAAGGAAGCGGCTCTCCTGACTCATCCAATACAGTACCTTTTAGTGTACCTGTACCACTTTGAGCAAAAGAATATCCAATTCCCAAAAGAATAAAGAATAGTGATAAAGTAATTTTGTTTAACATAATTTATTGTTTAAGTTCTTTAATTACAATGTTTTAAGTCTGTTTTTTAGAGCTGATTTCGCACAGCCCCTCAAGTCATACAACCTACAAAGAAAATAATTCTTTATGAATAATTAACATTTTTTTAAAAATAAAACCACTTTATGTTAATTATTCACAACTGAAGCTTATCAAAAGTATTTAATTTTATTGTGTTTAGCGTGCTTAAATTATTGTGAGGTTGTTATTAATAATTTAACGGTATTTAAAAAGTATTAATATAATTTAAAAAGTCCGTGAGTTTTCTCCTAGATACAGGAACTAATTTTCCACTGCTTAGTATCGCGACATTACCTTCAGATCTTGAGAATTCCTTTAGGTGATGTTGGACATTGATTATGTGTGATTTATGTATTCTATAAAAAACACTTGGGTCTAGGTTTTTTTCGTATACTTTAATGTTTTTGCTACTTAAGTGCCTTTTTCCATTGCTTAAATAGATCATCGTGTAATTATCACTAGCTTCTAGGTGGAGGATCTCTTCATTTTTAAGAATGATATAACCGTCTCTAGTTGGTATGCTTATTCTGTCAAGTGCTTTTGGTTCAATTACTTCCTCAATAAATTCATTTAATTCATCTGGAGATCTTTGCTCTTTTGTGCCATGAATTCTTAGGAGCTTCTGCGTTGCATTTTGTAAGTCTTCAATACTAATTGGTTTTTCAATATAGTCTATTGCATTTGCCTTAAAAGCTTTTAACGCAAACTCATTATAAGCAGTTGTAAAAACAACGGAAAAGTTTCGGTTGGGAATAGACTTCAATAACATAAACCCATCCTCATTAGGCATGGCAATATCCAGAAAAAGAACTTCGGGATTGTATTGCTCTATCTTTACTCTGGCTTCTTCTGCATTTTCAGCAGTGTCCAAGACTTCTATTTCTGGGCAAAATTCGTCTAGCAATAATTTTAGGTTACTTCTAGCGTTAAATTCATCATCGACAACTAAAGCTTTTAATTTCATAATTAATTTTGTTAGTGGTTATCAGTATACTAAATTAACAAAATTTAAGAATGTTAAGTTCGTGTTAAATAGCTTATCGGTAAATATGAGTGTATAAACGGTAAAACTTATTTTATGATTATCTTTTGAGTATGGTAAACGTCTTGATTTGAAGCTGAAAGTATGTAAACACCAGTAGCTAAGTTTAAACTAAAATTTTCGAGAACTAAATCAAAATTGTGCTGGTATATCATTTTACCAGTTTGATCCATTATGTGAAGCTGTTGATAGTTGTTGTTTATAAGCTGGATCTGAATTCTGCCATTAGAGGGGTTCGGATAAACCTTAACATCAGAATTGGTCTTTTCTGTAATGTTGACTAATTGGTGAATAACACCTACTGCATCTAAATCAAAGCCAGAAGTTGCGTATGGCGTAGGAAAAGGGTCGTTAATCGTGTGGCCATCAGAGTCGAAAGTGCTATGTTGGCTATTGATAAGGCCAACTACATCAATAATTCTAACATAGTTGATATTGTTGATGTCAATAGCGGTAGAGTCAATTAAATCTTCTAAATCGAAAGGTGTACCATAATTAACTTTATATTTTCCAGCTAAATTATGAATATAGGTAGGGTCTAACTGATCAAACCCGCCTACTTGGTCGTTGGTGGGAGTTTCAGAATACGATGGAAACCGAACATAATCAATTCCATTGGAACTAACTTCTACAAAGGCCAATTCTAAAAAAAAGTGATTAAAAGCGTTTTCGAAAACAGCAAAATCGGGACCAGGGCCGTTAATTATTGGATAATGAAAAGTTAAAAGAGCTGAACCTCCATCACCTAAACTAACTGTTCCATGTTGCCCAGAATGCCCTGTTGCATTATTTGCTGTTCCAGAACTTGCTAAACCTAGTGAAGGATCAAGGATGTTTTGAGGGCCTCTATTTATTGTACAAGCTGTTGCCCAGCCTGAGAATATTGAAGAGTCCTTGTGTATAGCGGTAGTGCCTATCGTCCCAGCGTCAGGCGGGAAGCTTCCTTGAGCATAGGTATACATTAATAGTATTTGTGAGGGTATTAAAAGCAATAGGTATTTCATAAGTTATTTGTTTTAGAAAGCATTCTTAACTTAGAAAAAATTAAGAATGCTTTCGTTCTTCCCAATATTGCGTTTAATGTTTGATGAATCGGGTAGTGTATATTTCATCAGTTGTTACAACTAAAGTATAGATTCCATTGGTTAAGAATGAAAGATCCATTGTCTTTGTTGTTGTATTGATGTCTTTATTATAAACAACTTGACCATTAAGGTTATATACTGAAATTGTTCCATGTTCAAATACTTCATCAAAATTGATTATTCCATTAGATGGGTTAGGATAAACATTAAATTTATTTACAAGTATCTCATTAACATTTGCAAAACCAAAACTAACATTATCAATAGCTAGGTACGCTGGTGTATTCATTCCAAATTGTCCATTGTCAGTTGATGAAAGCTCAAACCTTATTTTGTTGATAGCTCCAAGTGAACTTAAATCAACAGAAGTCCAATCTTTAATTATATAATCTTGTGAATTGTCAGAAAAACGATAATCAGCTAAATAGAATTTAATGGTGTCCACCACATTTCCATTAGCAGTATAACCAATAATGTCTAGTAAAAACCAATCTTCATCATCTCCTGTAGTTCCTCCAAATTTTTTAGCTAAGTTATCACCATTTAACATTGATAAAGCAGCGTAATTATTGTTGGTAACATCAATACTGGTAAATGTTGCTTCGGTATTGTTTTCCAGTTGGATTATTTGCCCTCCACCAATGTAAGAAACTGCATAGTTGCTAGAGTTGTTTGCTCCACCTCCAGCATAACTATGGTATGCTCCTGCTAACTGTTGAGTCGTATCGTCGGTTTTGTTTGAGAAAACCCAACCGTCTGACAAATAACCGTATTGTGAGTTCCATTGGTTGTTCATCGTTAACCCTCCCGTAAAAACAAAGGTACTGTCATAAGCTGTAGTGTCAGAATTAGGTGTTCCTGATAAGTCTGATCCATCCCAAGCACTCTCTGGAGCTAGGCTTACTGATTCAAAATCCACCGTTTGTGAATAAGATAGGTTTGCTGTTAATACAGCGATTGCAATGTAAAATTTTTTCATCTTTTTTTGTTTAAATGAATTAATTAAAAAAAAGATAAAAACATAGAATAAGAATTCCCTGTAGAAGAACTCTACTGGGCTATTAATACTCTTTTGCTTTTATCCCGAAAGCTATAAGTCCGCTTGTTGGCAGGTCTTCTGACTTATTTCCAAACGAGCTTTTCCTTCCCATTTCCATTCAGAAACAGTGGATAAATAAGCTAGTTGTTAAGAAACTTACAGCTACGGGAATAGTTCAAGAGTTTCACTTGATTCCCTTTTAATTTCGAAAATCGAAAACCAATAAGCAACGCGAAAGTAGTAAAAAGTTTGAAAATGAAAATACTATACTTGTTAAAATAAGTTACAGTATATTGTATCTGTGTTAAATTTATCAGGAGTATCTGTGATAAAGTTATGGTGTTTATCAATTAACCAAACCTTTGAGGCGTATTTTAGAGCAATATCAATTTCATGTGAGACACAAATAATTGCTTTTTGTTTTTTATGGGCTATGTTCTGTAGTAATTGAAAAATTGTAATCCGATTTTTAATGTCTAAATGAGCCGTTGGTTCGTCAAGTATAATTAAATCTGTATCCTGAATAAGCGCTCTGGCAACAAGTACTTTTTGTTTTTGACCATCAGAAAGCTGATAAAAATAATTGTCAACAATAGCGTTTAATGCTAGTTCCTGAATATACTTTTCGATGATTTCTTGGTCTTGTTGAGTTAGTTTTCCAAAGAGGTTTAAGTATGGTATTCGTCCAAGGGCAAGGATGTCATAAACGGTAAGATTGAGGTCAAAGTTCTTGTTGGTGTTTACAATAGCAATGTTTTTGGCTAAAGCAGTGTTAGAATACTCAGTAATATTTTTTTGATTTAGTAAAAGTTGACCACTTTTTGGGGGGAGCTGTTGAAGAATTGTTTTTAATAATGTTGATTTTCCCGCTCCGTTAGCGCCAAACAAAGTAATGAAATCACCAGCTTTAACCACAGCATTAATTTTCGATATTATTGTTGAAGTATATCCAACAGCTAATTCATTTATTTTTAACAGTTGACTATCCATTGGTGTTTCGGTATTTCAAAATAACAAAAATAATGATTGGCGCTGCAATTAGTGAGGTAACAGCATTTATTGGAAGTTGTATTTCTCTAAAAGGAACTTGAGCAATAGCATCGGCGATTAGCATTATTATTCCTCCTGTAATTGCTGTGAGGGGAATTAGGTAGTTGTGGTTTGCGGATTTACTTTTGATTTTGACAAGATGAGGAACAGCTAAGCCAATAAAAGCGATAGGGCCACAGAATGCGGTAATTCCTCCCGTAAGAATACCCGTACTTAAAATAATCAGGAATCTTGACTTTTTAATGTTGATCCCCAGGGTTTTCGCATAATCTTCTCCAATTAATAAGGCGTTCAGTGGTTTGATAAGCAATAGAATGAGTATGCCTCCAAGTAGGATGCAAGAAGCTAATAGTGCAACATCTTGAAGTGTTGTAGCATTGGTGCTCCCCATAGTCCATAAGATATATTTTTGTATGTTTTCTGCGTCAGTAAAATATTGAAGAATAGTTACGGTAGCTCCTAAAAAACTACTTAAAATAATTCCTATAATTAATAAAATAACGCCATTTCCAACTCTTGTCGCTAGCATTAGGATAAAAAAGAGAACTCCCATCGAACCTAATATCGAGGCAATGGTAATGGAGTAGCCACTATTGTAAAGTTGAACGCCAAATAACGAAGATGATAAGACTGTCAACGCAACACCAAAGCTTGCTCCTGAAGTTGTTCCTAATATGGATGGTCCAGCTAGACTATTTCTAAAGTAAGTTTGCATCAGTAACCCTGATACTGATAACCCAGCGCCAGCTAGTAAAGCTGTTAGTACTCTTGGAAGTCTAATTTCAAGAAGTATGAAGCGGTGTGTAGCATTTGGAAATTGGTCAAATACGCTTTTAAAAAGGTTTTTTAATGAAATTGTTTCGGAGCCTATTAGTAGTGATCCGATCGCAAGACAAATAAGGAATGCGAATGAAAAAATAATATTTAGTCTTTTTTTATTCAAGTGTTAAGGATGTACTTTTTTAAAGAAAACTAAAGAGTCTTCATTACAAAGGTCTAATTTAAAAAGCTCTATGTAATCTTTAAGAACGAGGTCGGGTCTTAAAGTTCCTTTTTCCCAATAGTCGTTTCCTCCATGAGGAGTTGTCCTTTTGTTGGAATTGTAAATATTTTCTTTCACATTCTTTAGGAATGAAAAGTACCTTGAATCGGCATTGGTCATGTCTTTTATGTAATTGTAGTTGGGGTTTAACCAGATGTCTGGTTGAGCTTGCTTATTAGCAATAGTTTCAAAACTTAGGGGTAAGCTTCCTGTAGTAGTATCGTTAATCCATGGATAAGTACCTCCTGCATCTTTTACAAATTGACTGGGATAGCTGTTCCCTCCTGGAATATACCAAGTCCCGTTGTAGAGGGAGGAGAATAAAACGTTGGGATGGTTGGGTTTTACTAGGTTTTTATAACGATTATAGTTGGTCTCAATTCCATTGAATATTGCCTCTGCTTCAGCTTCTTTTTCATACAAGGCTCCAAAAAACTTAATCCACTCAGCTTTTCCTAGTGGGTGATTTTCTTTCCAATCATAATTGTTGATTGAGGGGATTCCTGCTCGAATTAATTTTTGAAGTTGTTGTGGTTGTTCTCCTGAGCTGCCTATTGTGACAAGTACATCTGGTTGAATGGTAAGAATGACTTCTAAGTCTAGTTGATTAATTGGTCCTGTAGTACGAACTTTATCTTCAGAAACGTTGTTTAAAAGTCGCTGGTTGTAAATGTAGTTTTTGTTTTCAATTGCCACTATCGAATTAAGTTTGTCTAGCGTATCAATCATACTGATGTACGAAGTCGAAAAAGGAATGATGGATTGTATAGGAGTGTAGACCAAAACCTCATTTTCAGCAGGGGTGTATGCTTGTTGTTGTTTTAGTAAAACAATGGTCTGTTGTACTTTATAGTTGGAAAATGGGTCTAGTATGAGAAGCTTTTTTATTCCATCTTTTTCAAGGATTTTAAAGCCTTTTGAATATTTTATTTTAGTACTAACAGTATTTTTTTGGGGAGGGGTGTTGGGAGAAACTTTTTTTTGTTGTTCGCCATTACACGAAATTAAGACAAAGCCTATTAGAAATGCCAATATTTTTTTTATCATACCTACAAATATAGAATAGAATAAAGAAGAAAGAAAAAAGAGTATAGAAAATACTTCATTTGCTCAAAAGTTTCTGATGTTTCTATTTCTCTGTTGTTGCTTGATTAAAATTGTGACCATTTTCTTAGTTTTGTTTTATGTTTGTTGATATTCATACCCATAACCAGTTGTCATTAGAATTGAATATTTTAAATGTGATTTTAGGTAAAGATGAGGTGCCTAAGGGAAAAAACTATTCTTTAGGGATACACCCTTGGTATATTGATAATTCTGAGTTATTACTGGAAGAATTGGAAGAGGAACTCAAAAAGAAAGATTCCTTTTTTGTTTTTATAGGTGAGTGTGGATTAGATAAGCTAAAAGGAGTGTCAATGCATAAACAAGAAGAGTTGTTTGTTGCGCAAATTCTTTTATCAGAACGTTACCAAAAACCATTAATTATTCATTGTGTAAGAGCTTACAATGAAGTAATACGCCTCAAAAAGAAATTAAAGCCTAGTCAACCTTGGATTATCCATGGTTTTAATAGAAAAAATACCATTGCAAAATCATTGTTAGAACAAGGGATGTACCTCTCGTTTGGTGGGGAGTTTTTAAAGACAAAAAATGGGGTGGAGGTGCTAAAGCATACGCCTATTTCAAAAGTTTTTTTTGAAACTGACGATAATTTAGCCATTACAATAGAAGAAGTTTATATTTTAGCGAGCGAAATACTACAAATTAATACAAAAACACTAACTAAAAAGATTGAAAAAAATTTATGTCAAGTAACTGGTTGGAAAGAGCCGAACTATTAGTAGGAGCAGAAGGTTCTAAAAAGTTAAAATCCTCAAATGTTTTAATAGTAGGACTAGGGGGAGTAGGAAGTTTTGCTGCAGAATTTATTGCAAGAGCTGGAATAGGAAAAATGACGATTGTAGATGGAGATGATGTCGATATCACCAATATTAACAGGCAACTACCTGCTTTACATTCAACAGTAGGTAAGCAAAAAGTAGAAGAAGTAGGAAAACGTTTACTGGATATTAACCCAACATTAGCGCTTACTCAAATTGATGAGTTTTTGAATCCTGAGCGTATGGACGAAATCTTAAAAGCAGGTAATTTTGATTATGTAATGGATTGTATCGATAGTATCTCTCCAAAAGTAAGCCTAATCAAAGCTTGTAGGTATAACAAGGTAAAATGTGTTAGTTCGATGGGAGCCGGAGGAAAGATGAATCCCCATCAGGTAACTGTTAAAGATATTGCTAAAGTAAAAGGTTGTAAATTAGGAAAGCGAATTAAGGAGCGTCTTAAGAAAGATAATATTAATAGAGGTATTCGTGCTGTATACTCTCCTGAAACACCTTTGGCTTCTTCGTTACAATTAACTGATGGAACAAATTTTAAGAAATCGTTTTATGGGACAAGTTCATTTATGCCTGCGATTTTTGGCTTGTATGCAGCAGCAGAGGTGATTAATCACCTAAGAAAATAGTGTAGTAATATTTTACTAAAAAATAAAACCTACAAAAGTTATCTTTAGAGTGGAAGTGTTAAAGGTAACTTTTGTAGGTCTTTTTTTATACTAAGTATAGAAACTTGTTTGATGTTAGAGTAGACTTCAATTAAAGTTGCTATTTTCCTTTCGTATTATAGAATGTTTGAAACAAATCTAATGTTAACAGGTCTATCTGGCAAATTAAACGATAAAATTCTTTTTTTTATTGTTTAAACACTTTGATTTCGCTGATGAAAGGGTTGCTAATATGTATCAGTTTTTCGATGTATTGGCTTGGGTTTTGAAGATAATTAGGGATAAAACTCTCTTTTCGCTCAGCTAATTTATCATTTGGAGTGATTTTCTGTTTAATATTTTTAATCTTATTTAAAGCCACTTCCTCACGTTGTTTAATGCTCTTTTGAGTTTTTTGGTTAATGCGTTCAATACCTTTTCGCATTTTTACAAATTCGGCTTCAACCATTCCTGTTAATGAATGATCTACGCCTTGTGTTTTTTCTAGTACTCGACTTTTTAGTTCTAGCAAAGCATTTAACTCAATCTCAAAATCAAGGTGTGTAGAAGGGGTGTTTTTAAGGTACTTTTTGATTAAGTCGTCCTCATTTAAGAAAAAATCTTCAAGTTTGAGGTTGAGCTTATGGATGTTTGCAAGTGTTTTGTCATCTGTAGTGACAATGAGGTCGCGTAAAACCAACACAGGAAAAGGAATGTTTAACTGATCAAAATTAGAACGCAATTGTAGCCAATAAGCTAGTTCTCCTGGGCCTCCTATGTAAGCTAAGTTTGGTAAAATAGCTTCTTGGTAAACAGGCCTTAAAACAGCATTAGGACTAAAACGTTCCGGGTGGTTTGAAAGCTCTTCTAGAATTTCTTCACTAGAAAATGTGATGTCAGTATTTAAAACACGATATACTTTATTATCCAAAACAATGCGTTCTCTTAAGTTGTTGTTTAGGTAAAAGAGATTAATAGCTCTTGGGGTAACTTGTGCTTTATATCCAAGTTCTTTTAATTTGGCTGAAGTTGAGTTGATAGTATTAAAAGAATCTTCATTTTCTAATTCTTTTTGAATCGTTGGAATAAAGCTTCTTTTTAAGGCTTTATCATCGCCGTCTAAAATTATTAAGTCTGTATTTTCAAAGAGTTGATTTACCCATTTTGTGGTTGCTTGAGCTAATGTTGTAGACTTAAAATTAACGTCAAAAAGTTCTTGGATAGGGGGCACTCTATCTCCTAAAAGTTCAAAAAGTTCTTGGTAGGAATCTTTAAAAATAGTCATAGGCATTCGACCAACAGCTCCTTTAAGGTCGGTAGTGCTTTGTATCGTTGTTCGATAAATATGTGCGTGGCTAATTTCTTCAAAATCATGGTCTTCACTCGCCAACCAAAATAGAGGGAGGAAGTTATAGGTAGGGAACTGATCTTTAAGTTGTTGAGCTAATTTTATTGTAGAAACAATTTTATGAATAAAATATTGAGGACCTCCAAATAAACATAGTTGATGTCCGGTCGTTACAACAAAAGTGTTTTCGTTGAGTAAGGAGTCAATTCGTTTTGGAGCAGGAATATTGTTAGTAGCGTATTGTTGTTTAAGTTGTTGAACAAGCAATGCTCTTTGCGTTTTTGTGAATTGAGTTGATTGGATTTTACTTTTAAAACCCTCTAGGTTATTGGGGTAGGTATAAAAAGGTTGAGTAGCCTTTTTTTCGTTAGTATAATCAAGAATTAAAGGAGAAACTTGGTTACTGATTTCTAATGGAATATTTGATTCGTTCATAGTACTACAAAAGTAGTCGTTTTTTATGTTGAACCTGACATCTAAATTCAAAGTTTAAGTTGTTTAACTTTTCTTAAGAATTAGATTGTTGAGGATTAAGGTTTAAGTATTAGTTGGGAATGAGAATAAAGAGCTGAGAATAGGGAGGAGAGAACAGAGAATATAGAAAAAAGATAAGATCATACATCGTACGCTCTAGATGAAAGCATCATGAGTGTCAATAATTAGCTTATGATTGAGTCAGTTCGAGTAATTGATTTTTGAAAAAAATAAATTGTATCGAGAACTAGACGGGTATTGTAACTAGAAGATAGGGTAGAAGCAATCTCATGCATTTTACATTGAATATAGCATTATTACAAGTCTTTCATTCTTGAGTCTTTTTTTATACAAAAGAATAGGGAGGAGAGAACAGAGAATATAGAGTAGAGAATAAAGAGCAGAGAATAGAGAAAAAAGATTACACCATAGATAGTACGCTCTAGATGAAAGCATCATGAGTGTCAATAATTAGCTTATGGTCGAGTCAGTTCGAGTAATTGATTTTTGAAAAAAAATAAATTGTATCGAGAACTAGACGGGCAGTATAACTAGAAAAAAGAGAATGGAACAAAGACAAAAACGTACAGGGAAGAAGAATGACTTTTGTTACCTAATAATTCCTCTAAATTTAGGATCTTTGGAGATCAAAGCAATAATTATGAATCATAAGATAAAAACAGAATGGAAAGGAAAGATGGCCTTTAATTCTACAGTAATAGGAGGAGAGGTAGCCTTAGATGCTGACGATGCAGTAGGAGGAGAGGGAAATGGAGTAAGACCCAAGGTCTTAATGCTAAGTTCATTGAGTGGATGCACAGGAATGGATGTAGCATCACTAATGAAAAAAATGCGGACAGCCGAAAGTGTTTCAAAGTTTACAGTAGATGTTGAGGGGAGCTTAACAGAAGAGCATCCTAAAGTTTATGACAAAGTACATGTTGTATATACTTTTGAGGGTACAGCAATGAATCAAGTAAAATTAGAAAAGGCAGTCAACCTTTCAATAGAACGTTATTGTGGTGTTTTTGAGATGTTCAGACAGTTTGCAACTGTTACCCATGAAATCAATTTTATAGAACAGTAAATGAGCTCAAATACGCCTTATATTATTTTTGGAATTGTCGCTTTACATTTTGTAATTGGGATTGGCTGGTTGGCTTATAAAATAATGAAAGGAGGGAAGAAATGACCTCCTTTTATCCATATTGAGCTGCTGCTTTATTGAGCTTTTTACTAATTCTCTTCCGCAGCAATCGAGGGGCTAAAACTTCAATAGTTTCCCCAAAACCTAAAATCAAGCGCTCTAGTTCAAAATTGATATGAACCCTTAGTTTTACCGTAACGTAACCTTGTTGATCTCTATCGATAAATTCTTGAGAATGATGTAGAGGTTTTGTTAATACGTAGGGGGCATTAGTTCTTTCAATCTTTAGAACAACATCTTGAACATGCTCTTCATCGAGTACTGTTACTCCTATAGTGTTTTTATAGTGGTGATCTCCATCAAACTCTTCCTCCAGGTGTGGAATGTCTAAATCATAGTCTATAGTTTCCATACGGTCCAAAGCTAGCGTATCAATCCTTCCTGATTTTTTCTTTTTGCCAACTAAAAACCATCGGTTGTTGTATTCCTTTAAGATAAATGGATGAAAAATAATGGTTGAAGCTTTTCTTGCCTTAAAAGATTGATAGTCAATTTTCAAAACAAGTTTTTTTAGAATAGCTTGATACAATGTGTCTAAATGCTTTAACCCTTTCAAATGTTCATTTTTATCTAAGTGAATAATAGCATTTTGATGTGTTTTTTCGGTATAGACTTTATCTTCTAAACGTTGAATAATTCCACCCAGTTCAGAAAAGAGAGAGAAGTCTTTAAATTGCTTCAGCATTTCAACAGTTTCAGTGAGCACATTCATGTCGTTTTCAGTCAAAGGAATGTCTGTAATCGAATAATTAGGATCATCATAACGATAATATTTTTTATCATAAACAGTAATGGGAGCATTGTATCCCAATTTATCGCTTCGCATCAATTGTATATCAAGTTGTACAGTACGTTTACTCACGTTTATGGTTCTTCCCTCATATTCATATAAGGCATCAGAACAAGCTTCAATCAAATCATTTAAAGTCCATTTTTTATAGTTATTTTGTAAACACTTATCAATAGTCTTATAGCGAATTAAAGCATTTTTATTTTGAGCCATTTTTAAGATTTTTTTGTGAAATTAAGAGAATAAAATAAACTACGCAAAATAACTGCGTAGAACTGTTAAACCTTTGTATCATCAAAAAGAAAAGAACTATGAAAATTACAGGAAAAGATTTAGTAGAAAGAGGTTTTCAACCAGGTAAATGGTTTGCAGAAGCATTAGAGTATATCAATACCAATGATTTAACAGAAGATGAGGTTGTTAAATATTTAGAACAACATCAGCCCGAACCAATGATCGAATTGTTGGATCATCCAGCGGCTGTAAATATCAATATTAAAGCAGAAAATGATTTAGAAAAAGAAAATGTTGAGAAAGTGATTTCAAGCATGAAAACGTTGATGAAAACACCAACAATAGTAGATGGTTCAATTATGCCAGACGCTTGTCCGACAGGACCAGATGGTACAATACCAGTTGGGGGAGTTGCTGTAGCAAAAAATGCTATTCATCCAGGGATGCATTCAGCAGATATTTGTTGTTCGGTCATGTTAACTGATTTTGGAAAAGTAGATCCTAAAATAGTATTGGATGCGGCACATTCTGTAACCCATTTTGGTTATGGAGGTAGGGATAGAAATAGTCAATTTAGATTTCCTAAAGCATTATTGGAAGACTTCGAATCCAATGAATATTTGAACGATAAACAAACAATTAGTGTTGCCAGATCTCACCTTGGAACACAAGGAGATGGAAACCATTTTTTATTTGTTGGGAAGTCAAAGAAAACGGGGAATACGATGATGGTAACCCATCATGGATCTAGAGGTGTAGGAGCAAGATTATTTAAAAAAGGGATGACGATTGCTGACCGGTTTAGAAGAAGTATCTCAAAAGATACCTTAAAGCAAAACGCTTGGATTCCATTTGATACAGAGGAAGGTAAAACTTATTGGGATGCATTGCAAATTGTGAGAAAGTGGACGAAACAAAATCATGTTTGTATTCATGATGCAACTGTAGAAGCTGTAGGAGGAACAGTAGAAAATAGATATTGGAATGAACATAACTTTGTATTTAAAGATGGAGATTTGTTCTATCATGCTAAAGGAGCAACCCCTTTGGATTCTAAGTTTATGCCAGATATTACAGGACCACGATTAATTCCATTGAATATGGCTGAACCAGTATTGATTGTAGAAGGGGAAACAACTGCTAGTAATTTAGGTTTTGCTCCACATGGAGCTGGTAGAAATATGAGTAGATCAGCCCATAGAAAAAGCAAAGGAGAACAAACAATTGAGTCTATTTTTGAGGAAGAAACCAGAGGGTTGGATGTTCGATTTTTTTCTAATGAGGTTGATATTACCGAATTACCCTCAGCCTATAAAAATGCTGAGACTGTTAGGGATCAAATGACCGAATATGGATTAGGAAAAGTTATTGATGAAGTGGTTCCTTATGGAAGTATTATGGCTGGTGATTGGCAGAAAAATGCGCCATGGAAAAAGAGAAAAAGAAAGAGGAGTAATGTTTCTTCTGAAAAGAAAAAATAAGCAAAAAATGGCTGAATGGCTTAAAAATTAGTTCAATAATTTGGATTTTAAAATAAATCTACTACTTCGTAGTAAGAAAAAAGTGAGCTATTTTTTTCAAAAAAAGTTTGGAAAAATAAAAAGCCTGCCATTATCTTTGCAGAAGAATTCCAAGGGGGAATTTACAAAATCAAATAAAAACCAAAGCAAAATGTTTAATTCAATTAAAATACAAAATCCAATTGCACTTGATGCAAGGAAGATGCTTTGGGCTCAATTTTCAGAATAGAAAATAAAAACTCTAAATAGATGAAAAGTCCGAAGCTGTATTAAAAGTTTCGGACTTTTTTGTTTTAGATCAATGACCATCTAATCAAATCTTTCTCAAACTTTTAATCTAAAAAATCAATTAAAAGTTAAACCACTCAAAAATTAAGAAAATGCAATATCAATTTAAACATTAGATATTCAGCAAGAATGTGACGGCTGAATTTCAACTAGGAGTTCGAATAGGAAGTTCGAAATCTTAGCTCATTTTATGACAATAAAAAAGTTGAATGAAACCTAAACACATTAAATCGAAACGAGAGAAAGAAGTTCGAAGTTTAGTAAAGGAAAGAAGAAAAATCTGGGAAACTAAAAAAGCATTAGGATATGCTAAGTTAGAAAAACCAATAAGACATGGCTGGTATAAGGAAATTGTGTTGACAGTAAATCTTGATCGGTACAAAAATCAAGAAGCTATACTAGAAATATATCAACTAATCGATCATGTTTTTTGGGGAAAGACCAAAGTAGATTGCGAAAAAGCATGGGATAAACAAGTTTCCCAATATTGTATCTACAGAGGGCTTCCAACAATCAGTAAAAAGCAGTTTAATCGCCTAGGTAAAAAAGCGCAGCGTTTATGTACACCTTTCCAATACAAAAAAGAACGAAAATTCCGAACGCGATTTTATGTTAGAATACCCAAGAACGTTTATAAAATTAGATATAGACGAGCTTATGTTACACATACCAAAATCATAGATCCAGCACTAGAAAGTAGAGATGATTTGATTGAGCAACAATTCAATAAAGCAGGTTATTATAACACTTATTGGAAAGGAGGTAAGTATAAAGATTGGGGACTTTCGAAATATAAAAGGAATAAACTTTCGGTAAAAAAGAATTTAGCTCAGTTGGTTAAAACGTATAACAACGAGCGTTAAAAAATTACAAAAATGAAAAATAAAATATCTGGGAAAGACCTCATTAAACTGGGATTTCCTAAAAACAACTCGATAAATATTGCTCTAGGGCATTTGAATCGATACAAGAAAAAAGAAAAGAAAGAAAAAGTAATCAATGAATTAAAAGAAGTAATGAAAACTCCGGAAGCGTATCGATTAGATCCATTCTGGGGGAAGATTATAGAAGCATTATTACAAAAAGAAAAAACAGTACGTCATCAGCTAAATCCTCAAAGAGCACCTTATGTGATCTTTGGAGAAAATGAAATTTCTGATGGGGCTAAACACCAATTGTTTGAGTCGTTAAAGTTGCCAGTAGCTGTAGCAGGGGCGTTAATGCCAGATGCGCATAGTGGTTATGGTTTACCAATAGGAGGAGTTTTAGCAACTAAAAACGCCATTATTCCTTATGGTGTAGGGGTAGATATTGGGTGTAGTATGTGTTTAAGTATTTTTCCAATTAACGCAACCTATATTGATGGGAAAAGACAGTTTTTGGAAAATATTTTAAAAGAGCACACGAAGTTTGGTCCAAAAGAAATCCATAAAAAACTGCATGATCACGATATCTTCTATAGAGATGAATTTCAAAGCATTGATGTGGTAAAGCGTTTAAAAGAAAAAGCCTATAAACAACTCGGCTCCTCAGGGAGTGGAAATCACTTTGTAGAGTTTGGAGAGGTTGATATCACTGATGAAAATAATGAATGGAATTTGCCTTTAGGACGATATATTGGATTGTTGTCACACAGTGGATCTAGAGGCTTGGGAGCAAATATAGCAATGCATTATACACGTTTAGCCGAAAAGCAATGTCCTCTGCCTAAGCAAGTTCAGCATTTGGCTTGGTTAGACATGAACTCTCATGATGGGAGGGAATATTGGGCAGCGATGAGTTTGGCAGGAGATTATGCAAAAGCTTGTCACGATGATATTCATGCTAGAATAGCAAAGTTACTTGGGGTGAGAGCAGTTGGGAAAGTGCAAAACCTACACAATTTTGCTTGGAAACAAATGGTAAATGGAACAGAAACAATTGTGCATAGAAAAGGAGCAACACCAGCAAGAAAAGGAGAGTTGGGAATTATTCCAGGATCTATGACAGCACCAGGTTACATTGTTAGAGGACGTGGTAACAAGAACAGTTTAGAAAGCGCATCTCATGGAGCAGGTAGAGTGTTTTCTAGAAGAAAGTGTATGGAGAATTTTACAAAAAGTGAAATGAAGAAAGTGCTTAAAGAGAATAAGGTGACCTTAATTAGTGGTGGATTAGACGAAGCTCCTATGGCTTATAAAGATATTGATAAAGTGATGGGGAATCAGTTAGAGTTAGTAGAGGTTGTAGGGAAGTTTATTCCGAGAATTGTAAGAATGGATAAAGGAAAAAAATGATGAAGCAATTGATACAAATAACAGCAGGAAGAGGTCCGGTAGAGTGCAGTTTTGTTGTCGCTCAGGTCTTGAAGTTAATATTGGAAGAATGTAAACAAGAAAACTTTAAGCATACTGTTCTACATCGAACAGAAGGCCTAGAAAACGGAACCCTTCAATCTGCAACTGTTGCTATAGAAGGAAAGGACTTATCCAAGTTTATCGAAACTTGGGTAGGGACTATCCAATGGGTAGGGAAGAGCCAATATCGAAAAATGCATAAACGAAAAAATTGGTTTATAGGTGTTTTTCTATTAGAAGAGAAAATGATTACAGAATTGGATTTACGCAATGTTCAATTTCAGACGATGAGAAGTCAAGGTGCTGGAGGGCAACATGTCAATAAAGTAAGTTCTGCTGTTCGAGCAATACATAAAGAAAGTGGAGTTTCAGTAACCGTTATGGATACCCGCTCTCAGCATCAGAATAAGAAAATAGCTATAGCTCGCCTGACCGAAAAGTTTTATGAACAGCAGTTAGAAGAACTCAAACAAAAGGTTCAAGCAACATGGGAAAACCACCTTAATCTACAAAGGGGAAATCCTGTTCGGAAAATAAACGGAACTGATTTTAAAAAGAATAAAACTCAGAAAAACCGCTATAAAAAAGAGCGGAATCATCTGAAAAATGAATTAAGAAAAGAAATATGGAACAAATAAATACCTATTTAATCAAAGCAATAGACAGCTATCCTTATGATTTGGAAGGAACTGTGGAAGCATTACAGTATGCTTATTCCATGGACGATAAATCTCCAATGACACTATGCTTAATGGGAAGAGTCCAAGCCGATGTGTTTAAGAATTATGAATTGGCCAAAACATATTATAGTGAAGCGATCAGTATAGATGTTTATGCTTTTGACGTTTATTTCTATTACGCAGATGTTTTAATGATCAATGAAGATTTTGATGAAGCCAAGCGTTTAATTGATTTTGCATTAACGCTTAAAGGAATAGAAAAAGGACGATTGCATTTGAAAAGGGCAATTTTGCAGGAATATAGAAAGGCTTATAATCAAGCATTAAAAACTTTAAAAGAAGCCAAAAAGAATGCCTATAGTGAGTATTTGATGGATGATATCCAAAGTATTAAAGCAAGGATAAAAAGTAAAATGCCCAAAAAGAAAAAAGTAAAGAAAGACGATAATAAAGCAAAAAATGAAATAAAAAAATAGAAAGTTTTTTATTGCGCAAAAAGGTTGCGTAGTGTGTTTTAACCTTTGAACTGTCAAAAGGAAGAAAACGTTCTTCCAACAATAGAAAAGGTCAAGTTTAAGTTACTTCAACTCACTACCAATGATCATACTTAAACAATTACCTGCACTATTTCGGACAGTAGCTCAGTTGGTAGAGCAGGTCAGTTTTTTAATTGCCAATCAATGGCCAAGGTAAACTTACTTCGCGCTTTTTTCGCCCGGGTCGTGGGTTCGAATCCCACCTGTCCGACAGCATAACATTTTGTGGTCAAAACAAACTTACTTCATATTGGAAAATGTAGGTTCGAATCCTACCCTTTGAGGGCAGTTTGTTAATTATCACATAGAATTAAGGTCAATTGTTTCTTACTTCAATCTTTAGGACAAATAGAACACAGAAACAGAATTACCTGATTTAATAAATAAAAAAATAAGAATATGAAAAATGAAATTGTAAAAGTTAGTTTAAGACAAGGAGCAATAGTTGTGCCTACTAATAATACATTCACAAAAATAAATGAGACAACATCAGCATTAGTTGCTCAGGCAAGCAAAATGGGATTTGTTTTTTCAGAGGAGTTATTACATGCTGTTAATGCTTTAACCCCCAAAGACAAGTTGGTGATCTTAGAATACTTGAAAGAGGTGACAGGTGTTGAAAAGAATTGGACGCCTTTAGTCAAAGGATGGGGGAAGCCTACAGGAGAGACTCGTTTAGATCATATTGTAACATGGTTTACTAATTTGGTTAAATCAAATAAAGGAACAGCATTAGCTTGTGGACACGTAATTCCTGAAAATACATTTCCATTAGAACGTTATAATGGTTGTCCGTTTTGTGGTACACCATTCGAGTTTGGTGAACTAGCATTAGAGGAGCAAGGGAGCAAAATGAAAGTTCTTGAGTTGTGGACAGAGGATGATTTAAAAGCTTTTTTCAAGGATTTATTACAATCGAAAACAGCGTTAGATGCTACTCAAATAGATAGCTTAAAAGTATTGGTAGGGTATTTAGAATTACCTAAAGATGTTGAGGTTACAATAAAAGAAACACAAATGATCATCATTCAATACTTAGTGCAATTAGGAAGAGCTTCAGAGGTGCAAGGATTATTTAAAACACCAACTGATGTGTTAAGATATTTATGGTACGAGCATACAGGTTTTTTACAATTGGTAGAGCCAAAGGTTATTGTTAAACGTATTGCTAAAAACAACCAGCATTTGCATCCAGTTTTGGATAATAGTGAAGCAGCAAAAATTAAATCGCTTGAAGATTTAAAGTTGAAGTACACCCGAAAAGAGTGTAAAATGGTTGCCGAATGGTTAAATAATTTACCATTGTCTGTAGCACAAAGTTGTGAGCAAATGCACCCTAAACGAGGAATGTGGGTAAGAATGATTCGAGCGTTGCGTTTAGCTGAATACAGCAAACGTAAAGGGTTTGAAAAGTTAGCCCAATTGCTAGATGTTTTTTATAACCAAAAATATGATGTTTGGGCAGGGCACGTGAGCTATTACAAATTAAAGTATGATGAAGAAAGTACATTCGAATTGTTAAAGGAAAGACCAGGTTTGTTTGCACGTTCTTTATTCTCCAATATGTTATGGTTTGGCGATGCGGTTACTTTGAAGCATTTTTCTGAGGTTAGTGATAAAATACCAGCACGTTTGTTATATACATTAACCATGTATGCGCCTTTGTATTTTAATAAAACTCAACATCGAATGGTGAAGACTTTAGGTGGAGTAAGTAAAAGAATTTTGCCTAATAAATACTTGTCTTTGTATAGAGATGAAGCGTTAAAAAAGATGCAAGTAAAGGTTGAAGAATTATGTTTAGAAACCTTAAAAAAGCGTTTTGCAAGTGTAGAGCATAAAAACAAAACGATCTATATTGACGCTGGTTTGTATAATATTCCATTGGCAATAGGAGATAGAAGTGAAACCATTCAGGATTTGCCATCTGCATTGATGGGAACAAAGTTCGAATTAGAAGGTGACACCGTTCGATTATTTATGCAATGGGGTAAAGGGTTAAAAGCGCAACATTTAGATATGGATTTAAGTTGTAGAGTAGCGTATAAAAATAAGACTGATTTTTGCTCATATTCTAGCTTAAGAATAACAGGTTGTAAGCATAGTGGGGATATTCAACAAATTCCTCATCTAGTAGGAACGGCTGAGTATATCGATATCAATGTAGATGAACTGGCTAAAAAAGGAGCGAGCTATGTAAGCTTTACCTGTAATGCTTATTCTAATGGTAGTATTTCACCAAACTTGGTGGTTGGTTGGATGAACAGTAAATATCCGATGAGAATATCTGATACTACAGGAGTTGCTTACGACCCTTCATGTGTGCAACATCAAGTACGTGTTACACAGGGAAATGCTAAAGGATTAGTGTTTGGTGTATTAGATGTTCAAAATAGAAAACTGATTTGGTTAGAATTACCATTTGATGGACAAGTTGTTCAGAACTTAGATTTAAAAGGTGTGGAAGCCTTATTGAAAAAATTAGACTCTAAGTTTACAATTGGTAGATTACTAGCATTAAAAGCAGAAGCTCAAAACTTGGTTATTATCGAGGATAAAGAGACGGCAGATGAAGTGTATGATATACAATGGGCGAGCAATACTGCTCAAGTGACGCAGTTGATGTTAGATTAACCTTTAAACTTAACAGGTTGAAAAGCCTGTTAAGTTCCTGTTTAAATAATATGTTTTCATTTACGCAAAAAGACTGCGTAGATGGTTTAGATATTTGAAGTATGAAAACACAGATAATAAATAAGTTAAGAAAAATAGAGGAGGAAAATAATATAGAAATATTATTTGCTGTTGAATCGGGGAGTAGAGCTTGGGGCTTTGCTTCTCCAGATTCAGACTATGATATTCGTTTTGTGTATAAACATAAAAAAGATTGGTACTTAAACCTTTGGGAACAAAAAGATACTATAGAGTTTATGACTCCAGAAGATTTGGATGGCTCAGGTTGGGATGTTAGTAAAGCATTAAAGCTATTGGCTAAGTCTAATGCCTCACTCTTAGGGTGGATTTTTTCTCCTGTTATTTACTTGGATAATTATAATGTATTAGCGCGATTTAAATCTCTTGCTTATGAAGAGTTTAATCCAGTTGCAGGTTTTCACCATTATCATAGTATGAGTAAAAATTACCAAGAAGATCTTAGAAAAAAAGAGGTTAACTTAAAGCGTTTCTTTTATGCATTAAGAACTTCATTGTCTGCAAAATGGATCTTGGATAAAGAAACTGTCTCGCCAGTTTGTTTTTACGACTTATTAGAGTTATTGGATGATGGTATAACCAAAAAAATAGAAACTTTAATTGAGGTAAAGAAATCTGAAAGCGAGGGTTTTACACAGAAAATAAATAAAGACCTCGTTTCGTTTGTACAAGAAACCATAGAAGAAAATGAGCAGTTAAGAAAAGGCTTGGAGACTAAACGACCAGATTATCAAAAGTTTAATGACTTATTCTTAAGGTGCGTATGAAAACGATAGAGGAATTAAAAAAATCAGGTTCAATAATATTTGAGTGTGTGAGTGGTAGCAAATCTTATGGTTTAGCTACTGCTCAATCTGATACTGATATTAGAGGTGTGTTTGTTTTGCCTAAAGAGCATTATTATAGTTTAGAGTATGTAGATCAAATCAACGATGAGTCAAACGATGTGGTTTACTATGAGTTAAATAAGTTTGTTGGTTTGTGTGCTAAGAATAACCCTAATATTTTAGAACTTTTGGCAGTAGACGAGCAACATATTTTGTATAAACACCCTTTGTTCGATAAGTTGAGTTTAGGTCTATTTTTATCTCGTAAATGCGAACAATCTTTCGGAAATTATGCTTATGCTCAAATAAAAAAAGCTAGAGGGTTAAATAAAAAAATAATGAATCCGATGGCTAAAGAAAGAAAAGAAGTATTGGATTTTTGTTATGTATATGTTGGTGGAAAATCTATGGCTCTAAAACAATTTTTGAAACAAAATAACTTGTCTCAACATAAATGTGGCTTGACAGCAATTCCTAATTTAAAAGAAGCTTATAACTTACATTATGATACTGGTGAAAAGTATAAGGGGATAATTGGCGAGAATTCTAATCAGTTATTGATGAGTGAGGTTGAGAAAGGAAGCGTTCCATTAGGGTTGCTTTATTATAATAAAGATGGATATTCTGCTTATTGTAAACGTTATAAAGAGTATTGGGATTGGATTGAAAAGCGAAATGATGTTCGTTATCAAGCAACAATAGAACATGGTAAAAACTACGATGCTAAAAACATGATGCATACTTTTCGATTGCTCAATATGGCGAGGGAGATAGGTAGAACTAGTGAGGTAAATGTTTTAAGAAAAGATAGAGCATATTTGTTAAAAATAAAACGAGGTGGTTTTACTTATGAAGAGTTAGTCGAAAAAGCTGATAAATTAAAGAATGAACTTCCAAAAATTTATGAAAACTCAAGTTTACCATTGTCACCTGATTTATACAAGGTGAATGTGGTTTTAAATGAAATAAGAGACTTGTTTTATAAAGAAATAGAGGGGAGTTAATTCTTTACCTCTATCCCCTCTGATAAAATTCTACATCCACGATCATCAGTAAACTCTACTTCATAAATTCCTGGTTGTTGAATAGGAAGTGTGGTAGTTTGTTCGTTTACCTGAATACCATCTAAAAACCAACTTGGATTAGCACCTCTATTACATTTTAATGTATTTCCCTCAATAGAAATGTCGGAAAGTTGATGATTAGATTTGGTTATACTTTGTCTGTCTATAATTTGCCCTTTATCGTTGAAAGCGATAAAGGTAACGGTGTCTTTTTGCACATCAAAACGCACAAAATTACTTTGTCTAATTAAAATATCTACTGTTGGAAAAATGGAAGGGACGTTGTAAAATTCTTCTACTTTTTGGCCGTCAATATATATGCTGTCTAGCGGCGTTCTTCTTACTTTTCTTTTAATGCGTTTTCCTGTGCTGTCTTTCTTTAAATGTATTTGGTCAATGCCTTTCCAGTAGGGATGTTTGACATTGTCACTTGTACCAGCACCTCCAGATAATACGTATTGAGTGCCTTTATATTCTCCACGCTGATAACAATGAGAATGACCTGTTAGTACAAAATCTACATCGTATTTGTCGAACAATTGCATCCAATCTTGTTGCATTTTATACGATCCTTTATAGCCTAAATAACCTATTGGGAGGTAATAGTCCCCCGTCCAGGCAACAGTATATGCTGGATGATGGAAATAAATAAAAACCCATTTTTTATCATTACACTTTAATTCGCGCTCTAACCATTCTTTTTGAGCTTCACTTTGTACGCCTTCTCCTTTGGGAACGCCTCTTCCATAGTTAGAGTCTAAACAAATAAATTTAGCGTCTCCCCATGTAAAAGAGTAGTAACGTTCTGAAGGTTTTCTTCCATTGTTGACGGGGAGGTGAAAAGCGTCTAAATAAGTAAATGCTTTATTGTAATAACCGTCGTGGTTTCCAAGAGCTGTATAATGACAGTTGTGGCTCAACATGTTTTTATACTTTTGGAAAAATACTTCATCGTAATTATTTCCTTTATCTTGGTCAACATCTCCAGCTACTAAACCAAAATCAACGGTTTGTTGTTCCATTAGTTTAGCAATGGAATCTTGTACTGGTTTAGCGGTTCCACAATCGCCGTAATGTAGAAAAGAGAAGTCTTTCTCGGTCTTTCGTTTTGCAGTGTAGAAATAATCAATTTTACTGTTTTTAGCGTTGGTTTGGTAGTAGTATTTAGTATTAGGTTTTAGTCCTGTTAATTCAAAAGCGTGTTTTTGTAACAACACAGAATCTTTAATGCTGTTGAGTAATTGGTTGGCTTGTGTTCCCCATCTTATTTGACCGTAAGAAGCTTCTTTAGTAACCCAAGCAATGGTTACACTTTTATCTGTTGGCTTTTGAATGTAGTTGTAGCGGTCAACAATCTTCACCTTTTTGGTTTTGGCCACATTTTTATTAGGCCTACATGAGAGTAAAAGAATTGGGAATAATAGCAATATATAACGCATGGTTTAAAGTCTAAATTAAGTCGACGAATATAGGGAAAAATGATAAAACTGAAATGATATGAAATATCGAAGTTATCCTATTATTAACAGAATCCCACCAAAGAGATAGGTGTGGCTTCCTTTTAGTCAGTTCGAGTGTTTTGTGAGAACAAAATGTATCGAGAACAGACTAATCCAATTATAGTCACTTCAATAGTGTAAAAAGTCCAACTTTACATCTGAGGGCAACTGTAAGGATCTTTTCTAAATTTAGTAGGATTTCCTTTTGAATCTCTAAAGTATTTATTGTTGCTTTTACGTTTAGAAAACACTAAATTAATTCCTGTTTTTAGGTGAAGTGTTTTACTAAATTTTGGATAAGGAATAGCATCGCTATCATCACCAACTTGAATTTTCGTACGTCTTAAAGGGAGTAAGTTGTCAACTAATAAATAATATTGGAAAGGACCAAGTTTGGCCGTAAACCCTGCACCTAGATTTTTAAAATCTCGATTGATATATGAATAAGAAGCAGTAAGTTGTAACCACCTTCCCACAGTTTGATAATAAGCCAAAGTTAAGGACGGACGAATTCGCCAATTATAAACTTCAGCATGTAATAAAGCACTCGCTTTACCACTTAGTTTAGGGGTGCTGTATAGTTCTCTTATTCCACCAAAATAAATCTGGCTAATTAACAACGTCGTGTATTTTTTATCGTTAAAACTATAGATTCCATCACCGTTAATATCGTTAGAAATATCATTTAGTATTGCATCAATTGAGTCTTGACTATAAGTTGGACTCGAAAAGATTTGTTCCGATAAGTCCAGTACTTGATCACCGATTTCCCCATTTGACGCGATAAGATTTCTGTTGTCAGATTTCCAGCGAATAAAACCAACATCGGTAATGCTTAATGAAAATTTAGTCTTCTCATCAAATTCGGTTTCTATTCCCAAATCCAGTCCTAAGCCTCTATTCTTTTTACCAAAAAGGTATCCCATTACGGATTGATTCTCGGCATTAGCAATTCCGGATGAATTTATTTTAATCTCGCCATCAGTAGTAATGGTTTGATTTTCTGAAGTGTAGGTTGCTGTTATGGTGTTTTTTCTGGTGTCGATGTTTTCCATACCATATAAATACTTCAGTTTTACACCAACATTCATATAATCATTGATGGGATGAGTAATTCCAACTCCATATTCCCTATAGTGGTTAAGATGGAGATTAAACCCTTTAAAACTTTGAGTGTTTCCATCAAATTGGGTGTAGTCTTCTGTGATTCTTATAGGAAATTCTAATAAATCCCCTGGTAAAGTAATACGGGCAGAGGCATTTTCTGTAATGCTAAAATTGACGTAGTTTTCTCGAAGTTTAAACCCAAAATGAATCAGGTCTAATTTAGTATGTAAACCGACATAGTTTCGATTTGTCCACATACGTTTAAGGTGTTGTGTTCTTAATTCTGGAAGAGTTCCGTTGGTGGGAATTACAATGGTTGGGTCTGCATTTTTAAATAAAGCTTTTGGAGTGAAAATCGTGTTAAAATGATTCAAGTAGATTCCCGATAATGCTGGAACACCAATGTTTAAATCAAACTTGGGGCGAATTGCGGGGTTGGTTTGTTGTACTTGCTGAACATTGTCTAAAAAGTAAAGCCCTAAATCTTGCTGAGCGTTGAAGTATAAAACGCTTACAACAAAAGATATGATTAGGACAAACAATTTCATGGGCTGTATTTTAGAAGAGTTAGTTGGTATATACGTTAGTTTTTTGTTAAAAGGTTGCAGTAAAGAACTAAAAATATTCTACAAATTGTGATTTTATTAAAATAAAAATATATTCGCATCCAGAAATTAATGCAATAAACACTAAAAATTAAAAAACCATGTTAAAAGAGTTTAAGAATTTTATAATGACAGGAAATGTCATTGATCTAGCAGTAGCGGTTATTTTAGCTGGAGCCGTTAAAGCTGTAGTTACAGGATTTGTAAGTAATATTATGATGCCTATTATCGGAGTCTTTACAGGAGGAGTGAGCTTCTCCGATATGAAGTATGTTTTAAGTGAGGCTGTAGCTGAAGTAAAAGATGGCGATGTAATCGTGACAGCAGCTAAACCAGAAAATGCAATTACGTATGGTCACTGGATCGATTCGATTATTAGTTTAATCATTGTAGGTTTTGTATTGTTTATGATTGTTAAAGCTTACAATAAAACAAAGAAAAAAGAAGAAGAAAAGCCAGCAGCTCCACCAGCACCATCAAAAGAAGAAGTGTTGTTAGGTGAGATTAGAGATTTATTAAAGAATAAATAAGAGCATTAACCAGAATGCATAAAAGCCCAATGTTAATCACATTGGGCTTTTTTTATTATCCGTTTTATTTGTCTAGCAACAAGCTATTTTGTCGACTCTTCTTTGGTGTCTTCCTCCCTCGAATTCAGCATTAAAAAAACGTTCTACGATTTCTAGTGCTAATTCTTGACTAATAAAGCGTGCTGGTAAAACTAGAATGTTCGCATCGTTGTGTTGACGAGCTAGCTCAGCAATTTCTGGGGTCCAGCTTAATCCTGCTCTAATGTTTTGATGTTTATTAGCAGTCATAGCAATACCATTTCCACTTCCACAAATCAAGATCCCTAGTTGACTTTCTTTCTTTTCGATACTTTCACAAACAGGGTGCGCCGAATCTGGGTAATCCATACTCTCCTCAGAGTGACAACCAAAATCTTCTACTTCATAGCCTCTGTTTTCGATTAAGTGTTGGGTGATGATGGCTTTTAGTTCAAAGCCTGCATGGTCACTTCCAATAGCAATTTTCATAGTACTTATTTTTTTCTGTTTAATTTTCTTGACATGCTCTATAGGCTTCCATAAAAGCTTCTTTTTCTTTAGCGTTTAAAGAAGACAAGGTCTTCGAAAAAAGTTTGTTACAGGCTTCCACTTTCTTTTGTAGCTCGATCTCATCATTGTTCAGTACGCTCTCATTGTGTATTTGATCATAACAGTTACAAATCCTCAAAGCACGTTCATCTCCTCCATTTCTTCTACATGAACTAGCAGTTAGTAGTAAACCACCCAATGAAAAGATGAAAAGTAATCGCATTAACTAAAGTGTTCTTTTACGCGGTCAAAGAAGCTTTTTGCCTTGTTGAGGTTAGGTTTAAAATTATCACTGTCTCTTAGCTTTTCTAAGGCTTTTTTCTCGTCTTTTGTTAAGTTCTGAGGAGTCCAAATTTGAATATTGATCAATTGGTCACCTTTCCCATATCCGTTTAATTCAGGAATACCTTTGCCTCTTAATCGTAGGATTTTTCCACTTTGAGTACCTGGTGTAATTTTAATTTTTGCCTTACCTTGGACAAGCGGAACTTCTAGTTCTGTACCTAAAGCAGCATCTACAAAATTTAAGTGCAGGTCGTAATGGATATCGTTACCGTTTCTTCTTAATTTTTCGTGTTCAATTTCTTCAATTACAACGATTAAGTCACCAGGGATTCCACCACCAGGAGCATCGTTTCCTTTTCCTTGAACGTTTAGTTGCATTCCTTCTTCAACTCCTGCTGGAATTTCGATAGGAATCACGACCTCTTTACGTTCTAAACCATTGGCATCAACTCCTTCAGGACGTTTACTTACAATCTGTCCAGTACCTTGACAAGTAGGACAAGTAGAAGCTGTTTGCATTGCTCCCAAGATAGTGTTAGTAACTCTAGTGATTTGTCCAGTTCCTCCACAGGCTGTACAAGTTGTAAATTCTACCCCTTCAGCAGCAACTAATTTATTGACTTTAATTTTCTTTTCAACACCATTAACAATATCTTCTAGTGTTAATTTGATTTTGACTCTTAAATTAGATCCTTTTCTTCTTCGAGGTCCACGGCGTTGTCTTCCTCCTCCGAATCCACCACCAAAGATGTCTCCAAATTGCGAGAAGATGTCCTCCATGTTCATTCCGCCTCCGCCGAATCCACCTCCGCCGAATCCGCCTCCCATACCAGCGTGTCCAAATTGATCGTATTGTTGACGTTTTTGGTTGTCGCTTAGCACTTCATATGCTTCAGCAGCTTCTTTAAATTTTTCTTCGGCTTCTTTATTATCAGGGTTTTTGTCAGGGTGGTATTGAATAGCCATCTTACGATAAGCTTTTTTTATCTCCGACTCGCTAGCACCTTTGCTAACACCTAATACTTCGTAATAATCTCTTTTACTCATAACTTAATTGGAAGGTTAAGTAGGTTTATTGTCCTACAATCACCTTTGGAAAACGAATAATCGTTTCGTTTAATGCATATCCTTTTTCAATCACATCTACTACTTTCCCTTTCTGATCTTCTGTTGGAGCAGGAATCTGAGTAATAGCCTCATGTTTATCAACATCAAAAGTTTCTCCTTTAGCTTCTACTTCCGCAAGTCCTTTATTCTTTAAGATGTTATAAAATTTATTGTGAATCAATGAAAAACCTTCTTTGATAGCGTCTATATCCTCAGATTTTTCATTATTTTCAATCGCTCTATCAAAATCATCAACAACAGACAATAAATCTTTAATCACTCCTGCACTAGCAGTTTTCGTGATTTCTAGCTTTTCTTTAGCGCTTCGTTTTCTAAAGTTGTCAAAGTCAGAGAATAAGCGTAAGAATTTATCATTCAGTTCTTTCTTCTCGGCTTCTAATTTTTCTATTGCTGAAGTTTCATTAGTAGATGAATCTTCAGTGTTTTCAATATTTTCTTCTGTTTGAGCTTCGTTTTTTACCTCTTGCTCCTCTATCTCTTGTTTCGTCTCTTTTGTACTCATTTTCGATAAGAATTTTTCTAAATTTCGTTTAATCAATTTTTTTGCCATAGCTTGTATGAGGTCATTCTGTCAGCTAATCAAGATAAGGGGTGTCATTCTTGTCAGTTATTTTAAGGAATTAATCAAATAAATCAGGATTGTTTTCAAAGGCTGTTCCAATAATTACCAAATCAGCTCCTGCTTCCCATGCGGTTGTTAGTTGTGCTTTTGTTTTGATGCCGCCTCCAACAATTAATGGCGAAGATAAAGTTGCTTTAACCGTTTGAATCATTTTGCTCGATACAGGTTGCTCTGCTCCAGATCCTCCATCTAAATAAAAAAGCGATAAACCTAGTTGTTCTCCTGCTAAAGCAGTGGCAGCAGCTATGCTATGCTTATTGTATGGTATAGGAGATGTATTACTCATGTATTGTGCAGCTGTAGGAGCACCACAATTGATCAATAAGTATCCTGTTGGCATGATTTCTAATTGACTTTGCTGGAGTTGAAAAGCAGTATTAACATGTTGTCCAATTAGAAGATCAGCATTTCGACCAGATATTAACGACAGTAATAAGATTCCATCAGCATCTGTACTAATTTGTTGGTTGTTCCCAGGGAAAAGAATAATGGGAATATCCAATTGCTTTTTTAAAGTACTTACTGTTTGCTCAAATAAACCATTGTTGATAAGGCTCCCTCCGACAAAAATATAATCAGGATTTATTTTTTTTAATGCCAAAGCTGTCGTTTCTATTTCTTGAACATGGGTGTATTTGTCAGGATCGATTAAAATACCCAATAATTTTTTTTGTTCAACGATTTTGTCCTTTATTTCTGCTAAAATTGACATTTTACTTTTCAATTAATGGTATAAAGTAAGTAATTATTTTCGATTTCAACCTGCTTTAAGAAGGTTTGGTAAGGAATGTTGTCGATAGTGACAAGGGCTTCAAAAATATCATCTTTAGTTTGTTGGATAACATTAATATGAGATTTTAAGTAAATTTCATGAGTCCCAAATTGTTTAAAAGCAGCTTCTTTGCATGACCATACTTTTGATAACAGTTGAATGTCTTCACTTTTGTAGCAAAAATCATTAGCATTAATAAACTTACTTTTTACTCTTAGTACCTTTTCAGTAGGAGCTTGAACATCGACACCACAAGCAGTGTTGCTGACCATTAATATGGTATAAGCTTTATTGTGAGAAAAAGAGATTTCGGTGTTTTCCAAATCGAGGTAGGGTTTGTTGTTCTTTCCTTTTTTTATCTCGTAGTCCCCTATAATATTTTGGACTAATATTCGGTTGGTTAAATACTGTTTGATGCGCTCTTCAGACTTAAATGTTTGAATTTTATTTTGATGTATGGCCTGATTGTTGAGTTGTTTTAGTAACTCAGTAGGTGATTCTTCATTTTTCCAACAAAAAATGGAATTGGCTATGGTTTTAATTAATGGCATTCAAAAAATAAGAGAACGCAAAGCTAGTTATTTTTAAGTAAAATAAAATGAACTATTTCTATTGAATCCGCTATCTTTGTGTACTATAATTAATAATATAAGTGATGAAAATAGCTGTTGTAGGAGCAACTGGAATGGTTGGAGGTGTTATGTTGGAGGTTTTAAAAGAACGTAACATCAAAATAGAAACGTTAATACCTGTAGCTTCTGAAAGAAATGTTGGGAAGAAAATTGATTGGGACGGACAAGAACTAGAGGTAGTTGGCTTACAAACAGCATTGGAATCAAAGCCTAATATTGCAATTTTTTCGGCAGGTGGATCTGTTTCTAAAGAATGGGCACCCAAGTTTGCATCGGTAGGAACGACTGTTATCGATAATTCTTCGGCTTGGAGAATGGACGCTTCTAAAAAGTTAGTTGTACCAGAAATTAATGCAAAAGAGTTAGGAGAAGACGATAAAATTATTGCTAACCCTAATTGTTCGACCATACAAATGGTTTTGGCACTTAAGGCACTACAAGAAAATTATGGAATAGATCGGTTAGTGATAGCTACTTATCAGTCGGTTTCTGGAACTGGAGTGCAAGCCGTAGAACAATTACAAAATGAGCGTAATGAAGTAAAAGGGAAAATGGTTTATCCCTATCCAATAGACAAGAATTGTATCCCACATGGGGGAGATTTTTTGGAAACAGGTTATACTACAGAAGAGCAGAAATTAGTCGATGAAACAAGAAAGATCTACGGGGACGATTCGATTCGTATTTCCGCAACTGTGGTTAGGGTACCGGTTTTAGGAGGGCATTCGGAAGCGGTAAATGTTACCTTGAAAGCGCCATTTGAAATTCAAGAAGTACGAAAAAAGATTGCAGGAACACCTGGAGTTGTCCTTCAAGATAATCCAGATGTGAACCTTTATCCAATGCCCTTATATGCACAAAATAAAGACAGTGTTTTTGTCGGAAGAATTCGAAAAGATAACTCTCAAGAAAACGCTTTGGACCTTTGGATTGTAGCAGATAACTTAAGAAAAGGAGCAGCAACAAATGCTGTTCAAATAGCTGAGTATTTGATAGCGAAGAACTTAGTGTAATCGTGCAGTTGTTTATAGTTTGATAAAATTGTTAAAAAAAGGCAATTTAATTTTGATTTTACTAAAAATCGTCCTATTATTGTCAATCCAAAATAGGATGTTTTTGATTTATTAAAAACCAATTTATACAGATGAGTAAATTATTATTTATAGGATTAATGTTTATCGCTCTACTATCTTTTGGACAAGATAAGGGTGTTATCATATTGGAAGGGCATTACCAAGGGGTTGATCTTTATGTTCAAAACCCATATGGAAGTTCGGGAGTTGGTTTTTGTGCCTATAAGGTGACCATTAATGATAATGTTACAACAGATCAAGTAGAGTCTAGTGCATTTATCATCGATTTTACGACACAAGGTTTAAAAGTTGGAGATCCTGTTACAGTAAAGATTTTTCACAAAAATGATTGTCAACCTAAGGTGCTAAATCCAGAAGTACTTAGACCAAAAAGTACATTTGAGACTAAAAGCATTAAAGTAGGAAATGATCAAGTGTTGAAATGGGTGACGACTGGAGAGCAAGGAAAATTAACTTTCCAAGTTGAGCAATACAGATGGAACAGATATATTAAGATAGGAGAGGTAGAAGGTAAAGGAACTGCTTCAGAAAATGCTTACGAGTTTAAAATTACTCCAACATCAGGAGAAAACAAATTTAGAGTTGTTCAAATTGACTATACAGGAAAGAAAAGAATGTCTCCAAAAGCTGCTTATCAAAGTTCTACAGAGGTTATTAAGTTAATTAGTGCTAAGAGCAAGACGTTAGACTTTACTGGAGAAACATTGTTTGAAGTATATGATACTTATGGAAACTTAGTAAAGAAAGGATTTGGAAAAAATCCTAATGTAGAAAACTTACAAAAAGGTTTATACTACGTCAACTACGATAGTAAAACTGGAGAAGTTTGGAATAAGAAGTAAGTTATTAAAAACAGAATAATACATCCTTCAATATCTTGGTATTGGAGGATTTTTTTTGCAAAAAATTATGAAGAATATAGAGCATATTGGAATTGCAGTAAAGGATATGAACGTTTCAGAAGAGCTGTTTTCAAAGCTATTGAATGTCAATTCCTACAAGACAGAGAAAGTGGAATCTGAGGGAGTTGAAACTGTGTTTTTTCAAACAGGAGAGACTAAGGTGGAATTATTGGCCGCAACTAGAGAAGATAGTCCAATAGCTAAATTTATTGAGAAAAAAGGTGAAGGAATTCATCATATCGCATTCGAAGTGGCAGACATAGATGCTGAAATTGAACGCCTCGAAAAAGAAGGGTTTAAATTAATTAATACCACACCAAAAGATGGAGCTGATAATAAGCGAATTGCTTTTTTACATCCCAAATCTACTAATGGTGTGTTGATAGAGATTTGCCAAGAAAAAGCGAAGTAACATCTTGTTGGTTGTTTAACCAGATAGTAGATAGTCCAAGCTTCTTAGCTCCTTCAATATGTTGAACGGAATCGTCGATAAACAAGGTTTCTTCAACTTTTAGATTGTTTTGATCTAGCACATATTGAAAAGCATCAGCATTAGGTTTTCGAAAACCTATTTCATTGGAGTAATAGTGGTTTTCAAAAAGCTTTTCGAATAAGCCAGTTCCAAATTGTTGATTAACATACGTTGTAAAGGCCTTTATATGGATTGCATTGGTATTACTTAGTAAAAAGATACGATAGTTCTCCTTGATGTCTTTAAGTAGCTCAATTCTTTCCTGAGGCAGGTCAAGTAACATCGCATTCCAAGCGTGATCTATTTCTTGGTCGGTTGCTTGGGGGATATATTCTTTAAGAGCAGTTCTAAAATCTTGTGGAGATATTTGACCAGTTTCGAGGTCATTGAACAGGTTGTTTTGTTGCGCTTGAGAGTAGATGCGATCAAAATCTTTGATTCCTAGGTTTTTAAAAGCTTGGGCGGTAAGGTGATAGTCGATGTTAAGGATTACGCCTCCCAAATCGAAGATAATGTTTTTGATGTTTTTTTGAATATTCATAACAAAACAGTTGCTTATATGGATACAAATATGTAAAATTGCACTCGCAAAACAAAATTTCTTTGTTTTCGGGGCCCTTAGCTCAGCTGGTTAGAGCACCTGACTCATAATCAGGGGGTCGAAGGTTCGAGCCCTTCAGGGCCCACCAAACAGGGGAATTGATTAACATTAGTCATTTCCCCTTTTTTATTTCCTCTCAAACCCCTTGTTAATTCAGGGATTAAAGCAAAAAAAGAATTTATTCTAGTGGTTCGATATTGGTCTAATTCTCGATTATAGCTAATTCCATCAGGGAAGATTAGGTTTTGAAAAGCTTGTTTAGTGTGGTAATTTGCTTTCTCCCACATTTTCAATGGGTTTGAGCATAATTCTACAGCAAAATCTATCGCTTTTTTAAGGTTCGAGGAATTTATAGAAGTCTTACCTAATTCCTTTTCAATTTCAACATATTCCTTACTAAACTTTGTTTTAAATTTAGTGTACATATCCCTATCAATTTCCTCTAAAACAAATCGTTCTTCAATCTTATCAATTTTCTTTTTAATATTAGTTAGATTTACTTTTAATGCTTTTTGCTCACTAATATGTGATTCAAAAAAATTATGGAATTGTTCTTCTAATTGTATTTTAACAACCTCTAACTCTTCCTTTTCTATATGAAGCACGCTAAGAACTTCTTTAAAGAGCTTGTGCATTGCTTTAGCACTTCTATTTACCTTACACCCTTTTGTACTACATTTATAGTAATACAATCCCTTTTTCTTCACTAAATAACCAGAAAGAGAACGTTCACATTTAGCACACTTAGTAAATACTTTAAGTGGAAGATTTTCAAAATCTTGATTATGTACAAAACCATGTATTCTTTTTTCTTGTCTAATATCATGTACAGCTAGAAATAGCTTTTTAGAAACTAAAGCTTCATGCTTGCCTTCGACTACTTGCCCAGGAATCATTTTACTGGTAATCAGTCCGCAATAGAAAGGATTTTTAAATAGTTCGTTTAATCTTTTATCAGGGATATGCACTCCCATTTTCTTTAGCCTCCTTGAAATTTCAACATTAGAGAGGTTAAGGTTTGCTTTCCATTCAAATGCTTTTCTTAATTTCTTTCCTTCTTCAGTGATAACAATTTGTCGCTCTGAAGCCTTTAGTCCTTTATTAAGGACTTTATACCCCTTAGGAGCACCCCATACCCAAAAACCGTTTAAAAGTAACTCTTTCATACCCGTAACAACTTTATCTCGTCTCAACTCGTTATCCATTTGCCCAAACAGAAAAAGTATTTTTTGTTGGAATGATCCAGCAGGAGTAGTAGGGTCTAACTCTTGGGTAACGGCTAAAGTAATCACGCCGTATTTCTTTAATAAATCATCTGCTATTTGAGCACCATTCATTCCAGAACGAGAAAAGCGCTCATAAGAATAAACTATAATATAGTTGATGTTCTTAGAACGCTTAACAAAGTTTAGTAGTTTACCAAACTCTTTTCTATCATCAGTCTTGGCTGATTCGTATGTTCCACCAAAGTAGCCTACAACATTAAGCCCTTTCTTTTCGGCAAAATTATCGCAATACTTTTTTTGTGAAGCTAAACTGGTATTATCTTCTTGGTCTGCTGACGAAACACGTGTGTAAATCACAGCATTGTTTCCTTGTTGAAATTTTTCTTCTAATTGGGGTGCAAATTGTTGGAATATCTTTAAATCTTTCATATCTCTCTATCTTTAAACCATCAAGAGAAATATTCAATAATTATCCTCTGATGTATCTTTTTTTATTTTGTCTAAAATCAAAATTCATACCAAATATAGCTATAATTAGTTGGTAATCAATACCTTGCGTTTTGTCTTTCGGAATACAGAGCTAAAACTAATAAAGCAAACTTTTCTGCATTTTTTATCAACTTTAGATAATCTTGTTCAGATATGTTTTTAAACTTTTTGATTTTACGTAATTTATCAATTGGTAATCTCTTCATTACACGCTCTGTTGCTTTTCGAATGCTATCTTTGTTGGGCTTTTTCATCATTATATTTTTTTCAGGTTAAACACACTTTCAGCCATCTGTTGCCCATACTTCATGCTCACTTCAATCAACTTTTTATTTGCAACAAGAGAGTTCCCCAAATCCATATTTAGACTCGGTTGAATAACAGTAGCATCAAACGCCTTAATTATTTTATTTGATTCAGTTCTTAGGGTATTACCCCCTCCCCAACTATTCGCCTGTTTTACAACATCGTTTAATTGCAGGAAATGGTTAACATCATTATTAAATACTTCACTCATTGCAATCTCATAAAGTGACCGAATAGTAATCCCTAGAATAGATTGGTTTTTGTAGTATTTATGCTTTAATTGCTCACTTTTCGTATTGAATGTGATGGTAACAAAAAGCCCAAATCTGCTGACAGGTTTTTAGAGCTGTATCCGCTTGCAAATGATGCGCAATTTTTCGAGTATCTGCTAAAGTCTCTCGCACTACCTTTTGCATTAACTCAATGGTGTCATCTAGCGATGCGGATTGCTTGACTGTTTTATATTCTCCTTTGGCTCGCGGGAAAAAACGGTCATACTCAGCTCCACTTTTTATCTTTCTTTTACCTGTAGCTATCATAGGGCTATTGTTGTTTGATGATCGTATGGAAAGCTCCCAATTGCTGTAAACAAGGTAGCATTCGTTTCAATCATAAAGTTTACTTTCTGAGTTGGATCTTTTAAGCGAGCAATTAATCCTGAACCTAGTCCTATCATTTTCAAGTGTGGAATTAAGATTCGAGTGGTGATTGCTCCTGTTTCGTTGAACGGAGGAATTCTGATTCTTCCTTTGCGATCTTTTGTCTCTTCGGGTATGTCCACAAGCGCCATAGATGAACTCGCCAATATATTTTCTTTGCCTTGACCTTGATGTATAATTTTAATCAATGGTGGTGTTAGGTTGATACTGGTTCGAGCGGGGTTCTTGATGTTATACTTCAGTATAACCACGACTCCTTCTATGGTCACTTTATCCACTTTGCCTGTAATGTCGATTACTGCTTTCTTGCTTATACGGTTCATCCCTTTTAGGTATCTTAGCCCCAAGAATGCTCCTGTACCGATTAATATGTATTTAAACACACTCATTTTACTTTTTTGTTTTTCGAACTGATTTAATATGGTTTTTTAGGCGCTCGGCAATAACGTTAACTTTGCCACTCAACCTTTCCATATTTTCTTTTAGCCCCTGTACTTTTTTTGCGACTCCTTTAAACTCGGTGTGAAAGTCTTTGATGAAGTACAAACAAATAGCGACTAAAAAACTATTGATAATTAGTAATGCTTCCATGATTTGAATTGTTTAGTGATCTTGCGGTCTTTCCGCTTGCTTGATGTAAAGTTGAGGGATAAAAAACAAACTTTTTGTCTACTTTTCCCCGTCTTGCACTCATTTGCACCATTTTGCACTTTTTTACACCTGTTTTGATTAGATCATTGAGTGCTATCTGTAATCATTTAGTTTGAAAATGACTAAATCATAGTCTATCCCCCAATAGTTGATGTATTGTTTTATAGTGAGTTTACCATGCTTAATTCCAAGGCTATCTCTTATTCGTCTATGTTCAGTCTTAGCTGTTCTTAGACTACAATCATTTAGTATTTGAATTTCTTTTGCTGTTATGTATATGCTTCCTTTTAGCTTTTCCATGATGATCTATTTTTAATGATTAATAATTAGTGGAGATTAATTGAGGTAGATGTTATGGATATAGGTATGTCCAAATCCTATCTCTACATGTCGATTTTCTAATTGTTTGTGAACTAAGTAGAGCTCCACAGCTATCTCGTGGTTAATATGTTCAGCTATTTTCCCTATTATTATAGGAAAGAGTGATTCGACAAGTTCTGTTGTTGAGTTTACTTCCTGAGCTATTTGCTCAAATGAATATTCTTTGGTAATGCGCTGATGTATAATTTTGATTTCTACTTTAGTTAGTGTTGACCATAAATCGGGGTCACTTTTCATCCATCTTGCAATGAGTTCATTGAAATTTTGTTTTTTGATATACATATCGGTTTAATTTTTAAATGTTTTAAAAGAGAGGTCTTTCCTTACTTTTTCATTCAAGTTCTGATATTGATTCATACTATAAAACGAGGGGTGTGCCACTTTTGCGAACACCTACATCTTTTTGCGAAGGGTGCATAAATTTTGCGAAGGATGAGAATTTAAGGGGAAAGTTAATTTCCGCTCATGATTAAAAATGAATCGTTAATTAAGAAAGGTTGCAAGTTTGTCAGTGTTTTCAGGTTGTTTGTGTATCTTTTTAGAAGTGATTTGAGTACTAATAATTTAGTGGAGTAGTCACTTCCTCCTTACACCATTCTTTTTTTAACTTTTTAACGAACAAAAATGATATATACTGACTTAATGTGTCCTAAATTCTTGTGTGAGAAATATTCACAAGTCTTATTACTGGGATGGACTCCTGCTAAAATTGCTATGTTTTTACAAGCTCAACTATTGGTTGGCGTGGTTAAATCTCGAAATCGTCCTTGCATGATTAGAGAAAAGAGCTTTGTTAGGTTGTTAAATTATTCTCGTAATTTGAGTGATATTAATAATGTCTTACTTGACCCCAAGAGTCGAGAAACAATTAACTTGATGACTCCAATGGAGTTATATGAAGCATACCCAAGAGTGCAACTTAACTCATGGACTGCTGCTAGTATTGGAATGTACTTGAATTGTAAATTATTACTGGGAGTTTATAAAGGCTCTGGAAGGTCTTCTATTATTGCTGAATCTAGCTTTATCAAATTAATTGAATATTCAAATAGTGTATTAGAATGGAAAAAAGTATACGTTTAAAAATAGAACTCCCCTTATTTTTCCACAGGTAGACACAGGTAGTTGTCAGGTCGTGCTCAGGTCTATGTCAGGTGATTGATAGGTTAATAAATGAAGGGTGTATTAAAGAATTTAGTGTGTTTGATAGAAAACAAGATCCTATAATGATACTTAACTATAATATTTTAGTGTTATATTTGTTGAAACCTCGAAAGAAAAAATGATATAAGAAAAAGTACTATTAAAATATAATATATAATACTAACGTATTGCGTTAGCTATTATTCTTAAAGTCGAAAACTACCAAATTCAATGTCATAAGAATAATAAGTCTAATGCTCGCGATTTGCGTGGGCATGCTTATTTGTGACAAGGTATTGGTAGTACCTCGACTTCAGGTAAGCTATCAGTCCCACGCAATATTTTTTTTAAAAATAATAACTGTTTCATAGGGACTAGAAACATTTAACTATTCCACTATGTTTTTCAAAAAATCTTCCAAACAAAAATCTTTAATAATTGATATTGAAACATCAAATATTATTGAAACAAGAAAACAAATTATTAGAACTGTGAATCATATAGCTAAACTTAATCAGGAAAAACCCTCATACGAATCTTACAATACTTTAAGTTGTTGTTACCATATTTTAATTGGACTTGGTATAGAAGCACAAGGAAAGGAACTTTCAAATGCTTATGAAGAACTACATAAAGCTTCAAGTTGCCTGAAATTTATAACAAAGTAAGGCCCTCCTTACATGATGAAAAATGTATTAATTCTGTAGAATAGTTACCTTAACAAGTTTAAAACCTTAATAATTTTCCCTCAAAACTTTCGGTTTTTCCGTTTTTGTCTACAACTTCCATCTGATAAATATAAATTCCACGTGCTAAGTTTCTTTCTTGTATAATTGTGTTTTGTCCGTTGATTAATGATTTTTCTTTATACAGGACTACTTGCCCTAAAGTATTTAATAAACGGAATCTTAATTTATCATATCCGTTACTTATCAAAAGTAACTTATTGTCAACTTTCCAGATATTTGATAGTATCAAAGTATTATCGTTTTCTAATGAAAAATTCTTTACTAATGTGTCAGAACAAAGTCCATTTGTTTTACTGGCTATCAAAAATATTTCATATTCACCTTCTTCTTCAAATAGGTAAGACAAGTTTGTTTCTGTAGTAACTAACAGGCCATTTATATACCACTGATAATTAGTCGCATTTTCGCTTTGGTTTTCAAAATTTATTGTTGTAGGTGAATTGGTAGAATAGATTGGAAAAACGAAGTCTGCTTGAGTATCAATACTATCTTGTATATTAATAACATTAGTTGAAATACAACCATTAGTATCTATTACACCTACATCATAACTTCCTGAAGAAAGGTTTGCAAATACTGGTGCTGTTTGCCAAGTTCCATTGTCTATATTATAGCGATAGGGAGGTGCAATGCCTTGAACACTATCTATAACAATGACACCATTATTATTAGGGCATACTGCATCTTGCGTACTATTATAGTGGTTGGGATTCTCTTTTACTTTGATATTGATTATTTCTGTTTTACTGCATCCGGATGTATCAGACACTAAAATACTATAAATTCTACTTTGTTCAGGAGCAATATTAAGTATAGAATCAGTACTAACAATATTTCCTTTATAACGCCATGAATACAAATAAGTACTATCTCCTCCTACTATTAATTCCAATGGTTCTCCAAAGCAAATTGTTGTGTCGGATATGTTAGAGTAGCTATGTAAGGTATCACATTTGGTTGAATAAGTTAAAAAAGTTGCCCATATAGGGTTAGTTGTAGATTCTGGCGTGGGTGACACATAGTCTTGATAAATATATTTTAATGAAAAATTTGATTCAATATTATATGATTTTAAATCAAATAAAACATCTGAACCATTCATTATACTATCAGGTGTGTCATCTTTTAAACCATATAATGTATCATTTTGATAATAGAAGTTACCAAATACACCAGCGCTTGATAAACAGTCTTCTTCTTGTCCTCCTATTCTTCCAATAAATATGCTGTCATTTAGATAGACATCTGTGCTGTCATCAAATGTTGTCATATGACCTGTTAATAATGAAACTGATAGGGGTTTAGCTAAAAATGGAGACTCAATATTATGGCTATTATTCATTATTCCAACTACATTCTTGTCAAGAACATCAATAGATGCACTTATCAGAGGAAATGATATGTTTTCATAAAAAATAATCACATAGAAATCTAGGTAGTACTGGAAAGAGTTGTTTATATTTACTGGAGAATTTATAACGAGGCTATCATTGTTTATATTTATTATGTTTGTGATATCTGATACATAAACAGACGAGTAATTATTGCCAATATTGGTGTTTGATAGATATTCTTGCGTAACCCTTCTGTTGCTATCTAAAATTACTTCATAACCATCTATGTAAATGGAATGCTGAACTGTGTCGGTTAACCAATTCGCACATAATAAAAAAGCTTTCTTTATTGAGGAGTTATCAGGTATTTCATAAAATATAGTTCCTGTGCCATAAGCCGTAAAACCACCTCCAGAAACACCTCCCTTATATATATCCTTATAAAAAGTGGTTTGACTATAAGTTGAGATATAAAGGAGATAATAAACAAAAGATATGACAAGTGTTTTACTCATTATTTAATTTGTTAATTCCTTTTTTCAAATCATTAATTTCTTTTTTTAATTCATTAAAGTAGTCTTTTATGGATTCATCATTTATAATCTGTAAGTTCTGAACTATTGCGTTAGCTTGTTTATTATAATATTGATTAAATACATTTTTTGATTCAAAATCTAAAATAGAATCTATTTGTGTTTCTAATACATTGGCTATTTGTTGTAAGCGAGATAAGGTAATATCAGTTTCATCTCTCTCGATTTTACCGTATCCACTAACACTTATCCCTAGTTCTTTAGCCATATATGCTTGTGTGTAATCTCTTAGTTCCCTTAGTTGTTTTATTGTTCTACCTATACTCATAGTGTTTTATTTATACTAATATTACCAAAGATAACTAAACAAAATCAAAATTAGTTTAACATTATTCATTATTTTTACGCTTTAATCAAAACTTTAAACCAATAAATCTATGAAAAAACAACTTTTATTGATAGTTATGTTAATTTCATTAATAACTATAACAGCACAGTCCCCATTGTGGACATTGCCAGGCTCGAAGCTCGAATTAAGTTTATTAAACCCACTTGTTTCTTCTTCTCTCCCCACTCCAACCGTAGGTCCTTATGGAGGAAATATCAGTTGGCCAGATGCCTATGATGGGCGACCTGCTGAATACACACATAACATTATGCATGATGCAAATGGAGAATTGTTGTTTTTTATGTTGGACGGTTATATCTATGACAAAAATGGTTGGTTAATTAGTCAAGAATTTGCGGTTTCAAATGTAGTTGGAGCAGCAGAATTATTCATTGTACCAATGCCTAAAAATTGTAACAAGTTTTACATTTTTACTACACAAGCTTACCCAATAAATAGTGAGACCTATTATGGCGTTTTAGATATGTCGGCTCCCTCGTGGGAAACAGGACCATTAGGGTATTTGGAGACTGAACCTACTGATATGGTAACACTATTGCCAGCAGGGGTGACAGATTATTACAAAAGTCTTAATAAAGCGCATCCAGCAGCATGCATTCATAGATGTGTTGTAGCACCTACCCGAAACCCCAATGATGATCGTTACATCTTTGTAAAAGGAGATACCAGAGTATTTAGGTACAAACTCACATCAACAGGTTTAGTTTATGATAACTACGATTGGAGTGGTAATACAGGTATATTTCCTCCACCTCCAGCACCGCATAAAACAGCTTTCTATTTAGGAAACTCTTTCGATGCTACTGAAATGGAACTTGTTCTACTTCCTAATGGAAATTATAGAATGGCTTTTGAAATATTACTTTTTGCAGATGTAAATGCAAACACTTCTGGAAATAGTGACTATGGTAATCCATCAGTCTGTATTATAGACATTGATCCAGTAACCATGGAGTTTATTGACTTATCAGCAAGATATTATGTAGGTCCAGCAATGGCAGTCACTCAAAAACAACAATATTTTTCAGGTTTAGAGTTTAATAAGTCTGGAGAGCTATTATATATGACACATAGCAATGATAATTTACAAAATGCTTATATATCAGTATTAGATTTAACAAATAGTCAATTGTTAACCCCAACTTTTGGTCAAACATCATTAGCAGATTTAAGCATTTATGAAAGGTCACAAATAGAATTAGGAATAGATGGAAATATGTATTTAACAAGCCCATCTAATTTAGCACAAATAGCTAATCCAGGCATACCTAATTCAGCAACAATTAGTGCTGTTCAAAGTTATAGTCCAATCAATGTATTAGACCCCAACAATACCTCTAATGCACAAAGGTTATATTATTTACCCTCCCAGTTAGATACAGAAGATGCCTTTGCTCGTTTTACTTCAAGCTGTTGTAAAGAAGTAGATGGATACACTTCTGTTTACACTGCTAATACAGGAGTTCAAACATGGAGTTTGAATTCAAATCCTTTTAACAATGCCAATGGGGTTGTACGAGTAGAAAGCAAAATAACGATTCCTAGTGGGGCAAATGTTACCATGGAGAACATGACCTTTCTTTTTGATGATGGAGCAACACTTATCATAGAAAAAGGAGCAAGAGTTACTTTAGATAATACCACTCTAACATCAGACGCTTGTAATGGTATTATGTGGAATGGAGTTGAATTGCATGGAGATAGAAATGCAGGGCATTACTATGCCGATCAAGGTTATCTTGAAATGAAAAGTGGAAGTATGATTGAAAATGCGATCATAGGAATAACAACTAAAAAGCAAAATCAGAATGCTTGGGATTGGAATTCAACAGGAGGTATCATTAGAGCAAAAGACTCTTATTTTATTAACAACAAAAGAGATGTTGAGTTTTTATCTTACCATTTCAATCCATCTATAAGCAACCCAAACTATGAAGCTAGTAACCGATCAAGATTTACCAATTGTCTCTTTAGAACAACAGATGATTATATTGGTAATAGCTTATTCCCACGTATAACATTGTGGGATGTCAATGGAGTTAACTTCAAAGGATGTAAATTTGAAGACAATAGAACAACTGTTTCCGGAACCAGAGGAGAGGGGATCATTTCTATTAATGCTTCTTATCAAGTGTCAAATTCTGATTTTGAGGATTTAGAATATGGAGTAAAAGCCTATGAGGGAGATGATTTTATTGGTCTATTCAATGGAAAACATATCGAAATCAATAAATCAACATTTAACTCGTTAAGAGGTATTTACTTTAATGGATTAGATAAATCAGATGTTTCAGGTAATATATTCAATACAGACGACCAAGGTATTTCATGGTCGCCGGTTCTCTACGGAATGTATTTAGATAATTGTAAAGATTATACGATTCAGGAAAATACATTTAACAATATTAGTACTAAACTACATGGTTCTTTTACATGGGGAGTTATAGCCTCTAACCGAAGTGGAGAGCCAACTGAAATATTTAAAAATACATTTAATAATCATCCAATAGGAATAGAAGCAATCGATCAGAACAGAACAACAAATGGGAGTGGATCAATTGAGGGGTTAGAAATTAAATGTAATGAGTTTGCCAATACTGTATCAGATATTTATGTAGCTAATAGTATAACAGAACAAGCTCCAGTTAAAGGAATTCGTAAGCATCAAGGAAACCCTACAATATTTGATGGATTAGGGTTGTCTGATAACTTATTTGCGTCTTCATATACACATTCAAACTATGGAAATGAAAATGAATACATTACTTATTATCACCATGACCAGTCGCAAAACAGTCGTTTATTTCCACAAAATCATTATACAAGTGTAACACCTATTAGTTCAGCATCTGGGAGCTATACTAACACCTGTGCAACATCTCAACTACCAGTTATTGTAATAGGTTCAATTGCAAATTTAACATTCCTAAAATCAGGAGCAATGCTAAATCTAAATACAGCAATAAACACCTATAATAGCTTGATTGATGGAGGTTCAACAGCGCAATTAGAAGCAGAAGTTGCCTCTACAACTGATCAAGATGCTTACGCCAATTATATGGACTTAATGGATAAAGCAGGTTACTTATCTGATGAAGTATTAATGGAGGTAGCGAAAAAAGAAGATGGATTCACCTTAGCTATGATTAGAAATATTTTAGTTGCTAATCCCCAATCTGCAAAAATTAAAGAGTTAGACGAAATTCTGGACAATAGAATTAACCAACTTCCTCAATACATGAGAAACCAAATTAAGTTAGGGAAAACAACATTATCAACGGAAGAATTTTTAGCATTAGAAGTTTCAAAGTATAGAAAGGAATTGGATCAAATCATACAAGCAGGAATAGAATACATTGCTTATGATACCATTTCTTATGACTCAACAGAAGCGTTAATCGATTTAGTTTCAAATACAGGTTTAGTTAAATATGAACTACAAAAACTAAAAATTGCAATGGCAAAGGGCAATCAATCATTAGTTAGTTCAACTTTGAGCACTTTAAACTCATTTGATTTAACAGATCAAGAGAATAAATACATTGATGATTTAACTCTATTCAACAACTTAAAACAAAATTGGGAAATAGAGGGGTATCAGGTTCATGATCTACCTCAATCAGAAATTGATAAGTTAAAAGAGCTGGTTTTGGATAATAGATTAGGGCATTCAAGCGCACAAGCAATATTGGCTCTTAATAATGAATCAAGTTATATAGAACCTGCTTATATGCCAGACTTAACAAAGAGTATGTATGTTAACCATTCTCTGGACTTGGAAGAAAAAGATGAATTCATGTTGTTATATCCCAACCCAACAACTGACTTTGTTTCGGTTAGATATAAGTATTTAGAACCATATCAAAACTTAACATTATCAGTAACAGACATTCTTGGTAAACAAGTTTATTCAGAGGTATTAACAGAAGATGAAAACGAAATAGTTCTTTCATTAAAAGACTATACAAACGGTAGTTATATTATTACAATAACTGCTGATGAAAAAGTGGTTTATACTGATAAAGTAGTTAAGAAATAAAATTCATATTAACATATCCCCGCAAGATTACTCGAATTCTCAAGTAGTTTTGTGGGGTAAAATGAATTGATACTATTTAACAAATTATTAAGAAATGTAATTTTCTATTTATTAGGACAGGTTTTGAAGCAAGGCTTTGTAAATTAATCATTCCCAATTAAGGGAATCCCTTGTATAACTAGCGTATTAAGGGTAGTAGGATAAAAATCAACTAATAGTAATAGTTAGGAATTAGTATTTATCAATATCCTAGCTGTTTTTTGTATCCTATTATATTGTTTTTATTATTTAGTTACAATTTGTATACTTCTTTTTTTGTTATAATCTAATCTTTAAATTCTAGCTTGTTTTTAATGTTTGGTACTGCTGTTTATTATTAATTTTGATATTCTAAGCTTTATCCGGAGTGAACCATACGCCTCGCTAACCCTCTTATTGGTTAAGTTGAATTCTCTTCATTTTTGGGGCTGTCGTTCCTACAAATTTTATTCATTCGTGGTTTTCTTTGTTTTTTTGATTTTATTTATTGAAGCCTATCGGCTATGTATCTTGATATTAAACAATTGTTTGTGTCTTTAAATCAAATTTTAATTTGCTTTTGTCACGTTTATATGTATTGGCTGTTAACTGGCTAATAGATCCGTCTGTATTGAACTTTTTTAATGGAACTAAGTAAATTTTATCAGGGTTAGAAGGTGGGCCTCCAACTCCTAAAATTACAGAAACTTTTTGTTTTTCTTGCATTGCAAACTTCCTGTAGTTTTCCAGTTGTTTTGCCCCTATATTTAAATGATCTTCATAAAATCCAGATCGGTACTTACATTCTAAAGATAGTACAAATGGTATTTTATCTTTCATGTTGTCATAAGATATTTGTAAGTCCGGATAAGTGTTAGAATTTGGATATTTACCATTAATATATTTGTCTCCTCTCCATTCCTTAAATGTAAAATCATTATCAAAGTCTATCAAACTAACGACGTACTCTTCAAATATTCTTCCTTTATCTTTTGTGGATAGCTTTTTATTATTTTGCTCATCAGGAATATTTGTATTTAACTCAATTTCTTTTGCTATATATTTTGTTTCTATCTCCTTTACTATTTTTACTTTATCAAATTTCCCTTCATTGTTTTCTCCAATATATCGATCTATTTTAACAAATACATATTCTGTAAAGTCATTTCTAAAAAACATGTAAACTTTAGGGAGTTTATCTCTCAATATCATTAAAACAACAAATGAGCAAAAAATGAATAGAATTAGAAAAAATAAAAATGTATTCATAGATGATTTTCTTGGAGTTATTAAACGTAAAATTAATTTTATTTTTTTACAATTATTACCAAATAAACAACTGTTTTGTTTGGATTAGGTCTATATACCTAGCTATCTATGTTAAAAACTTAGTATGTCGTAGGTATCAAAGTTCTATGTAATTTTGAATGGTTATTTGGTTAATGATTGTTTTGTGTTGTTAACTGATGTTATGTGTGTTTCTTATTTAAAAATAACATTGTTATGAAAAATTTTTTAAAATTATTAACAATACTAGTTTTATTTTCAAGCTGTGCTGAATCTATTACTTTGTTTGATGCGAAAATAAGCTCTAAGGTAATAAATGGTACTAATCAATTTGGGCTGAAAAATGTTCAAAATACTTCTCTTTTAATTAAAGATCCAATTATTCCAATTAAAGAGTACAGTTTTTTGGGTAGGTTAATTGGATACAATAAACTACGTAAACATGAAGATTTTATAGATTTGATTTTTCTTAAAGGGGATTATGGCGTGTTAGATGAAGTTTATATATCATACCTTGAAGAGGCAACTATACCAAATTATATACCAGATAATGTGTTGATTAGTGCTGATTTATGGGGGGACTTTTTATCTGATTTTAATATGGAAGATTCTTATGTAGGGAAGAAACAGGTTATGTTTATACCTAAATATATAGCAATTCGTAGTATGCTTCAAAAGTCAATTTATACTAAAACTAATCCCAATGATATAAAGCAACAGCATAAAATAGAGAAGCTGTTTAAGAGTGGAATCAAAAGCAATATTAAATCGGTGCTAAATACAAGTGGGGCAAAAATATCTGGGGAAGTAGAAGCAAAAATAGAAAATTTAATAAATAATGAAGTAAATATAGTAGGTACATATTATGATATTGAGTTTCAAAATCATTTTACAGGAAAACTAAGAATAATGCTAAGAGAGTTAAAAATGAATCCACCTAAACAGGATACAAAGAATCCTTTTTTAATAAATTACTTAGACTTTTATACAAAAAATAATGATTACATCACTAATGGATATTCTTTACTAAATTTTGAAATTACATATAACACGTCCAAAATTACAAAATCAGATATAAAACTAATAATTGATGGATTAGTAGGTGTCGATGAGTTAGAAAAAAATAGTTTAACAGCTAAAGTTTATTCAAGCTTTAATTATTCTAGAGATTTTAAAGGAGAGAATAAATCTAATAAAATGTATCTAGTTAAGTATGGATATAAAATGAGTCTTCAAAACCCGAGATAATATAAAAAAATAAAGAGAAGCTTTCAAGGCAAGGAAATGTTGGACATTGGCCATTAAAAACAAGTAGGGTGTAATTGAATTAAAAGTTTTTCTGTAAGCGGAGCTAAGAATAATGGATTAAGTAAAAAAGTAAAGTTAATGAATTGGTTAAAAAAAGAACAGCTGATTTCATAACAGGTTTTATGTTGTATAAATAGTATTTTATGAAAAAAAGAACAGAAGGAGCTTGGATAATTCATCACGCAAAAAAACTACAAGAAGTATCGAATATTCCTGATTTTGATGATGTTGATGAAGCTGGAAAGTGTGGGCTTCTGTTGTCATGCTTTTCAGCTACTAACGAAGAAAGCGTACTAGATAAGAATAAAGTTAATGCTGTATCAGACACATTGAATATAAGTAAGCGATTTGAATTACCCGTTCTATTAAATACATTAAAAGAGAATCAGTTAATAGATGTTTCAAAAAATGGAGAGGTTAGAGTATTAGGTTTAACTACTTCTAATGTTTTGACACACACTGCTGATATATTTAATGAAAAATCAAATAATTATCAAAAAGCATCTTTAGAATTAACAAATTATAGTTCTGATAAACCTATTAAAGAAACTGTTCTAAAAGAATACATTGCTGACACATATAAACTAGACTCAAAAACTAATGAAAAACTTTTTAATCAATCTGAAGAAATAGGTATAGTTGATTATGAGATTTTGGATGAAGAAAAAAACTATTTTAATGGTAACTTGTTTAAAAGAGAAGCGATAGTAAAGACTCAAAAGGTTTTAGATTCTTTAATTGGGAGTGAAGAGAAGCTTGTTAAAGAAGTTGATGATTTAATAACAAATGATGGGTGTGTTTTGATAGAAACTGCTGAGAAAATTCTTGGAGCTAAATTATTGGCTAGATTACAGTCTATTGCGATGTATGATTTTAATGAAGTAAGTAATAACAGCCATTCAAAAGTATTTTTGACTAAGCCCTCTTCTTTTGCCAAATATGGCAATCCATTTGAAGAAGATGCTTTAGATATGGCAAAAGCATTTATTACATCTTTAGTTTATGGTTTGAAAATAAGTTCTTTTGGTAGGGGAAGAATACAAGGTTCTTCGATGTTAGTAAACACATTAAGAAAATTAATAAGAGGTGAAAGAGTTGGTCCATGTACCGCTATAGGAGAAGATTATCAAGTGTTAGAACTAAACAGAGTAATTAAACTTGAGCATTACCATGGTACGATGTATTATATGAGGCTTCTAAAATATGATATTGCTAAATTAGCACTTTCAGTTATTGAAAATGGGGACTTAGCTGAGGATTCAACACTTGGTTCAGTTGTAGTAGGCAGTTCTAATGTTTCTTGTTATATTGGACCTGAAAAAAATAGACAAAAAATCAGAAAGAGAAGAGAAGCTTCATCTGGAAAAGAAATAGGAGAGTTAATTAGAACAATAAGAAATTAGAATGGCAAAACAGGTCGAACTTTTTAAAGGTCCATTAATGGAAGAAAAATTACGTTTATACTTTCTTAATAATGGGTACTATGTTGCTAGAGGAGTAAAATATAGCTTCAAAGGTAATGAGATAACAGATATAGATTTGTTTTTATATGGTAGGGTTTCTGGGTTAACAAGAGAAAGGGCTAATGTAGATATTAAAAACAAGAAAACACCTAAAGCATTTGAAAGGATTTTATGGGCAAAGGGATTGCAAAACCTACTTGGATTTGATAATTGTGTTGTGGCTACATCTGATAAGAAAGATGCTGTTAGAAAATACGGGATACAAAATAAAATAACAATACTGGATGGTAATTTTTTGCAAAAACTTAATTATAGCAATTTAGAAAGATTAACAGAGGAAGAGTTGTTAACCCTCTTTAGTAGCGTAAAAAGTTATAATGTATATAGAAATATAACTTGGAATAATATTTATGAAAAGTCTAAATCTAGGTTGTTAGATGAACTTGATTTCAGTGGGCTTAATTCAAATTTAATTACTTTAAAATATTTTGTTAATAAATGTTTTGACAAACAAAAAAAGGAAATAGCATTAAGAGCGGTTTATATCATTTTATCTCATAGTTTGTTAATTCTTGATTATATTTTAAAAAATATCGCCTTTTTAGATCCACATCAAAGGAAAGTAGCATTGAGTGAAGGGTTTAAATATGGTAATTTAGGTAGTGAGGGGGTTAATCAAACAATTATAATGGCAATTGAAATAGCAAAATCAAAAAAAACATTAAGTCAAATTAAAATGAGTTTAGAGTCTGATCTTGTTGATTTATTGCCTGAATATTTTTATAAGGTTGAAGCAATTAAAAATGTATTTAAATGGGCCTTAATTTTTGAATTAAGAGCATATGAGAAGAACCTAATTTTGCCAAATAATTTAGATTCAGAACTAAAGGCGCCTTTAGGGATAATATTAGATTATTGTGGTGTGAGCAGAAAAGATTTTTTTAATTTATTTTGATGAACTAAACTTCAAGAGTGTCAATTTAAAAATTAGATTAATAGTATTTGTATAACAATAAATGGATTTCAAGTATTCTTTTAAAATTTTCAAGCTGATTGTTTTTCATAAAAGTAAGATTAACCACCCAAGGAGGCTCCTAAGTTGTAATTCTGTAAACTTACGAAAAACAAAGAAAAAGTATTGAATAACCTCTTTTGAGGTTTGTTATCTTGGGGTTGTTTTATAACTTCCACATATAAACAAGTTGTGTGTAATTAGGAAAAACGTTGAATCATGAAGAAACCAAAACTGCATCCAGGAATAAAAAATCCCTTTTATTGGAATAACGGAGATAATCCAATACCTAAATCGCTAAGACAAGAAGTTTTATCAAGAGATAATAATACTTGTCAATTTTGCGGACATCAGGCGACCAAATGGATGAATTTACACCATGTTGACAGTACAATAACTAATACTGCGGACAATCTAATAACATGCTGTGTTGCCTGCCATGCAATATTTCACATAGGAAGAAATATGATAATTCATCCTACGCTAACAATTTGGGAGTGCGACCTCTCTCAAGTAGAAATTATCCAACGGACAAGAGATGGTTTAAGAAAAGGGAAGACGCTCGACCAAATTTTGTTGGAATTACCAATAACGGAAGGTGAATATGAACCTGATTCACGCATGTGGGTAGATAAATTAACAAGTATAAAAACTAATGACCCCATCATCTATTTGAACAATAAATACAAAGCAGTTTTTACAAACTTGAAAAGATGGCAGCTTGAAGAATAGGAAATTGTTTCCCTTAAAAAAGTAATGATATGAACTTAAAAGACTTGAACATAGAAAAAGTGGCTCTTGCAGTATTACTAATTTTTGTGATTACCCTATTTCTTGATTATGTTTTCAAAATAAGCTTAATAATAAGTCATTTTTACGACTTCAATATCGACTTGACCCAGCGGAAAAAACTAATAATGCTCGTGTCAATTTCTATCGTACCGATTTTACAATTCTTAAGTAAATGTACGTTTGACCGCAAGCAAAATAATGACCCCGATATAATGGTCAATTCCATAACGCCATTTCTTGCATTCATATCAGGATATTATATCTATAAAAGTTGTACTTTTTTTTCGAGTATTGAAGGATTAATCATAATTACTTTTATTCAGCTTATACTGTCTTTAACACTAATAACAACGGTACAATTAATCTTATCTAAGTTGATTAAATTGTTTAATAAATTGAACGAAAAAATAAACTCAATGATTAAAGTATGATATTAGATTTTAAGGAAATACCTAAGGCAAACACAGGAGACGGAGATCAAGATACCTTTGAATTGTTTTCAAGAGATTTTCTTGAAATATTAGGGTATGAAATTATACAACATCCTGACAGAGGTGCTGATGGAAAAAAAGATTTGATAATTCAAGAATTACGTCAAGGAATTTCAGGAGCAACTAAGATTAAATGGTTAGTGAGTTGTAAACATTATGCTCATTCTGGAAAATCTATATCTGACACAGATGAACCGAATATTTTAGATAGAATATCAGTACACGAATGTGATGGTTTCTTTGGTTTTTATTCTACTCTTCCTGCGGCCTCTTTAGGTAAAAATTTTGAAGGGTTAAAAAAGAAAACATCCATAGAATATTTTGATAGAGAAAGGATTGAAAAGATATTGCTTGAATCTCCAGAAGGCATTAGACTTGCGAGCAGATACTTCCCTATCAGTTTTGAAAAATATAAAGTTGAAAATCCAAAACCTGCAAAAATATTTTCGGATAACAGTTCTATTCATTGTGAATATTGTAATGAAGATTTATTAAAAACAAAAAATGGGATTTTCGTTACAATGAGAAAACCTACCGATTGGAAAGCGAAAGTTCATAAGCAAAATCCTTATGAAAAAGCATACTTCAGTTGCAAAGGAAAATGTGATGCAATCCTGAAAGACAAATATATGCAAGAAGAAATACTACTTGATGAATGGGCAGACATAACAGACTATCTATCTCCAACTACATATATCAAAAAACAAATGGCTTGGATGAATTCTTTCCAAAAAGACGGAGAAGAAGCAACTGATGAAGTATTTGAAAAATTAAAAAAACTTTTTCTAAATGCATTCCCATATATCTCAAGAGAACAAACAACAGAGGAAAAAGAAAATGTTAAATTTTATTTACAGAACGGATTTTCAGACTTGTTATAAAAAGTCAGCAGGTAACACTGCATATAGCAAATAGGGCATTCTGTGGTTTATGAAAGCTCAGTGCTATTTACAAACTACCGCCAAATCGTTGTGTGGCATTAAAGACAGTAAAACATGAATCCTAACATTGAATATGAAAAGTATATAAAATCGGTTTTTACTCAAATATTGAGAGACGAGGATATTCAAAATGTGTTTGTTAACCATGATGTTAAATTGAAAGGAAAAACTGGTACTCATCAGATTGATGTGTATTGGGAATATAAGCAGTTTGGAGAACTTATAAAGGTTGCTGTTGAGTGTAAGAGATATTCAAAGAATGTATCAATTGGTGTCGTTCGTGATTTTAATTCAGTTTTACAGGATTTAAATTGTTCAAAAGGAATAATTGTTACAACTACGGGATTTCAGAAAGGAGCGATTGAATTTGCTTCAAATAATAATATCAGTATAAAAGTAATTCGAAAACCTGTACCTGAAGAATTAAAGAATACTCCGAAGACATTAAGTATAGACATGACAATAATTCCTAGAAAGGTAACTAATCTGGCAATTAACCTTGATAGAGAATGGTGTCTGGAAAATATAACTGGAATGAATGAAGATCTTTCTGATGTTTTCCGCAAACTAAACACAGAAATTGTATTAGTTGATATAAACGGGCAAAAAATTGCTGATATGCTTGACTTGGAGAATAAATTGCCGGTTGATGAAGCTCCAAGTTTCAATAATACATTTAAATATGATTACAAAGACGCTTACATGATTTATGAGACCAATAAACTAGTAAAAGTATCTGAAGTGATTTTTACATATGATGTACTTAGTTACAAAAGCAATAGGAAATTTGATATTCACTCGCAAATAACAGCGATTATAAAAGATTGTATAAACAATAACTCGAAATATTTATTTAAAAAGTAAGACCTATGAATTTAAAATGTAATGGACAATTAGAGATTAAATGCAATAAATGTGGTGCAATTAATAGTATAGATTGTGAAGACCTTCCTTTTGATGTTGTAGAATCAGAAGAACGTAGTATGGGTGTTGAAAAATGTCACTCAGCTGATTTTGCTATTGAATGTTCAAAATGTGGAGCAGAAATATCAGGGAAATATGATGTATGGGAATGTCCTGCTGGAGCTATAAATACTGATAATGTCGAAGTTGATGGAGGAACTGTTGTTTCAAAATGTAATTGTGAAATGGAAGAATAACGCCACACAACACTGTATATACAAAATGGGCGGGATTGTAGTGTTTTCAACGCTTGTAGTCCGCATCAAAATTATCTCGGTTTGATAAGTTTGAATCCCGCAATCGCCCACTTTGCATATACTTGTCCGTTACCATTTATTTAAAAACCAAAACTGTCAAAAAGACTTAAAAAATATCGAATACAGACAAATTGTCAATTAAATTATATTGGTTAAGTATTTGATATTCAATTAATATGAAATTAAACAATAATCAATTACAATTCTTCATTAATAAAATCAAGTTGAAGTCTGAGAATATGCAAAAGTATAGAGACCAGATAAATAATTTGAAACAAAAACTTGAAGACAAAATCAAAAATGATGATAGGACTGGCTTAAAAGTTACAAAATATATTTTAGCAGGTTCTTGGAAAAAACACACAATATTAAAACCAACGGGAGAAAATCCTATTGACATAGATTTAGTATTGTATGTAGATGGTGATAATGAAATTCAAAATGATTTAAAAAAACTACACGATTTCATTGTTGACTATTTAGAAGAAATTTACCCACAAAAAGACATTAATAAAGATGTTGATGCAGAAGGAAATACAAAATCAATTACAATAAGATTTAGTGGTACAGGATTAGAAGTTGATATTGTACCAGTAATTCCTATCTCAAACCCAAAAGAATATGTTTGGCAACCTCAAAGAGGCGGAGGTGGAAAAAAATACATAACAAGTGTTTCAAAGCAACTTGAATTTTCTGTGGGATTAAGAAAAAACAACCCTTCATATACTTCTATAGTAAGAGCAATAAAATGGTGGAGAAACTTCAAAGAGCTAAAACCAACCGATAATGAACCTGGCCTGTCTTCATTTGCAATTGAGTTAATTGTTGCGTATTTGGATATAAACAAAGGAATAGAAACCAATATTGAAGAAGGAATTATTCGATTTTTCCAATTTGTTAGCGCCCCTAATTTCCCAATAATTAAATTCAAGGATGCAATAAATGATATTCCGAGCTACGATACTCCGATATTTATTGCAGATAATACAAATAATGAAAATGGTGTTGCAAAAAAAGTAACAAATTCTATTTGGAATGAAATAATTGATGAAGCGGAAGATGCTTTTGACACTTTAAATATTGCTCAATCAAAAAATAATGAAGGAGATACTATCGAAGAATGGAGAAGAGTTTTTGATAGAACATTTAATATAAAATAGCATATGTATAATACTGTTACAAACACAAATACCTATACGGTAATTGATATAAGAAAAGCATTTGAAGGTTGTCAAGCTGATATTAGAACAATTGCAAGGAGAACTAATAAATGGTCAATGGAATATGTTGATAAAGTATTCAACGACATAATACTTTTTGCTGAAAGCGAATATTTAAAATCTGTCGATATTGTTCTTTTAGATAACAATGAAACCCCTCTGAGAGCCTCAAAATTTCTTGTAAATAGTAATGGCTCTGCTATTTCAAGCGATAGAGCAGGAAAAAACAATGACTGGAGCGAAATACCCAACACTCACTTATCTGTTATTCTTTCATATACTAATAAATGGCATGATTTATCGGAAACTGAAAAAGAAAAATTCTATTCAAATAATTCATTCAAATTAAATTGGATTCCTACTTCAATCGACAATTCATTTCCTAATTTAAGTAACTCAAAAGCTCAACTTTATGCAAGTAAAGGGTATGAACTTCAAAAAACAACCTATAAATAATGGCTTCAATTTTCGATAACACAATAAAACTTCCAAATTCAGAAGTACTAAAAAGAACAAATGAATTAATAGGATTTCAAGCTAAATTTGATAGAATTTATTCTAATTTAAAATTACTTTTAGACCAAGACGGATTAATTGAATGGAGCAAAAAATTTCATGAAATTGAACTTCCAGTAATTAATCAATTAAAAGATAAGTATCCATTAATTATTTTAGCAGGAGATGCAGGTACTGGAAAAACAGTTTCAGCTGAATCAATTGCTGATAAAATGACAAGAGAACTTAAAAAGGAAGGTTTCTTTTTAAAACTGAGTACAAGAGTAAGAGGAGAAGGTCTTCACGGTCAAATGGGAAATTTAGTAAATGACGCTTTTGCAGAACTGAAAACACAAGCAGGAAAAAGACGAATAGCATTTTTACTAATAGACGAAGCTGATGCGATTGCATCAACACGTTCTACTGCCCAAATGCATCAAGAAGAAAAAGCAGCTGTAAATACATTAATACAAAAAATTGATGAGATTAGAGAGTTAAATGGTCGAGCAGTTGTCTTTATGTCAACAAATCGACTTCACTTTATTGATGAAGCCATCTTAAGAAGAGCTTCTATTATTTTAGAGTTTGAAAGACCAAATAAAGAAGAACGTAAAGAACTTTTTTCACAAAGTCTTAATGGTATAAAATTATCAGATAAAGAACTTGAAAAATTATCTGAATTAACAAGCCCAGAGGAAAACAACAATTTAGGACACTCTTTTTCTGATATTAGATTGAAAGTTTTACCAGAAGCTATTGCAAAAGCTTTTCCAGATAAACCATTAACATTCGAGTTACTTGTGGAAACAATATCATCAATAAAACCAAGCCCACAAATTATATGAAGCATTTAATAACTTTAGTTGTAGCTACAATTTTGATTTTAATCGGTTTGAATATTGAAGAAACAAAATTAATGTGGATTGGATTTTCACTAATTATAGGAACTTTAATACCATTTATTTATGAGTCAATTCAAAATAGAAAAAGGATTAAGTTAGCCTTACATTGTAAGTACTTAGCTTTAAAAAAACAAAACATTCGATTTTCAATGTCCTACTTGTATAGAATAAAAATAGAGGACAAATATTTATTAGTAAAAAATTCAAATTTCGGTCATTTTCAACTTGTAGGTGGCAAATATAAAAGACTTAAAGAATCTCAAAGCTTTTTAAAGAGTGAATTTAAAGCAATGGATGATTTGAAATTACCCAACAAAGGCTTAATGAAAGACGACTTTGCTATCTTTATTCCTGCATCAAAAGCTATTAATTTTTTAGATTGGTTCAACAAAAAAAAAGATAGAGAAATTTCTCATTGGAGAGAGTTTTATGAAGAATTAATAAAAACAAAAATATTAAGTCAAACTAATTTCCCTTACGTTAATTATAATTATGTGGGAACAGTTACAACTCCAATAAAAAGAACTTCAGGTTGGGATTGTTTTGAAATATTACAATATGACATACTGGATTTAATTCCAACTAAGGAACAAGAGATAGAATTAATTACGTTATTAGAAAATCAAGATTCTTCTGAATATAAATGGGCAGATGATGAACTAATTAAAAACTTAGGACACGACAATCATCAAAAAAAGAAACTCTATCAAATAGGTGAACATACTAAATGGGCATTAAATATGAAATGGAGTAAAGAATAAAAAAAGATAACAGTAAAATTGCAAATTTGGCTAAGTGTTAAACCCGGAAATTAGTGTATGTTTATCCCCTTACTACTCATACACAAACCGTTGGGCGTAATTCAAAAAAACAGATAAATATCTAATTAAAATACAAAAATGAATAAAACACAAACCGTTTTACCTGTATCTGAAATGAAGATTATAAAGAGAATTAACATTGTTTCTCAAAATTGGCATCCTGAAAATTTACCAATTGGATTTATAATATATGAAAGAAACTTTACGGAAGAATATAAAATTCTCCCAGAAGAGAAGGATAGTAATAATCTTTCAAATTTAATCTCTGGCTATCCTAAGCAAGAGAATTATCCTCACGATGAAATCGATGAATTAATCCTAAACACCGTAAAAACAGAATATCCAAAATCTTTTGTTCAAAATAAATTAGTATTTACTTCATCTGATATTGAATATTTTGACAATCTTATTAAAAGACCATTTGAGAAAGCACTATTTAGGATAAAACCTGATTTTTCAAATTTGGACTTATCATTATTATCTGGACAAGAATTTGAATGTATTAATCAGGAAATTAACGTTTATGTTGATCATTCATCAGAGCTAATTAAAAACATCTTCTTAGATGGCAATTGTGATTTTGATCATCACAAAGCTCTTTTCAGGGCTTTAAAAACAATAAAATTTTTGTAGACCATGATTATAGATTTTGAAATTGACCGAACGCTTACAATTAATCAATCATTCGATTTGGAAGATGAATTGGATGCACTCGAATCATCCACTGATGACAGAACATTAATTTTAGTTTCCGCAATAATCATTGAGAATCAAATTGAGGTTTTATTAAAAATACTATTTCCTGAATATAAAAATTTGACGGATAACAATTCAAAAGAGTTGACTTTCTCGCTGAAAACTAACTTGTTAAAATCTTTTCAGTTATGTGATAATGATTTGTTTGTGAAAATAAATGTAATTAGAAAGATACGAAATCGATTTGCACATGATTTAAGTTTTAGAGAATTAGAACTAATCGATAGCGGCACTAAGAGTAATATCAATCAAATGTTTCAAGAGTTGGAAACTGGATTTACAATTACTGATGTGCGTAGACAAGTTGAGTTTATAGTGAAAAATTTAGCTTGGGAAGTCTATCATTTAGCTCCTTATGCGAATAAATTAAGACAAATAGTTGAATGTGAAGAGACAAAAGTGAAATTAAGAAAAGCGTAGAACAATTTATATAGTGCATAAGGGGGGCGAGCATTTTCACCCACATCAGTTTTGGTGTATCTTGATAGGTTTATAATCCGCAATCTCTTACGCACCATATACTCAACGTTACAGGATATTCTTACTTGTAATCAATAAAACTGACTCAAAATCTTTCTTAAAAAAATTCGATACTTCCCCGCTTTGCACCACTTGTGTAAAACGCTCAATCCCTTATGGATTGGGCGTTTTTTGTTTGTATGCCCTTGTTTTGTTGGGGTTCTGGAAAATCAAACGGTTTATTTCGGGCTATAACGGTTTAATAAATAAACCGTTTAAAACCGTTTAATTTTAATTTTGTTGGTACATTTGTTTTACACTTTTTAGTATAAATTTATTTAAAGATTGTGATGCTGTTGTGCCAGCTTTTGGTGATAGTATGGTCCCTGTTGTACAAAGTGGGGATAAAATAGGTATAAAAAAGACTACGATAGACAAAATCCTATATGGTGAGATTTATGCGATTCTTACTGAGGATTGGAGAACAATTAAATATATAAGAAAAGCAAAGGATGATGATAAACTTCGTTTAATTCCTGAAAACAAAATAGACTTTGATGAGCAAGATATACTGAAAAGAGATGTGCTTGAAGTCTTTTTAGTGAAAGTTATTGCTAGAGAGAAGTGCTAGGATGAAGTCTTTATCAAACTTTAATATACTGTTGTCACGTTTGTTTTAATAACCTGTTAAATCCTCAATAGAACAGTCCGTATAATAAAGCAATGAAAATGAAAGCAAATAACGACCAAAATTGGGTAAAAAGTTCTGCAATAGCAGGAATAGCAGCAATGGTTTTATCCTTTATATTACTTTTCATGCCTTTTAATTGGGGTGTTATCGTTTTATTAGTTGGAATTCTTGTTTTTGTTATAGTTCTAGTAAGAAATCCAAAATATTATTATCGAAGAATGGCTTCTTATCTTATTGGAAGTTTAGTTGTATTAGGATCAATGCCGATAATTGAGGTTCAAGCATATTTTTCTGATGTCTCTTTTGCAAAATTTGCTGCTCAAGAAATTCAAACTGTACATTACATTGGTATTAGTTTTATAATTGTTGTTTTAATCACAGCCGATTTGATTTCCAACAACAAAATAACTAGTCGAAATAAGAACCTAAAAACAGAAAGAGATCAGGTCTTCGAAAAATTTGCTGAATTAGAAGTGTTCATGCGTCAAGTAGTTTTTAAGGAAATAAAATCAGGGCATTTTGACCCTAACAATTGGAGCAGAGTATTTGAATTAGAAAATTATTTACGAAAAAAATCAAGTAATCTATCTCAATCTTTCTACTCTAAATCAAACGATATTTTATTAACATTTCAAAAGGACGTAAATTCTATAGGGGATTATATGAGAGGGGTTAAAGAAAATATAGATAATGGTAAAATAGTAGACTTAACTGAATATGGAGAAAGTTTAACTGAACTTACAAACATTATGTATCAAAACTATCGGTCGGGTATAGATATTTTAAAAAACACTGAATAAATTAACGTATATAGAAAATATGTTATTTATTTAGCTTTGTTTTAAACTTATCTAAATTCTGTTTATGTTTTACAATGTTCTCTCTAATAATTTTGAAGCAAACTGCAACATTTGATTTTACTACTATTTTGCTTATTTTGTATATATGAGGTCTTTTTAGTGAAAGTTATTGGTAAGGTATTTTGGTATTAAACAATTGTTTGTGTCTTTATATCAAATTTTAATTTACTTTTATCACGTTTATATTTATTAACTGTTAACTCATTAATAGAGCCGTCTGTATTAAACTTTTTTAATGGAACTAAGTAAATTTTATCAGGGTTAGAAGGTGGGCCTCCAACTCCTAAAATTACAGAAACTTTTTGTTTTTCTTGCATTGCAAACTTCGTGTAGTTTTCCAGTTGTTTTGCACTAACGGTTAATGGTCTTGTATATGAAAAGTAGCGGATTTATAAGTACTAACTTTTCGGATTATTAGATGCTTTAAAAGTACGAAAACCACTTTGAAATAAGCACTTAAATCGCTTTTTTTATATACGTTGTTACCCACTGGCTTGTTCGTCCTATTTAACAGTCAGCGTTGGCTTGAAAGCTCTTTGCAACATCAGGAACACGAATTGCAATGTGTTTGAAAATAGATTTGAGGTTTTATTCAGTCGTTTGTTTAATTCATTTATTAATATTAGATTTGCATACTATAATTATCATTAAATGGAGGTTCTACATATCATAAAATATATGGGGTCAAAACGAAATATTTTAGATTTCGTAGTGGAGGCTATTGACGATGTTTTAGAGAATGAAAATCAAAGACTTTATGATGTGTTTGGAGGTTCAGCAGTAGTTAGTGGGGCATACAGAAATAAATTAAATGTAACATGTAATGACATCCAAACTTACACAAGTATACTTGCAGGAACTTACCTTAAAAATTATGATTGGAATAATTATTCTGTTAATTTATTAGATGAAATTATAACTGAGGCAGAAGCAAAAGTGTTAAGGTTCAAAAAGGCTAATAAAGATTTTAAATTTGATTATTCTAATTCACTGACATTTCAGGAAATTAAAAAGTTGGAAGAAAAGCAACAAAGTCTTCTAAACTTTGGGTTTAATGGTTTAGATCATTTATTTGCTAAAAATTTTAGTGGAACTTACTGGTCCTATGAACAATGTGTTTGGATTGATGCTCTTTCAGGAGTTGCTAGGAGTGAAAAATATAGAAATACATTTATCTATAATGCAATTATGTCTTCACTTATGTTTGCGATGTCTTACTGTACCCAAAGTACAGGACATTATGCTCAATATAGAGATGTAAACGAGTCTAATATGAAAGACATTCTATTCTATCGAAGAAAGGAAGTCCTTCCTTTGTTTAAACAAAAATTTAATTCTCTAAGAGAAACCTTTCATGAAAATAACCCAAATAGATTTGAGTTTGAAGCCACACAACTTGATTTCTCTGAATTATTAGATAATATTGAGGAAGGTTCAATTGTATATTCAGATCCTCCGTATCAATTTGTTCATTATAGTAGATTTTATCATGCATTAGAGACATTAGCTCGTTATGATTATCCCGAGGTCAAGTATAAGGGAAGATATAGAACCGATAGACATCAATCGCCATTTTGCATAAAAACTAAAGTTAAAAACGCTTTTGAGACAATGTTTGAAAAGGTATTTAATGCAAATAGTACTCTAATTTTAAGTTACAGTGATACTGGAATGATTAGTTTGGAAAAACTTTTGAGTATTGCAGAAACTATATTTTTAAATTATAATATAGAAATTAGAGAGATAGACTATAAGCACAGTACAATGGGGAGGCAAGGAGATAAAAGCCGAAATGTAAAAGAAGCTTTAATTATTTGCTCCCCAAATAATTAACTATTTGGGTCATATTTATTAGGATGTATTCCAAAAACAAGTAAAGGACATCCTCCGCCTGAACCACCATCTATTCTAGGAAGCAGTTTTCCTAAATGTGTTGTAGAAGAACCATAAGAATTACCTTTTCCTAGTTGTTTAAAAATTTGTTGAAGAGAAGAACATCTTGTAATTATTATAGCCATACTTATAGCACCCCTATCATGAAGTAATCTAAAGTTATTTAAGTCTCTATCATAAAAAGGGTCTTTATTATTCCATTCTACATCAAGTGCAATCCTATTCTTATAACAATCAATTTTGTGAGTAGGGGTATGATATTCAGTCCCATCAATTGTCAAAGTTGTATTGAAATTATGTTCCTTCCAATTTCGATCGTAAAGAAATTCGTCAAGCCTTGCTGCAATGGGACTTTTTCTACCCCCTGGCGCAAGAATTTCAGAACGTTTTAGTGTAAAGTTATTAAGAACGTCTATCAGGTCTTGATATTCATTTGGGAAGTCATTTTTTAGAATAGCAACTGCATGTTTGTATTCATGAACTTCATAATCGTTTAAAATGTTATGAGGGAGGTCAGTTAGTGCCATAATCAAATAAGTCTTTAACTTGAACCCCAAGAGCATCTGATATCTTTAAGATATTTACCAAAGTTATATTTTTCTCTGCTCTTTCAATCATACCAATATATGTTCTATGTAAATCAGCTTTATGAGCTAATTCTTCTTGAGAAAGACCATTTTCCTTTCGGATTTCTCGAACTCTTTCTCCAAATTTAATTAGTATGTTTTGTTTTGAATTCATTGCTAACTAAAGTATGCAAAGCTAATTTTAGTATTCAGCCTAAACAACAGACTATAGTTAGCATTATCTGTCAGAGGTGGGAAAAAAGTAATGTGTACGATATTATTTTTTGCTTTTGTGAGGTTGGTTTTCCAACTTGTGGGTAACGTTTCGTATAGGAATAGTAACCGATTGAGGGCTTCAAACCTGTCAAATGACACGAAGGTTGAAGTGGCCTCCCCTTTAAGTTACTGCTATCTCGGCTATTATTTTTATACATTGTTACCGTTAGTTATTGCTCTCTAAGCATTACTTTGTAAGTCCCTGTAGGATAATCTATTTCTTGTAAATAAATCTTATATTCTCTCCCCTTATCCTTAAATCCCCATGAAATACCAGGTTTTAAATTATAAAAGTCCTTTTGTGAGCTGTTGGGAAGATTATAATGACCGTCAACATCATTTAAAAAACTTATGTCCGTTACACATAACGAAGCTCCCGTAAGTTCATCTATAAATGCTTCGCCTTTTTCAAGTCGGTTAGAGTTAATGTGATATTTTTCATGGACGGTTTCTACTTTACTTGAATCTTCAATCAGTTGGTCAGCTTCATTTTCTTTCAATTTTGAAATTTTCTTTCTCATTGATGAATTTTCTTTCTCAAGATAAGCAAGTGTTTTGGGTGAGTTTGAAATCCATTCGTAGTATTTATAATTCTGTTCTCTCAGCGTCATATTTTCTTTTTCTAAAAAATCGACTCTTGCTAGTAGCTGACCTTCAATAACTTTATTACTATCAAGTTTGAAGTTCAATAATTCAATTTCTGTTTTATGCAGATTTTCTTTTCTATCGTCTAATAAAAAACCAAAAATTCCCCAAGTCACTACACCAATTGTAATAGTGTATAGAATAATACTTTTAGCGGGGTGCTTGTCAAACCACTTGAATCTAATTACTGTTTCGGATTGAGTCTTTTGTGATTCCATTTAAATTTTTCTTTTTGTATGATGGGTGAGGTTGTTTAATTAGGTTGTAACTATTATATCAACGGAAGTTACTAAAAAAACTATAGAGAACCGCCTGTGAGAAGAAGTTATTTATTGTTATTTATAAACAATAGTAATAGTGGTTTATATACCTTTTTAGATGGTTATAAGTAGTTTGATAAAAATTAAACACTTCAAGAAAAAGTTCTTTTGTTAGTTCAAACGTTGGTACAAATAGTTAGTGTGTCAATGAAATATGGTTTAGAGGAGCCCTTCAGGGCCCACTTGTGTTAAACGCTGTTAGTCTTTTGATTAACAGCGTTTTTTGTTTTGGGAAAGAGGAGAGGGGACTAACGGTTAACCTCAGAAGTAGGCGAGAACAAGCAATTACTTATAGCCACTGTTAGCAGTTGTTTTTATTTTCCAAAAAGTCTTGATAAAAAGCTTTTTTTCTTATTCTTAATTACCCATACCAATTCAGTCGGATGTCTTTCCGTAAACTGATTCGCTCCAAACTTTCCCCAAGCAAAACCATCTTTGTTTTTTCCAGTTCTCAAGTCAGCAATAGTCCATTCGTCTCCGTCAAATTTATTCAGAAAGTCTTTGAATTCAGGATTTTGATTTTCAAATTCGGTTTTAGGCGAACATAGGTCATTTTTATTCCAAATTGTCATTACGGTTTTCTCGTGAATTTCATTCAGATGACATTTGTCAGGGCTTTCGTAAAATTCTAATAAATGTTTTAAGTATTCATTCAGGTTTTGAGAATGAACAACAAATACAGCTGGGTCGTGGCAAGCAAAAAACACTTTGTTAGGTTTTCCGTTTTCATTTAAATCCAAAATCCAATGATTTCCATACCCATCGTGTCCAAGAGTAATGGAGTTTGCAGATAATTCCCAAAATCCGAATTGTCCAATAGAGTCAAAACAAACCATTTCAGGTCCATAACCGTCCCAACCTTCGGTCTCTTTCAGTATTTCAATTATTTCACTGTCAATATTGTTACTTGGGAATTGCTCTTTAAGCTGTTCAATTTCGGAATCAGTCAATCCATCTTGAAATTCAAGTTGATATTTTTCTCCATCTTCGTCTGTAAAAGTGGATTCTTTTAATTTCGTAATAATTTCAAGATTTGTCATATCGTTTTTTTTAAATAACCCATCAAATCGAAGATTTGGCGGAGCTGATTAAATGCTCCAAACTTCCGTAAACGACTGAACCACTTATGTTTTTTAAACATTGTTACCTGCTGCTTTTTCTATTGGAATATTCTTTTCTTGACAATATTTTTCAATTTCTGTATCATTTGTCATGTATTTATCACAAAAGTCAACCAATTCTCGTTCAGTCGATTTTACATATCTTTCCGATGCAGTTAATAGTTTTTCGACCTGTTCTATAAACCTGTCAAAATCCTTGTTGATTTTGCAGAGTTTATCAATTGTTTTAAAGTCAAGTTCTTTGTATTTCGATGGAAATAGAATCTTACTTTCAAATGGATTTGCTTTTAATTCAATTATTCCAATTCCAAATGACTGACTTAATCTTTCCATTTCTTCATTTAGGCTGTCACTAATTTCAAAAGCAACTAAATATCCATAATTTGCCCAACTTGAATTTGAAACTGCCTGAAAGAATGTTTTTTTCAATTCGTAATCAGTATTGATTTCTTTCTTTATTTCGTATGAATTGATTTTGAAAGTGTCTGCATTGTTTATGACTTTTAATAAAGTCTGCGTTGATTTTGACTGAAGATTTAAAAAATCTATCCCAACCATATCTGGATGAATCCATTTTTGGTGATTATCGTTTCCTGTAGATTTTTCGTGGAATATTGTTTTCGAATATAAGTCCTGGTGTTTTAGATAACTACTTAGAAGAAGATGTAAATCTCTCTCTTGGTAAGTCTTATCTTTTCTCTTTGTTTTGGTTTCAGTCGAGGGAATTACAACTTTTTCAACATCTAAATCTTTTTCAAATTTTGTCAGATAGTATGAAAAAGTTCCTCCTTTTCCTTTTAAACGCTTTACACGAGAATCACCAAGTCTAATAAAGTCACCAAGCAATGCAGAAATAGTTGCAGGTGGCGTTTTTGCATCTTTAAAGTCATAATAGTTATTCTTGATTATATGGTCATGAACTTCCATATAAGTCGCTATTTTTTTTAAATCTTCTAAACTCTGTAAAATTGCTTCTTTTATTGTCATGATGTCTCTATTTTAAAGTTACAGCTAACTATTATATAAACGGAAGTTACTAAAAAACTATAGATAACCACTTATGAAAATAAGTTATTCAATGTTTTTTACTATTGTTTATACATAAACGTAATAGTGGTTTTATGTTTGTTTTTTAGTTGGTACAGTTTGTAGTTTGATTAATGAAGGGAGATAAGAACCTTACAGAATCCACTTGTGTAAAGAGCTGTTAGTCTTTTGGTTAGCAGCGTTTTTTTTCGGAAAGAGGAGAGGAGACTAACGTTTAACGGCTATGTATATGAAACGTTTGGCATTTCGGAGAGCCGACCTGTCAAACCGTTACAGTTTTTATTAAATGTATAGACCTTAAAATTAGCACTTTCCGACAAATGTTTTATGTACTTTGTTAGTGGCTTTTCTTCATTCCTCTTCAACATTTACCACTGTTATTTTGCTATATCTTTTCAAGTCAAGATACTTATTAATATTGTGATTAATTTTCTTTGAGTACTTGAATATCATTTTCAATGCAATGTCTTTATCAGCATCGGTATAGTCACTAGAAGTATTATAGCTATATGAAGTAGAGTGAAGTAAAGCACTTGATAAATCATAAATCACCTTATACTCATTACTAAGATTTGCTTCTTCTGCTTTCTTTTTCCAAGAACGTCCATCCTTCAATTCTTTAAACACTCGACTATACTGATTTTTAAAATCAAATAACGTAGAAATTCGTTCTAGTTTTACAATACTTTTTGCTGTCTTTTGATTAGATTCTTCTATATCCTTTAATGCTTGCTCGTAATCTGGTAAAATCTTGTTCTTTAATAGATGTGCTGTAACTCCATAACCATTAGTCTTATAATCGGATGTAAACATTGTAAATTCTAAATCGGCTTTATCATCTAACTGTTTTTGCGCTTCATCATGTTCTTTCATTACTAGAGAAGAATCTTCTCCCTTAGCTATTCTATCTGTTACTATATCCATTAGTTTCTTATCTTCATTTTCATAAGATTCCATAATTTTTATTTCCTCATGGATTCGATTAATAAACTTCTGATACTTATCAATCTGATGGGTACATATTGAATAATATAGTTTAAAAGTATAGCTTGGTTCTTTCAATAACAATTCAGTTTGTATAAGTGTTTCTAAAACATATCTCACTGAAGCATAAGCCTCAATTAATGTGATATTGTCACTCAATGCTGATTCTTGGATTCGAATTAATTTATCAATTATGCTATTTGACAAATTTTGTTTTTCAACTTCTTGAAAACTCTTAAATAAGTCTGTCAATCCATTAATTCTTTCTTGAAGTTCTTTTTCCTTGATAATTAATGTTTCTATTTCTTTATGCATGATGGGTGTCTTTTTTGAATTGCCACTAACTATTATATAAACAGAAGTTACTAAAAAAAAACTATAGATAACCACCTGTGAAAAGAAGTTATTCAATGTTTTTTACTATTCATTTATAAATAAACGTAATAGTGGTTTTATGTGCTTTTTTAGATGGTGATGTGTAGTTGGATAAAATTTAAACTTTTTTTATTAAAAATAGGGCAAGAGGAAAATCGTGTATAGCGCTGTTAGTCTATTGATTAGCGGCTTTCTTTTGTTTGGGGAAGAAAAGTGGGCTAATGTTGCTTATATTTTATTTCTGTCACTTTTCCTCTTTCAAGTATCGCTTTCGCATTAATTGTTTCTTTATCTCCGATTATTGAAAAAGAGATGTCAGCATCTCCACTTGAAGAAATCGTCCCGCCAATAAGAAATCCATAGTATCTAATTTGTCCAATTCGTTCTATCAGTCGGCTGTCACTTTCAACATAATTTTTGGTTGTTGCAAACGCATTGGAATTTTTAAAAGCTGTTGTACCTAAAAAGGCAATTCCAATCCAAAATACTATGCAAAAAGTCCAAAAATGAAGTAGATAGGAGAACAAAAATTCAAACATTGCGAAATGATATTTCGGTAGTCCTTTGTGCTTTTTTAATATTCGGTTGAATGCTCTAATTGGATTAGGAAATTGACTCTTGGTATGTTTGTAGTTTATTATCCAACCAACTATACCCATTGTTAAAATTGGTGGGCCAACGTAAACTCCAATCAATGCGAAAGGGTAGATTGTCATAGCTGCCATAAAAAATCCCGAAACCCACAAAAGAACACCTGTTAGTATTAATATCTTATGTCGTTTGATAATCATTTTTTATATGTCAACTATTATACAAATGAAAGTTACGTATGCTGGATTTTTCTCATATTGTGGGCTACTATTGTATACAATTTATGGCTTATCTGGATTCATCTCAGCTATTAAATTTTGAATTAGAGCAGTCATAATGTAACTCCTTTCAAATTCTTCTGTCATTTGTATCCAATAATGAATTGTAAATTCATGGATTAAATAGTCTCTGATTAATATTGGTTTCGCTTTTTGCCAAAATGTTAAAAAATCAGATTCCGTTGGCTGGTCTGCAAGTGAATCTAATATCATTTCCATAAGAGTAAATTTTTTATCATCATTTTTTAATTGTAAATAATAATCAAGATACTCTTCTATATCATTAGGGTTTCCTGGTGTATATGATTTACCCACCATTGATTCCCAGTATGGATTTTTTTCTTTGAGGTTAAGCTCAATTTCTAATTCATTTAATGCTTCTTTTGTTGCGCATCTAAACGGTGGTTCATCCATTTTTTTATTTTTTTATGATAACTAGCTGAAAGTTACGACAAAACCAGTTTATGTTGTTATAATTTTAGCATTTTTGATTATAAAATCATTCCTAATCCTTTCTCTACTGGAATTAAGGAGCCTCTATGTAATTTCTTGCATCTTCATTTCATCTTTAAAAATAAAGGATAAATCCATTTGTAATAAAATTCTATTCTTTATGTTTTTATTTAGGTTTATGGTTGCCAACTGGCATTATAAACAAAAAGTATTAGAAGTTCCTCTTTAAAGTAAGTTATTGAGTATTGTAAATTTAGTATATTATTTCTCCATTTCGTATCGGTCTAAGGATTCGGAATAGAATTTAGGCTTGATGTTGGTTGTTTTAAAACCATATTTTTCAAAAAAGGGAGCAATGTTTTGTGTGGTTGCCAAAACTATTTTCTTGTCAGGGAAATGTTGTGAAATAGAATCGATTCTATATTTAAGCAGCTTTTTACCATAACCCAATTTTTGAAATCTACGATTAACCATTCCCCATGAGAGGTATATTTCATTAGTGTTTTTAACTAATAAATATCCTGCACAACCTATAATTTCGTCGTTGTCTTCTAACACGTAATAATATTCTTTTTCAGAAACTGCGTAGGCCAATAATCCTTTTTCTTGCGCTATCAACCATTCTTCAAAAAGAGGAATTTCCTCCATAGCGAAAAATTGAGGGGTATTACTTTTTAGTATTTCCATACATGCGGCATAATCTTCTTTTTGATATGTTCTGATGGTCATGTTAGTTGTGATTGAATGGTGTCTATAACGTTTTTGCGCTTCGTCAATTGCTACTTTTATTTGTTAAAGTTAAACTGTATTTGCCAAAGCCCCTCAGTTCTGTTGATATTTAATTCTCTTTCAATGGGAAGAATGGGATAGCCTTTACTGTCTAAGTAATTGAGGTTTTCAAATTCCTTAAGGTCGGATTTACTTGTTTTAATTGTTAGTTTAGATTGGTTCATTAACCTTAACGCTTTTTTCAGCATCCAAGTTTTATACTGTTTACCTTTTACTTCAATAGAGTCTATTACAGGTTTCATGTGAAAACTAATCTTGTCAGCTTCAGTATCAATTATTGGGGTTAGATGGAAACCGAAGTGATTAAATGGTAAATTAATCTGTGGTCGTATACCTAGAAACCGCCTTAAATGAACAGTTAATTTTAAATCGAAATAAATATTCCCATCCTTGTTCATTTTTAAGTCATTAATGTCTTTAATAAAAATATGAGAGTACCCCTCGTCGTAGCGTTTTATTTTCTTTGAGATGTTTATTTTCAACTCATCACTAGTTATCAAAGCCTCTTTTAACATTGATTTAAAAAAATAGTCTGTAAAATTGATCGAAATGGAATTGGATTCAAAGAGCATGGGAGAAACAGTAGAGTCTATAAAGGAGACACCTAAACCTTTTTCATCAATAAATAGTTGTTGGGTAAAGTTTTCTGTATTTAACAGTAGATGATCTAGACTAGCATTTTCGATTTCTAGAGGCAACTCCAAAGGGGTATTTAAATCTATATCCATATTGGCTGTAGGTAAAAATAAATCTGTTAATTGCCAAGCAATACTTTTATCTATAATTGGAGGAGAATTTTTGATGTCTAAATAATATAGGATGGGTTTAAGAGACAATACTCCAGAGGTATCTTTTATTGGTACAAGTTGTAGCTGCATTTCTTTTATAGATAATGTTAAAACTTTCAATCCTGCTTGAGTCATTTTAAGTTTAATATCTTGAATTTTTAATTCGAAAGTGTTGTTTTCTAAATTGTAGATGATGTCACTTGTACCTGGGGTTATGATTTCAAGGTTAGAATCTTCTTCTTTTACTTTTTGTTGGTTATTTAATAATAGCTGATTGAGTATTTTATCTAATGAAGAGAGAGGGATTTCAACACCAGCTATGCTTGGCTCACGATCATATTTTACATCACTCTTTTCTTTTTTGGGAAACCCATTAGATGATAGTATGAAGTATTTACCTAAATATTTCAATGTTTCTGAAGATATTTTACCGACACTTTTGTCAACTTCTAAAGCTTTTTGACGAAGTTGAATTAATTCTTCTAAAGCTATCTTTTCTTTATCGAGATAGGTCTCTAAACTTTTTAGATCATTGTCAGAGATGGGGAGGCCAATAGATTTTAACAAACGAAGATTTAATTTTTTGTCAATAGCAGAACAGCTTTCAATTTTACTCAGCAGGTTTAAAGCATTTAAACTTAGTTCTCCAAGAACTTGATGATTGTCAGATAATACTTCGATTGTGTTACCTGTAATTTGAAAAGATTCACCAATGGTTGCGGAAGAAAAGCTTTCGACTTCACTCTTTGTTATTTTCCCATCTTCAATAATGTCTTTGAGCTTTTCTGTTGGGGAAGGAATTATACCTTCCAAAGGGTTTAAAGGAATACTTGAGGTTGGATTAGAGCCTTTGGAGGAAAATATGCCAGCAGGATCATGAGCTTTTTTTAAAATTTTCAGTAGTTGAGCATCGTTTGCTTGATAAATTAAAAGAAACAAAAGGAGTAGTTGGATTTTCGGTTGATGCATTTCAATGAATTTGTATTGGTTAGTTATCACTGTTTTTTATAAAACAAACGGAGGACGTTCATTGTTTTTTAATCATCTCAATTTTAAAGTATTTAATGTCAACGCCAAAGTTTGAGTCTTCAGCTAAGTATAAAACATGGTCATTAATCCAAAAGGCATCTCCAATTACACAAAGTGACCTGTTGGTTGTTTTTTCAAAGGCTTCACCCAATAAAACTACTTTTTTGAAACTTTTATCAAAACGTTCTTGGATAAAATAAGTGTAGCATTGTTGCCCCCCGAAGTGACCATTTAGTCTATATTTTTTGGTGGGTGATGATTTAATAACTTCAGGATTACCTGTTTGTACTGTTCTTTCACCGTTTTTCAAGTTGAAACTTACATCTATTGAATGTCCCCCTTCACACAGTAATATATCCTCTTCGGGGTAATATGCAACGAAAGCGTAATAATCGTCTATTTTTATTGTTCTATTTCTTCTATCTCGTAATTTTAAAACGACAGGAGGTTCCATCGCTGTATCATCAAATTCAGCGATGTTTTTAAGTCGTTTTTTCGCTTCATAGAAGTCGGTAATTTTTAAAAAATCATCATTTTTATAACCACTTTTAGCCTTGGTAGAAAAAAAATGAAGAGAATCAATTGCTTCAATAATTAAGAGGTGTTTACCGTTTTTAGTAATTATGGTGTCCGTTTTTTTGATTATTACTTCAGAGGTAGAAGTTGTGTTTTTTTTATTTCCTAGTCCCGCATTACAACTAAGGAATAAGATAAAAGCCAAATTGATGAATAATATGTTAACGATTTTTTGTTTCAACATAGATGTTTGTTAATTGTTCTTTAGGGAACTATGGCAGACTATTATATCAACGAAAGTTAATAGAAAACTACTTTTACTCCTCACATCCTTTTCTTCTTCTGGTGTCTACCAAATAAGTAATTAACCAGCCTTTTTGGGTATCTCTAAATAGTTGAAAGTTGTTGACGCCGCAATGACTAAATTTTCCATCTACGTAGAATTTATAGTTGGTCCATACTGTTGCCATTGGGCCATCAATCATGATTTGGTAATCAATAAGCTGTTCTTTAATGTTAATAGAATCTGGGATGCTAACAAGGCTTTTAAAAAAGTCATTTACACTTTCAGTTTTAATCCTGGCATTTCCATTTTGATCAGTTCCCGTGGTTTGCATTTTGTTGTCAGGATGAAAACTTGAGCGTAAAGCAGTGGTGTCCTTATTGTGAAAGTGATGAAAGAAAGTGTCTATAGTCTTTTTTATTAGGTCTTTTTCAGAATTTTGAGCTTTTGTATAAGGGCTAAAAGCCAGGGTTAGGAGAATGATAAAATATTTCATGAGTAGCGATGTCAATTGTTGTGATGGCAAGATAACCAATTTCTGATTGGTAATGGGTAAGAAACTATTGCTTTTTATAGCGAAAATTTAGTGGGGAAGATAGAACATTAAAGCTTGGTTGGGTATAGAAGACGTGAGTTGGGGCTTTATACCTAGTGAGTTATGTTAAACTCTTATTCTTGATGTTTAAGCTTTAAATTAACTATCTTTATAGAGGAATACTTAATGTTAAATCAACACCCTCGTCAAAGTTTAAAATGGAGGAGTTTTAATTAAAAAAAATGGCACAATTAATATTTGGGAAAAATCAACAAATTGAATTTGCTTCAAATCAAGAGTTCTTTGAAGCTTTAGGTTTTTTATCTAAAAATGATGGCACGACATCAATACATTGGGAACATAATGAAAATCAAGGAGCATGGGGAAGTGAAGGAAGAATTCATTGTTATCGAAATATAGAGCGTTTTCCTCGAGCTTTTAGAGCAGCCTTTACAGCTGGTGTAGGTAAAATTATACATAGAGTTAATTGTAATGAATATATTCGCTATATAGTTGTTCATTATGGTTTTCAAATTGGAACTGAGCAGGATGTAGCTGAAATTAGGCAAGCTATCTCAAATGTAGATATTACTCATTTTGATAGAGGGTTGCAGTTGTGATATAAACATTTTTATTTTTCTTCTATAGTAGATTAAATAGGTTGAAAGTCGTTTAAATGATAGGAGAATAACGCTTGTTTTGTTTTTTACTCTTATTTGTTGTCTTTCCTTATTAGATTGTTTATAGTCAATCGACCGAAATCCAGTCGAATTAAATAATGTCTAAAGTTATTGTTGGTAGTAGGTTTCGATTATTAGTGATTGTATAGCGTTTGGAGCTAAAAAAACAATAGCCTTGGGATAAAACTCAATTTATGTTTACATTTGCTAAATATGAAAAAACCATTAACATACATAAGTCTGTTTAGCAGTGCAGGAGTAGGATGCTATGGTTTTAAACAAAATGGTTTTGAATGTATCGCAACGAATGAGTTGTTGGCAAAACGACTTAAAATTCAGGCTTTTAATAATAAGTGTCGATACGAAAGTGGTTACATAAGTGGAGATATTTCTAAAAGCGATGTTAAACAGCAGCTTTTAGCCGAATTAGAACTTTGGAAAACCAAACATAAAATTAGTGCACCAGATGTTTTAATTGCAACTCCTCCATGTCAGGGAATGTCTGTTGCCAACCATAAAAAAAATGATGAAAAGTCGAGAAACTCATTGGTGGTTGAATCGATTAAATTGACCAATAATATACTGCCGAAATTTTTTGTTTTTGAGAATGTTAGGGCATTTTTAACAACAACATGTACAGATGTAGACGGTGTTGATAAACCAATTCAGGAAGCTATTAGGGAGAACCTAGGTGGAACCTATAATATTCTTTCAAAAATAGTTAACTTCAAGGAATATGGAGCCAATTCAAGTAGGACTAGAACATTGGTGATTGGGGTAAGAAAGGATATTCTTAACATTACTCCTTATGATATTTTTCCTAAGAAACAAAAGTCAAAAACATTAAGGGAGTTGATAGGAGATTTACCGTCATTAACGAAAATGGGAGAGATTTCTGAGGATATTTATCATTCGTACAGAGCGTTTGATTTAAGGATGTTGCCTTGGATTGAAAACCTTAATGAGGGACAGTCGGCTTTCGAAAATGTTGAGCCAACTCGTATCCCCCATCGAGTAATTAATGGGGAGGTTGTATATAATAAAAGTAAAAACGGGAATAAGTATGCTCGTTGGTATTGGGATAAAGAAGGCCCTTGTGTACATACTAGAAACGATATTTTAGCAAGCCAAAACACCGTGCATCCGTCAGATAATAGAGTGTTTTCTATTAGAGAGTTAATGAGAATGCTGTCCATTCCAGAGTCATTTGAATGGTCTGACATTAAAGCAGCGACTCTTAATGAAATGACGGAGTTGGATAAAACAGCATTCTTAAAAAAAGAAGAATTGAATATTAGACATTGCTTAGGAGAAGCCGTACCTACAGGAGTTTTTAAAAGTATAGCTTCCAATATTAAGCAAGTAAGTAAGTATCAAAGTCTGTCGATTGCTCAAATTAATGCGCTAGAAGCAAAATATGAGCTCAATCAAACAGAGCATATCATTGCGTTCATTGAATCGAACTTTAAAAAATATTCTTTAGACAATATTTTCCTTATTGCAGAGCATTCCAATTCTGAAAGACTAAACACCAGTGCCTACTTTACAAGAAAAGACATTGCATACTCGGTTATTAAAGATTTGCCTCAACTTAAAAAGAAAAAGAAAATTAGAATTCTAGAACCATCTGTTGGTGTTGGTAATTTTATTCCGTTGTTGTTTCAAAAATATGAAGATAAAGAGGAGGTCATTCTTGATGTTTGTGACATTGATCGTAATTCTTTACAGATTCTAAAAACAATTCTAGCTAAAGTTAAAGTTCCTAGAAATTTTAAAATTAACTATAAACATACCGATTTCTTGGATTGGAATTGTAAGGTGAAATATGACATTGTAGTAGGAAATCCTCCTTATGGTAAGGTAACCAAAAATAAAGCATTACTAGAAAATTATAAACAGGGGGCTTACAATACCAATACTAATAATATTTTTTCTTTCTTTATTGAAAAATCATTGCGTTTAGGAGGCGTGGTGTCTTTAGTTGTACCAAAGAGCTTGTTAAATGCACCAGAGTTTGGTAAAACGAGAGAACTTTTAAAAAAGCATGATTTACAGAAAATATGTGATTATGGAGAAAAAGCATTTAAAGGAGTAAAGATAGAAACAATCAGCTTTTTATGTGCTTCTTCAGCTTCCGATAGCGATACTATTACCATAGAAAGTTATATTCAACAGACCTACCAAGAACAAAGTAAAAGTTATTTGTTGTCTGATGAATTTCCTTATTGGTTGATCTATAGAAATGATCAGTTTGATGAGGTTGTTGCTAAAATGCAACTCAATATTTTTAACAGTTTCAGAGATCGCCAAATAACGAAATCTCTGACCCAATCTAAAGGGAAAGTTAGGGTGTTAAAATCAAGAAATATTGGGAATAATGAGATTAAGGCAATTGAGGGGTATGATTGTTATGTGGATGAAATTGAAGAATTTGCAGTTTCAAAGTTTTACAATGAATCAGGAATCGTAATGGTTCCGAATTTAACTTATTATCCCAGAGCGAGCTTTTTACCCAAAAATGCCATAGCAGACGGTTCTGTAGCTTTGTTGACCTTGAAAAATGGAAGTCGCTTACCAACTCAAAAAGATTTGGAGTTTTATAGTACCAAAGAATTTGAAGATTATTATCGAGTAGCGAGAAATTTTGGAACACGGTCTTTAAATATAGATAATAACTCGGTGTTTTTCTTTGGGTTGTTAAAGTAGTTGAATAAATGATAGTTGAGATTCAAAAATACTTCCAACAATTTGATTTTGATGTCAGGAAAACTAAGGACGCCAGGTTTATGGACCAAAAGGTTACCCCTGATGTGTTGAGTATTATTGCAGATTGTGTATTGAATTTCGATGCTGATAGAGCTGTTGAGTTTACCAAAGACGATATCTGGAATGATGACTATTTTAATTTCAATGTTAAAGCTATTTTTAATAAGCCAGATGTACAAAATAAAACAACTCGTCAAGAGTATGATAAGTTTACATCACAACCCTTAAGAACATTAGCGTATGCTGGGGTGCTGTTCCTGCAAAAGAAAGGAAGAAAAAATTATTACCAGATTAAGAACAGGTCCATCCTTGAATTTATTGCAATGAAGGAAAGAAATGCCTATTTATTTCTCTATTATTATTTACACAAAGTACTTTCTGATAGCAAGGAATTGAAGCATTTTGAAGCATTTAAAGCTAAATGTATTGCTGGAACAGTTGATAACGAAAGCTTTGAAGTGTTAAAGTCGCGCTTTCAACGCTTTATTATAGGTAATACGCCTATTAATGGAACAACTGAGGTTAATCGTATTTTTCCTAAAATATTAAACGTATATGCTTGCCAAAACAATATTCAAGGAACTCAAAAAGGAAGACTTTCTTCTCATCAATTTTATTATACTGACTTGATGTATAACCGCCCAAATTGGCGAGATAAAGGGAAGAATAAGAGTACTTCAAGAAATGAGGTCATACAAGAGCACGAGGCATTGATGATGCAGCAAAGTGAAGCCTATTCAGATTATCAGGTCCAGAAAGTGATGAAAATGATACGTAAAATGTATCAGCAAAGTGAAGTTAAAGACCAATGGGCTAATGGAGAAGCTACTCAGGTGCATCATATCTTTCCTAAATCAGAATTTCCGGAGTTAGCACATTGCTTCGAAAATTTAATTAAACTAACCCCAACACAACATTTTACCAAAGCGCATCCTAATAACAAAACAAGCGTTGTAAATAAAGATTATCAGTTAGTATGTTTATTGGCAAAAGTTGATAGTATTGAGGAATCTTTAAAAAAAGGGGAGTTCATTTACAGAAAGGAATCCTTGATTTATGTCATCAATATTGGGCTCTCACAACAACTAGATTTACAATTGGATTTTAGAGCAATAAAGGAAGCGCTGAGCAATATTTATAATTCGATATAAGTTGATTGCTGGCTTTTTTGAGAGGTTTTCTTTTTCATTACAATATTAAATTAATAGCTTCCATTCTTATTCTTTTTTTTATATTTGCAACATTGTTGCAAGAGATGTATGTTCGTTAATAGGGGATGCATGAAATAAATTTAAAAGTAAATCGGTAGATAATGAGTATTAAAAAACTTCCAGTAACTGTTTTAAGTGGTTTTCTTGGAGCAGGAAAAACGACATTGCTTAATCATATTTTACACAATAAAAAAGGGCTAAAGGTAGCAGTGATTGTTAATGATATGAGTGAGGTAAATGTAGATGCAGATTTAGTGAAAAGTGAGCAGTCACTTTCAAGAACAGAAGAGAAGTTGGTGGAAATGAGTAATGGATGTATTTGCTGTACATTGAGGGAGGATCTAATGGTTGAAGTGGAGCGGTTGGCAAAAGAAGAGCGTTTCGACTATTTGTTAATAGAAAGTACAGGAATCAGTGAACCCGTGCCAGTAGCACAAACTTTTAGTTTTGTAGATGAGGAGAACGGAATTGACTTATCGAGGTTTAGTTATGTTGATACGATGGTTACTGTAGTCGACGCCTATAATTTTTTTAAAGATTTTGGAAGTCCTGAAACGTTGATGGATAGACAAATGACAGATATTGAGGGGGATTATCGGACAATTGTAAATTTATTGACTGATCAAATTGAGTTTGCAAATGTAATTGTAATTAATAAAGTAGATTTAGTTCCAAAAGACACGTTGGGAGTGTTGAAAGCATCCATCAAAAAGTTTAACCCATCAGCAAAAATTATTGAGTCAACTCATGGGAAAATAGCACCCGAAGAAATTTTAAATACAGGGCTTTTTGATTTTGAAGAAGCTGAGCAAAGTGCTGGTTGGATTGAAGAGCTAAAAAAAGATGAGCATACCCCGGAAACAGAGGAATATGGGATTAGTTCATTTGTATATAGAAGTAAAGAGCCATTTGATCCAGAAAAATTTTGGCGATATGTTCAACATCAATTTCCCAATACCATAATCAGAAGTAAAGGCTTATTCTGGCTTGCATCTCGCCCTAATCAAGCGCTGGTTTGGGGACAAGCTGGAGGTTCTTTACGAGCCGATAGTGCAGGAGTATGGTGGAGTAGTATGCCTTTTGAACGAAGAACACAGTTTGTTTCGTATTTGGAAAATAGACAAGAGATAGAGGGGAGTTGGGATAGTACCTTTGGTGATCGTAAAAATGAAATTGTATTTATTGGTCAGTCAATGAATGAAGAACAGATTAGAGCTGATTTAAATGCTTGTTTGATCAGTAAAAATGACTTGGTTTCAAATGATTGGAAAAGAGGTTATGGAGACGAATGGCCAATTGAAAAAGTATATTAAATAACTGATAAAAAAAGAAAATATGATTACAAAAGAACAAGTGATAGAAGCTCAAGAGCAATGGGGAAGAGGGGTTGTTAAAATAGGAGCTTTAAAAGAGGATAGGCTAGCATGTGAAAAGTATACAGAGGAGTTTTTAGACAAACAATATGCATTTGAATTAGGAGAGGTGTTGTTTAAACCAACGAAGTGTGCGTTAGAGCAGTTTAGACCAACAAAGCAAAAAGCAAAATCTTATTTTATTGCTGGAGAAGATAGAAGTTGTGAAGAGGATAAAGGCTTTGCAATTCAACCATGGTTAAAAGTAAGATTTGAAAATTCAGGAATTATTTTAGAGGCGTCAAGGGCAATAGCTATGGGGAACTATTTCTTTTCAGATGTTAATGGTGAAGAAGTCAAAGTAGAGTATACTTTTGGGTATCAGTTAGTCGATGGGAATTTAAAAATAGATTTGCACCACTCATCATTTCCATATCAACAATAAGTTAAAAAGGAATGAAAAAGCATTTATATTTTGTTTGTCCAACAGACTATTTAGAAGCAAAAATTGAAGACTTTTATAATGAAGAAAGCTATTACTATACTTCATTGGGAAACTCATTAGACCTTAAAGGGGAAAATATAAATGAGTTAATTCATTTGATAGAGGTAAAAGGTATAGATGAAATCATTTTTGTGTTGTCCAATGAAAATGAAGTTGTGCGTCAAATTGTAAATAAGGAATATTATACTTTTTTTAAAGGTTTTAATAGGCTTTATTATAAGGTGAATAAGTATAATTCTACCATGGCTAAATTATGGGAAAGTTATGATGAGAAAGATTTAATAGCTGCTTTTTTAAGCACTCGGATTAAAGAAATGCAAGCAATGCTTCAAACGCAAATGGGAGGAAAAAATATAAAAGTAGATGGTAAGATTTTCGATAGGGTGAATAATCAATTCCAAGCCATTCAACCGTGTTTGTTTAAGCGGAAGTTGTATGATTTAAATTAAAGTGCTTATGTTTAAAACGCTCAATCTATTTAGGTTGAGCGTTTTTTTGTGCAACAATATTCCTAAAAAAGTCTAGTAGTTTTTTAGAGCCGTACTGAGGAGCAATATTGTCATTAGCCATGGCAGTTAAAAAGAATTCAATAGGGCCATAGGTTTTAGAAGAGGTAAAGGTACGTAAAGTCCAAATCAAAAATAACCTTGTCCAATTGGGGAAGTATGTGATTTTTATTGGTTTATCCCAGACTGTTAAAGCTAATTTTGCTATGTCATTTTGACTAAGTATTTCTGGACCTCCTATGGAAGCTTCAGTATTGTTGGACTCCATCATATTTACGCAAGCTGTTGCTAAGTCTTCACCATGTATGGGGTTGAGTTGGAAGTTGCCATTTCCAAATAGATATACTCGTCCTCCCTTAGCCATGTATAGAAAATCTTGCATGTCAGAGAAAAAACCATTAGGTCGAATGATAGATGAATGAATGTTGGCGGCTTGTAAAGCGTCAACAAACTTTTCTTTTGCTTCAAATATTTTAAGGTGCCTGAGTAGGTGACCATTAATTGCAGAAATGTATTGAAAAGACTCTACATGGTGTTGAAGAGCATCAGAAAGCAAATTCATATTCCCTTGGAAGTCTACATCCATGTATGTTAGGTTGTCTTTTTGTCTCGTAATCCCTATGGTTGAAAACACCCAGTCTATACCTGAGGTAATGTTTGCTATAGTTGCTGGCTGAGTAATTGTCCCAATAAAAATATCATCAACATCCTCAAATAGCTCTTGTTGAGATTTTTTACGGATTAATACACGAACCCAATACCCTCGTTTTTTTAATTCCTTTACCAAATATTGTCCAAGGTAACCAGTTGCTCCAGCAACCAAAACTTTTTTCGTATTCATCTTTTTTTTATGCAAAGCTAGAGGTATGAAAATGACTTCTTCTTGACGAACGTCAAGAAAGTATTGGTTAGCTACTATTGATGCTAAATTTCAAGAAGTGAATGGTCCTCTAATTATAGATGGCCTAATGTTAAAAATTAAATTAAAGAATAAAAATAGAGAGTGTTGGAGCATACGTTACTCCATGGACTAAGATGTTTCTTGAATTAAAAAGAAAAACTTATTGTTGAAGTGCTCAATGAAATAGAGTGATAAAAGATAAAATAGTGATACTACTTTTTAAATATACGTGCTTTTATACGACTTAAGGTTTCTGGAGATACCCCTAAAAAAGAAGCAATGTATTGTTGAGGGACGCGTTGAAATAATGCTCCTTGTTGTTCTGATAAAGCCCTGTATCGCTCTTCAGGTGATTGGGTAACAAAAGATGCGATTATTTTTTGACAAGTAATCAATTCGTTTTCAGTAGCAACTCTTGCTATAATTTCGAACTTTGGAAGTTGTTGTAATAATAAATCTGTTTTATTTTTTTTAAAGATGATTACTTCTGTGGGTTCAATAGCTTGATAGTTCTCTCGAGCTGGAATGTTAAAGGTGTAGCTTTCGCCAGCGCAAATAAACTGATTTTCAGTATAGAAAAAAGCGGTCTTTTCGTTGCCATTTACATTGTAAAACAAACGAATACAGCCCTGTGTTACAAAGTATATTTCATCAGAAATTTTACCCTCAGATAAAAGTAACTCATTTTTAGTTAGTGTCCGTATAGTAATGGCGTTACTTAGTAATTGCTCTTCAGTGGGAGTCAGGTCAATGTATGGTTGTATTGATTTTAGTAACTGTTGCATGGTTATTAGCCTCCAATTTGAATGCTTTGCATAAGGACAGCACAAAGCCAAGCTCCTCCAGTTCCTACGGCATAACCCATAACAGCAAGCAGTACGCCAACAGGAGCTAAGGATGGACTAAAAGCAGAAGCGACAACTGGTGCAGATGCTGCTCCACCAACATTGGCTTGGCTACCAACGGCAACAAAGAAGAAAGGAGCTTTAATGAGTTTGGCAACAAGCAACATTAAAATGGCATGAATAGACATCCAGATAAAACCAACTAAAAATAATCCAGGGCTTTCAGCTATTGCAAAAATATCCATGTGTGTACCTATGGTTGCAACTAAAACATAGAGAAATAAACTACCAACTTTAGAAGCTCCTGCACCCTCGTATTTTCTTAGGTTAGTAAATGATAAGCCAACCCCAATAAATGTGGCAAGTACAATTAACCAGAAAAAACCACTGGTTAAAGAAGAAAGGCCAATACTTGCTAAGAAGTCTTTACTTTCTTTTAGTAGCGGAGCAATAATGTCGGCTCCAAAATGGGCTAAGCCGGTTCCTGCTAAACCGATAGCGGAAATAATCATTAGGTCTGTAGTAGATGGGATTTTAGCAATTTTTTTTGCTAATGTTTCCATCTTGTTTTTTAAAGCATTAATTGCCGAAGAATCAGCTTTTAGTTTTTGATCAATCTTATTTGAAATACCTGTGCCGTATAATAGAATAGCCATCCAAACATTGGCAACAATAACGTCTACCACTACCATTTTAGAAAAAATATCATTAGGCGTTTCAAATATTTCTTTCATAGCGGTTTGGTTGGCCCCACCACCAATCCAGCTTCCTGCTACAGTTGCTAAGCCTCTCCAGACTTCTCCAGCATCAGCCCCCAGAATATTAGGAGCTATTGATGCGATAATAAGCAGAGCAATTGGACCTCCAATGATAATACCTAGTGTTCCCGTAAAGAACATGACCAAGGCTCTCCATCCTAATTTAGCAATACCTTTTAAATCAATACTTAAGCACAATAAAACTAAACTAGCAGGTAGTAAATAACGAGAAGCAACAAAGTATAATCGACTATACTCTCCTGAAATAATGTTTAAGGAATTAAACAAAGCAGGAATAAAATAACAGAGTAAAAGTCCTGGGATAATTTTATAAAATCCTTGAAAACTAGAAAGTGTTTCAGAGTAAAAGATTCCTCCTAAAATTAAAATAAGTATACCTAAAACTACAGCATCATTCTTGATTAAAGGAGCTTTTTCGATAAGGTGTAGCCCCATTTTAGCTTGGTTGACAACTTGATTGTTGTAAAGTAAAGTTACCTCAATGTCATGCTCTCCTTTAGTGAGCCCTTCAATAAAAAAAGGCTTTAATGCATCAAACTGGAGCGTGTCAGCATTAAGTGTAAAACGTACAACATCATAAGGCTTGTTGACCAGAAAATGACAGTCAATCAAAAACAGATTGGTTTCATCTAAAAAATAATTTCCCCCTCCTTGAGAGTTAGTAATGAGCGTATAGCTTTCTAGTGATTCAATGTTTTGCTCTTCAAGTGGAGTTACAGTTGTTTTTCCAATAGATTGAGGGCTGCTATTGCTGAATATGTTGAGCGCACTAAAGAGCGCAATCAAAAATAAAATGTATTTCATGTCATAAATTTAATAAACGAGATTTCTACCACTCCACAATGATTTTACCTTTAGATTTTCTACTCTCGAGTAGAGCATGTGCATCACCAATGTTTTCATATTTAAAAGTGCCACCAACGTAAGGCTTTAAAGTGCCTTCTTCGGTAAGTTTCACTACGGCGTCTAAACAACGTTTAATTACTTGCGGTTTTTCGTCTGCAATATGAAGCATGTTTACTCCAATAATAGCCTGTGAATGTAGTAACATCTGAATAGGAGAATAAATTCCAAATTTCCAAGCTAAATCTAATGTTGGTAACATCCCTTTCCCTTTTCCAGATCGTTCAGCTACTCCATATAAAACAGAGCGTCCTCCTTTTTGGAGTAAGCGCGCATCTTTTTTAAACGTAGATCCTCCAACAGAGTTAAAGGCAACGTCTAATTTGTTACCGCCTAATATCTTTCGAATTTCGGATTCGTAATTGGTTGTTGTATGGTTGATAGGGTGGTGGACACCATTACTTTTGAGGTATTCAAATTTTTCATCACTACTAGTTAGACCAAAAATGGTACAGCCTCTTAGTGTCAACAGTTGGGCCAGAGCTGTTCCTACTCCACCAGCTGCTGCATGCATCAATACATTGTCTCCTTCAAAAACAGAAACACACTCATAAGCCATAAAATAGGCCGTGCTGTATTGAGTAGCGAGTGCTAGCGCTTCTCCAGCTGGTAAGTTGTTAGAAATTTCTGCCACTCCTGCGGCTTTAGTTTTGGCATATTCAGCATAACCTCCAAAGCGGGTCATAGAAACAACGCGTTTTCCGATTAAGTGGCTGTTAGTTTCGTTGGCAACTTCTTCAATAACCCCAACAACATCATAACCTAAGATACTCGGTAGTGCTGGTGCTTCTTTGTAGAGGCCTTGTCTAGCCATTACGTCGGCAAAGTTTAATCCAAAAGCTTCTACTTTTATTAAAACTTCATCTTGGGCTAGAGTAGGTTTGTCAACTGTTCTAATCTCAAATGCTTGGTGGGCTTCCCCATGTTTTGTTAATACTGCTGCTTTCATGACTGTTTGTATCTTGATCACTAAAATAGTGAGTTTTCTCCTCGTTGTTCTTTTTCAAACCATTCGTCAATTAAATGGTTTTCTTTGTTATTGGCTGCTTTTACTGCAAGTTGATCACAGACTTCATTGTACTTGTTACCAGCATGCCCTTTTACCCAAGTAAAGGAAACTTGATGTTTAGGATATATCCTTAAAAAACGTTTCCAAAGGTCAGCGTTTTTCTTCCCTTTAAATCCTTTTTTTACCCATCCAAAGACCCATTTTTTTTCAATGGCATCAATTACGTACTTAGAGTCAGAATATATTTTGACCAAATGGCCATCACCTTTTAGCTGTTCTAGCGCTGTAATAACAGCCAAAAGTTCCATCCTGTTGTTCGTTGTCATACGGTATCCCTGATTGACTTCTTTGTAAAATTTTCCAGCCATAAAAACAATTCCATAACCTCCTGGTCCTGGGTTTCCTAAGGCAGATCCATCCGTATATATTGTAATGTTCATGTATAATCGCGAAGTGTATGCAGTAGTTGGAGTAAATTATTGGATTAAGTCAATTACATTTTCTATTGGACGCCCAATCACAGCTTTGTCTCCTTTTACAATAATTGGACGTTCGATTAATTTAGGATAGGTAAGCATAGCGTCTATCCATTCCTCTTCAGAAAGTTCTTTGCCCTTAAAATGCTCTTTAAAATCTTTTTCTCCTTTTCTAATTAGCGCTTGAGCAGGGATATTTAATTGTTTGAGAATGGTCTTTAACTCGGTTTTGGTTAAAGGTGTTTTAAGGTATTCTATTGTTTCAAATTCAAGCCCTCGTTCCGTTAATAGATTAAAACTATTTCTACTTTTCGAACATCTAGGATTGTGATATATTTTCATGTCTTATGTGTGATTAAAATTTTGTTTCAGCTGTTTTTTATCCTCCAAACTCCATCAGATAAGCTTTAAGGAAAGCATCAATTTCGCCGTTCAATACCGCTTCTGTATTGCTGGTTTGGTGGTTCGTTCTGTGGTCTTTAACACGTCGATCATCCAAAACATAGCTTCTAATTTGAGAGCCCCATTCAATGTTCTTTTTTTCAGATTCTATTGCATTACGAGCAGCTTGTTGTTTTCGTTGTTCAATCTCAAACAATTGAGATTTTAATAACTGCATGGCTTTTTCTTTGTTCCCTAACTGAGATCGAGTTTCTGTATTTTCAATAATGATTCCAGAAGGCTTATGTCGAAGTCTAACCCCTGTTTCTACTTTGTTTACGTTTTGCCCTCCTGCACCACCAGAACGGAATGTCTCCCATGTGATGTCGCCAGGGTTAACTTTAATTTCTATAGAATCGTCTACTAATGGGTAAATATACGCAGAGACAAAAGAAGTGTGTCGTTTAGCGTTAGAATCAAAGGGAGAAACTCTTACCAGTCGGTGCACTCCATTTTCACCTTTTAAATAACCAAAAGCAAAATCACCTTCAATCTCCAAGGTAACTGTTTTTACTCCAGCAACATCACCTGCTTGGTAGTTGATTTCTTTGACTTTCATATCGTTCTTTTCTGCCCACATGATGTACATACGCATTAGCATACTTGCCCAATCACAACTTTCTGTACCTCCTGCACCAGCAGTCAGTTGAAGAACAGCATTTAAAGAATCTTCTTCAGCACTCAACATGTTTTTGAATTCTAATTCTTCTACTTTTTCTAAAAGTGTATCATAAGCTTCCTGTACTTCTTCTTCAGTAGCTTCTCCATCTTTGCAAAAGTCAAAAAGTACTTCCAAATCATCGCATTCTTCTCGAACAGCCTCATAAGCAGCAACCCAATATTTCTTGTGCTTTAATTTTTTCAATAAAGCTTCAGCCTCTTTGGGCTTATTCCAAAAATCAGGATCTTGCGTTCTAAGGTCTTCCTCTTCTATTTGCATTTTCTTTTCCCCAATCTCTAAGTAGCCATGTAAAGCATCTAATCTTTTTGAAATGTCTTTTAGTTGTTCCTGTGTAATCATTGTTATTCGTTAAAGAGAATGAATGACTACGAAGTTAAAAGAATTCTATTCAAATAGAATGATAATGTTAAAAAAGTAAGGAGGATAATTGATTGTGGAGTTGTTTTTAGTTGTTTTAAAGTGTTGACTGTTAGGTTTTTGAGGTGTTTTAGTTAAAGTAATTCATAGTTGGGTGTGAATATCCTTTGAAGGAGAGTCTTGAAAGGACGAAAAAAATAAAGAATCTTTGTAGTGTAATTAGAAATTGAGTAACAATCGGGGTGATTACAGATAAAGTATGAGGTATAATAATGAAGTAATAGGGCTCTTTCCTTTGAGGTTGTTTTTGCTACATCAAGAACAGACAACTTTGCATGTTAATGAGCCAAAGTTCTTGCAGTTAGTCAACGATTGTTTATATCAGGAGGCGTATTTTGGAATTCCATTTCAATCAAAAACAAAATTACATGAATATGGTTGTGTAGTCAAAATTGTAGAAGTGACTAAACAATACAGTAATGGTAATCTTGATATTGTTGTAGAGTGTGTACAAAATTTTAAGCTGAATTCATTTGTAGCGCAGAAAGAGAATAGCCTGTATCCTGATGGTCAGCTAACATTGATTGATAATTCTTTGATTACTCCTAATGATGAGTTGATTGAATTGGCTAATAATTATAACCAATTGTTGTTTGAAACAGAATTGTCTCATTCTCCTTATGTCGATATTCAGCATATCGTTAGTTTGTTAAGTTTAGCGGATGAAGAAAAATTGAAGCTGTTCAAATACAAACCCTTAAAGAAAATTCAGTTTTTAATTCATAAGTTGAAGTTTATGTCTATTTTGGTTCGTCAAGAGCGATTAGTAGAACACCAATATCATTTGAATTAACTTGGCATTGTCTTTGGCAAGATGGAAGAATAACCTAAGATTTATAGTTGTGAGATTGATTCTTGTTTTTTTGATTGTATTCCCGTTCGTTTCTAAAGCTCAGTTGCTTGATAATCGAGAGTGCTTAGTTTTTTCTGATGCACCATTCTTTTATACTAAATTCATCCAACAAAACCAGATTAAACAAATTACTGGTGTTATTTCTACAAAGAAAAACTTGCAAGTCATAGAGCAACGCAATTTAGTGAATACGTATGTTTTTGATCAAAAAGGACGTTTGAGTAAACAGTACCGTTCTTTTAATGGCTCTAATTCAAAAGATACCACTTTTATTACTTATCACTATAATGAAAATGATGTGGTAGAAGTGCAAAGAACAAGTGATAGTTATGGTTTTTTTTCTAATAATTATACCTTTAATGAAGCAGGAGATGTGTTAAGTAAAACCTATTGTAGAGATGAGAATTTGAGTCGTAGGAATAACTTCAAATTAGGGAAACAACACATTATTGTTCAAGAAACGTTTAGTTATGAAAAAAGTGATTCTACCTTAAGCAAAAGTACTTACAACAGTCATGGTAAAAAATATCAAACAATTACAAGTTTTTATAATGAACATGGACTGAAATATAAGGAAGAAAAAAAACTGCTGATTAATAAGAAAAAGAGCATTACGAATTATCAGTATGATGATAAAGGAAATGTTAGTGAGAAGACAGTTTACCCAGATTTTAATAAGTCTTATCATACGACCACAAAATATCAGTATGATGTGTTGGGGAATCTAGAATATATTGATGAGTACAAAAACGATACACATGTTACGCACAAAGAAATTATTTACAATAAATCAACATTGTTAATGAAAGCATTGTTGATTCAAGATATTGAAACAAACTATATCAAAATTATAAAATATTCTTATCAATACTGGTAGTCAAAGCTGTTAACAAATAAATTGTTTTTATTACTTCATTAATCAACGTATTTTAAATAGATTTGGGGTAGAAAAACGAATATTATGTTAAAAGAAAAAATACAAACAGCATTAAACAAGCAAATAGAGTTGGAACAGTCGTCGTCGCAGTTTTATTTGGCAATGGCATCTTGGTCAGAATCTTTAGGACTTACAGGTACGTCTAATTTTTTATACAAGCATAGTGATGAAGAGCGTTTTCATATGCTTAAATTAATTCGTTTTGTTAATGAACGAGGAGGGAATGCCTTGATTCCTGGTTTGAGCCAACCACCAAAAGAATTTGATTCACTTTCAAATATTTTTGAATTGTTATTAGAACATGAGCTCAATGTAACTGAAAGTATCAATAATATTGTGGATTTGTGTTTGAGCGAAAAAGACTACACAACCTATAATTTTATGCAATGGTATGTCTCTGAACAAATGGAAGAAGAAGCTTTGGCAAGAACCATTTTAGATAAATTACAAATGATAGGTACTGATAAAGGAGGGTTGTATATGTTTGATAGAGATTTGGAAACTATGGCACAAAGCTTGTCGATAGAAGGAAACGAATAAACAAACCATAAAAGCCATAAGTTTTTAGTTATCAATAAGATTTTAATTATATTATTTTTACTTTTTGTAGGAGGTGTTGTTAACAGTTCTTATGGGCAGTATCGGGATCCTTCTTCTAAAAAGAAAAGAAAGAAGAAACGTCCCAAGGGAAAGCCTTTATTTCAAAAGAAAAATAAGCCATTAAAAGCTGGGGCAAATCCATTTAGTGGTAGACCTCAAAAATCATATCGAACAGATGTAAACTTAAGTCCTTTTGCAACTAAATCTAGAAAGAAGCACCAGAGAAAGGTGAAGAAAAGAAGTAAAAGGCAAGGCCAAATTAGTGATAAAAGGAGGGCAAATAAGAAAGTCCCCAAAAAAACATTTGGTAAAAATAAATAGCGCTTTTAGTGAAAATAGTGTAATGGCATAATTTTGGTAATGCTTAAAATTGTCTGTAAATTTTTATTATATTGCATACTGGTAATGTAATTTCCAAAGAGATTGTGAAATATCTATTATACATATTGGTTTTTATTATATACAGTTTTTCTACTGTGTATGGGCAGTCTAGTGCTGAAAAAACAAATAATAAAATTAAGGGCATTTACGTCTATCAGTTTGCAAAAAATGTAGATTGGCCCCAAAAGTATAAAACAGGTAGTTTTACAATAGGGGTTTTAGGAGATAAAAGTTTTTACGAACAATTGAAAGGAGCTTATACAGGAAAACAAGTTGGAGGACAAAAAATTGAAGTGGTTTTTTACGCTTCAATAGAAAAAGTACAGAGCCCCCATTTATTGTATGTTTCACCGTATAATAAAGAAACAGCAATAGCATTAGCAAAAAAATTGAAGAAAGATAAAACGTTAATAATAGGAGAAGAGAAAGGACTGTTAAATAATGGTATTATTATTAATTTTTTATCTAAAGATAATAAGTTGGCTTTTGAAATAAGTAAATCCAACGCTAAAAAGAAAGAATTGGTTATTAGCCAAACGTTAACGCGTTTAGCTGTAGATGTGCTATAAGAAAATGAAAGTTAAAAACTACATATCATTTTTATTAGCTACAGTTTTTGTAGGTTTATCTAGCTATGGGCAGAACTATAATAAGTACTGTTTGTATACCGATTATTCTGTTAAAGCTTATGAAAAGGGAGCGTACAAAAAAGCAATAGCTTTAATGGATTCTGCAATTATTAATTGTAAAGAAGAAAATGATAATGCAGTAAATTGGTATAACTTATCGTTGTATTATAAGGCTTATTATAAACAATCAAAAGATCTGTCTTTGAGAGAAAAAATTCTTGAAATAACGCTAAAAGCTCAGGAGAAAGATGTGAATAATGAGTTGGAGCCTCAATTGAAGTCTTCGCTTAGGAACTTAGCAAATACCTATAAGAATGAACTGAACCTTTATCTTAATGATACCTCAGGAGTTTTTCTAGCTAAAGCTGTAGAGAAACATGGAGAGTATAAGTCTGTTTATCGATTGGCAGATCAAGAAAAAGATTTTACAAAAGAAGATGTTTTAGTTTTTAATATTTTAGGAAGTAGATATGATACTAAATACAGTAACAACAAAGAGAAGTATAGAGCATATTTAGATTCTTCAATTTTGTACTATTCTAAATCCATTGAACTGGATTCTAATCAGGCAGAAATATATAATGCGATAGGTTTAATTTATTTTAATCAGGCGGTAGATATTATCAACGCATTAGATTATGAAGCTGACTTGCAAATGGTGATGGAGTCTGATGCCAAGAAAGCAGATTTAGCGATGAAAGGATTGCCTTATTTTGAAAAAGCATTAAATGCCGATCCTAATAATGGTGAAATTATATATGCACTTGCAGGTTGTTATAAGATTCTCAATTTTGATGAAAAATATAGAACTTATCTAGAGATGCTTAAAGAGAAAGCCCCTGATTATTATAATGCAGTATATACATTTGATTAATGAACTAACATGAGGTTTACGGTAGGTAAAAAAATAGGGTTAGGGTTTACATTAATAGGAGTGTTGTTATTGGCTATTTTTGGGGTTACCCTTTCAGTTCTTAAGGGGGCAGAGGAAACACTCAAACAAAGTATTCACAACAATAAAGAATATACAGAAATAGGTCAGCCTACTGTAGATGAATTGTTGGATTTAAAGTTTGGTTTAAATAATAGTCTTAAGTACATCCAACACATTACTTATCAACAAACCAAACCTGATGCTGTAGAAAGAACAAACTTAGATGAGATTCTTAAGGATAAAATTCCAGAAAATCTTCTTGTTTTAGATGCATTGCAAAAAGAATGGTCCAGTTCTCAAAATAAAGAAAATAGAGCTTTGTTGGCAGCAATTATCCAAGACGTTCGATCAGCAACAACACTTTATTATGAGACAATAGGGGATGTGTTAACTGGTTTTGAAGCTTATGAAGTAGAATTGTTTGCCTTGGGAGCAAGCACTAGTTATGAGTTGGATGTTGAACCAATGTTTCAGAAGATAATAAAGGATGTAGAGCAATTGTTGTTGATTAAAAATAAAGATTTAGCACAGCAAAAAGAGGAAAGTTCGCAATCTTTTTCGGATACCAATAAAGAGTTTAACCTTTTGTTTTGGGGGATACTAATAGCTGGAGGTGTATTGGTTGTAGGAACAATAATTATTGCAACATTTACTACATTAAGTATTACAAAACCAGTACAGGAGTTAAAAACATTTTTGATTGCTTTAGGGAAAGGTATTATTCCAGATCAACATATTAATCCTAGTAATGATGAGGTAGGTGAGATGGCAGTGGCTATGAATAACCTTGTTGATGGTTTAGAGCGCACCACAACTTTTGCCAATGAGGTAGGAAAAAGTAATTTTAACTATCCGTATAATCCATTAAGTGAAAAAGATACTTTGGGACATGCTTTGTTAGTCATGAAAGATGAATTGGCTGAAAGCGAAAGAGTGTTAGAGCAAAAGGTGGTAGAAAGAACGCAAGAGGTCGTTCGTCAAAAAGAAGAGATAGAACATCAAAGCGAACGTTTAGAGGTGTTGTATAAAGATATAACAGCTAGTATTCGATATGCAAAACGACTACAAGATTCGATCTTGCCTCAGCATGAATATATTCAGTCTTTATTGCCAGAGTCCTTTGTGTTGTTTAAACCAAAAGATATCGTTAGTGGTGATTTCTATTGGGTTCAACATACGAAACAAAAAGTGCTTTTTTCTGCTGTAGATTGTACAGGTCATGGTGTTCCAGGGGCTTTTATGAGTTTGATTGGAGCTAATGCATTAACTCGTATTGTAGGAGAAAATGGTGTGGAAAAGCCAGCTGTTATTTTGGATGAGTTAAACCGTTTGTCTTCTGAAGCCTTAAACAAATCAACAGAGGGGAATGAGGTAAGAGATGGAATGGATGCTGCAATTTGTAGTTTTGATAAGTCAACGAATGTCTTAGAATATGCTGGAGCAAATAATCCATTGTATTTAATTCGTAATGAAGAAGTGATTCAAATAAAGCCTGATAAATTTGCAATCGCAAGTTTTGCACCTAACTCAAAGAATTATACTAATCATGAAATTCAGATAGAGAAAGGAGATGTTATTTATTTGTTCTCAGATGGGTATGCTGACCAGTTTGGAGGTGAGCGTGGAAAAAAGTTTATGTATAAGCAGTTTAGAAAGTTGTTGCTAGATATTAAAGACAAATCACCTATTGAGCAAAAAAGTATTCTAAATGCTACGATAGAGGATTGGAGAGGTGTGCACGAACAAGTAGATGATATTCTAATTGTAGGGGTGAAGTTTTAGATCATCTTCATTCTAGCCTCAGGTCGTTTTCTAAAGATTATGATTTAGGTCTTATAAAAGGGATGGATTGGCTATCGTTTAGTTAATTTGTTTGATATCCAGATGATGTGTGTGTTTACTCACTGTCATGGTCTCTAAACAGATGGAAATATCCCTTTAGCTCTATAGGGTCAATTCCAGAAAGACGAATGGTATTGACTGTGCAAACATAGTAGTAAACCCCACTTGGTACAGGTTCTCCTGAGTCTTTGTGTATACCATTCCAATTGATAGCAGGGTCTGTACTCGTATAGACAATTTGCCCCCAGCGGTTAAAGATTTTTAAGTCAATGCTCTCTATATATCTGTAAGGTGCTAAGGGAGAAAAGTATTCGTTTTTCCCATCATTGTTAGGTGAAAAGACATTGGGAAGCCAATAAATTGGACAGTTGTCGTAGCACACAACGTTGCTGGAGTCACTTTCGTTGTTGTATTGAATAGAATCTAGCGAGGTAATGTAATAACATCCAGCTACTGAGCCATTGTTGTTGTGGTAAAAAATAGTGTCGTCAGCTGAGTTAATTGTGGCAATTAATTCCATGCTATCACCTTCTACAGCTGTATAATAGATGTTGTACCTAGTAACATCATCAGCGCAGTCGTTGTTGGGGTTGTTCCAGGTCAGCTTATTGGTTCCAATAGCACAGTCTCCGTCAATACTAAGAATAGGAGGGCAAGGAGGAGTTTTGTCAATAGGTGCATCACAAACCTCTTGAGAGAGGTTTTCAATAGGACTGATAATGTCAGGAGAAGAATAGTAGCCAATACTTTTTACGTAATAACAATATGTTTGTCCATTAGTGAGGTTTGTATCTGTGTATGTTTGAGCATTTGTTTGTCCAATCTGGGTGTAGTTACCCCCTATGCTATTTCCTCTGTAAATGATGTATGCAGTATCTATCCATGGTACATTTTCAGACCAATTTAAAGTAATTTGGTTGTCATTTGGAGTTGTCGTCAGGAAAACTGATCCTGCATTGTTTGAAGAGCCAACAATGCTATCATTTCCGTTGTGGTTATAAAATAGTTCTACACGATAATAATTAGGTGTGCTTACTGTGTTAATGTTGTTATGAACAAAAATAGTATCAGTATTGTATAGAAAGTTAGAGCTGTTGGTTTGTCCAATAAGGTTGTTAATGCTGTTAATCGTTGATCCATGGTATATTTTATAGTGATATGGACCAGGATAGATGTTAGTGTCCAGTTCTGATGGTTTTGACCACATGATGGAGTCTATACCTGTACTGCTATTGGTGTTGTTTACAGTGACGTGGGTCATGATAGGTACCTCTTTTTTAAGTCGAGCGCAGCTAGGTTCGGATGGGCAGCTTTCTACTTGTCCAGAACTATAAAATGCAGTAATAATATAACAATAGTCAATTCCTAAAGTTAAACTGGTGTTGTCAAAGAAATCGGTGTTGTTGGCTCCAAAAATTTCACCAACCTGAATAAAGCCATGGTTTGTTGGAACGGGGTTGTCGCAACAGTCTGGGAGAGTGAAGTTAGGGTTTGTTGTACGATAAATTCTATAACCTTCTGTGTTGTTGCAGTTAGATGGGGTCCAGCTAACGTTTACACCATTACCAAAAGGTGTAGCTGTTAGGCCTGTCACTTTTGGCGGGATAATTTTGATGCTTGTTTGTTGGTAGTCAGAAAATATAGGGTTGCCATCATCTTGTGCAGCAAATAGAATTTGGTAAGTGCCATTTTTAATATGAGAACAGTCAGTGGTCCATGAGAAATTTCCAGAAACTGGGTTGTTGCCATTGGTATTGAAAGTTGCAGAGCTTACGGTGTTAGAAAATGGCTGGCCAGAAGCTGTTAAGCTGATAACATCCCCAGCGTTAGGGTCATTGGCGTTAACGGTAAATTGTATAGTTTCTCCTGCGATAACACAAATGTCAGGAACAGGAGTGATGACTGGAGGGTCGTTGTTGCAATTGCTTTGCACAGTTAATTGAACATCTCTAATAACGTATCCAACTTCATATCCATTTCTCCATTCAGTTATTTTTATCGTAAAATTAAATTCTCCAATCATGTGGGGGCTATCCCAACACATCGTGCCTGTTTCAGGATCTATAGATAGTGTTCCTCCCCCTGAGTTCACTTGATGGGGAAAGAGATAGACAGTAGGTATTGGAAGTGCTTGCGCATTGAGCCCTAAGGGAGCTACTAGTTCATAAGATAAACTGTCTCCGTCTGGATCAACAGCTTGTGGGTTATAGCAATATGTTTTTCCAACACAAGCTATTGCTGGGCAAGGACAGTCATCAAAAATAAGAGAGTTGTTGGCTCCTCCATTGCCTAAAAAGGGGTTGATGACAAGTTTAGATTGTAGAGCAAAAACAACATTGTCAGAAGTTCCTCCCCCGTTAGGGTAAATGTTAAGAATGTTCGCATTTCTGTTGGGGTCTTCTACTTTAATAAAATAAGAACCGGATGTAACATAGGTGTGTGTCCCAATATATACGTTTTTTTGATGGTCAGGAAACCCTTGTATGGCGGTTACAGGAACAACTCTTGGTATGGTGTCACCCTCTCCATCTCCAAAGTCTATGTACAATTCCGAACGGTCAGCTTGAGCTGCAGAACTAATGTCTGTACAAGTTGTAATGGTAAAGCGATAGGTTAATCCAGAAACATGCTCATAAGTTATTTCACCCCCTCTATTATGTGTAGCAAAGGAAACAAGTGGCCCTAAAGCCAAAATGAATGATAATATTTTTTTTAATCGATGCATTCTTGATTTAATAACTATAAAGATACATAAATAGTTGCTTAAATGAATTGCGAATTGTGGGGTTATTTAAAATACTCAAGTTTGTTTAAAAATTCTACAATAAGCCTTTGTTGTTCTTCATTACAGTTTTTGCAATTGGAAATAGCAGCATTAGCGACACTGTTAATGGTAATGTCTTCAGGTGATGTTGCAGATTGTACGCCTTTATTAAGAATCAGCATCCAGTTTTCAATGTTGTCAAACCCCTCGTTGTTGAGGTGGTGTATCAATTCATTAGGGTAGTGAATAAAGAAAGAAAAAAGTTTGTTTTCAATAAAGGTTTTGTCATTTCCATCATAAACTTCATTGAGAATGATGTTTAGGGATTTTAGGTGTTTTTTTCTCCAAATAGAATCAGTTGTTTCTAGACTGTCAATAATGTCTAAACGGATGTTGTAGTCGATGCTGTCTTTATTACCCTCCATAATATAGAGGTATGCTTTTTTGGGGTTCATTTCGCCTTCCATTGTGTTGAGGTAATCTTCTCCGTCTATTTTAGAGAGCAACACCTCGGGTTCTTCCTCAAAAAAATGACATGCGTTAAATAAAAGAATGGTGGCAATAAAAAAACTCCATCTCATTTTAGTTTGTTTTAGTGTTGTGTTTTACTGTTGTTGTAGTATTTTTTTTGGTTTTGGTAGGGCGTAATAATTGATTTACTAAAAAATTAAAGTTAAATTTACACATTTATTATAGATTAGCCCTGTTAAAATTTATTAAAAATAATACTGACCTATGAAGAATATATTTTTCATTATAGCTGTTTTTTTTGTGACAATTTCTTATTCACAACTAAAACTAGATAGTAAAAAAACGATCACGAACGGGGAGCCTGTCTTTTTGAAGTATGTTAACGCGACAATTACCCCGCCTAAGGGCTATGTTTTTCTTGAAGAATACACCTCTTTTTTAAATGAATTTACCCATTCTTCTATTAGTGTAGTTAGGGATACAGCAGTTTCCTATAAGATGATGGTTGATGATTTGTTGGGGAGGAACTATGAAAGAAGTAAGGTTAAATTATTGGAAGAAAAACAAATGCAAGATGGACATTTCTTTGTGTTGTTGTTTGAGATCAATAATCAGCCGGTTGAAAGAATTTTGTATGTTGTAGGAAATGAGGAAGAGTCATTGTATGCTATGGCAAATTATAAACAAGCAGAAAAAGAAAAGTATTACTCCATATTGTTAGCATCTATTTTATCAATAAAATACTAGTTTTTTGATATGAGGTATTTATTATTTTTTCTTGTTTTTATTTGGTCGGTTTGTGGCTATGGCCAAACAACAACGATTAGCCAACCTGCCAATTTTTCGTCTACTAATCAGGGAATGTTTGGACCAAATAGTAATTTTAATCTAAACTTTGAGCTCCCATTATTTAATATACCTTGGAGTAATACTTTTAATCAGGATCAAACAGTAAGTACAATTGTAGGGACCTATGGTTATCAAGTCTCTGGAGGTACAAGTGGGCACTTTGGTGCGAAGTTCTATTCAAGGAATTGGAATGATGGGAACATAGATGTGAATTATCCTGTAAATATTTTGTTGACTTACCCTAGTAATAATAATTTTGAAAGAGGTGAAACCATTACGATTCAAACGGATTATACTGTAGATCCTTCAGCGCAGTTACTGACCACATTCCCTCAAACTGGAAATGTAGGATTAGAATTAGATTTTAGTTTACGTTTTTACTTAACACCTTTGTTGTGTTTTGTCTCATGTACGCAGGTTGGAGCCTTTGATACAGGAAATCTTTCAACCACTTTAACCATATTTGATGTTTCTCAAAGTCAAGTGCAATATGCCTGTCTTTCTCCAACATTAACTTGTTATACGTCGCTTTTGCCAGCAGAAGTAGATGCTGGATTTGGGATAAAAGGGACTTTTGATATCCCTAATGTACAAACAACATCAACGTTAAGAGCAGACAAATGTTTAGAAGCTAATGGAGAAGATGATTACGCTAGAGTGCAGTTAGAGATTTTTAAGTTATTGGGAGCAATGCAAATTCCAGGAATTAGTAATGTGCTAAGAAATTTATCTAGAGGAGAAACCTGCTTTTTTGAAAATGAAATAGATAATAATGGAGATACTATTCGTAAAGAATATAATGTTTGTTATGAGTACACTTTATTAAGTGCAGCATTTGGAATGGATGTAGTCAATAAACAAGATTTTGTTTTTTGTCCTGAAATTTATACCTCAATTAAGTTCCCAGTTCCTGTTCAATATACAGTAACTGATCCTTCTGCAGGGAACTCTATAGTGGAAGGTCCTAGCCAGAGTGATTCAATTACTGTTAAAGTTGGAAACAATATCAACTTTACTTATCCCTGTAACTATGAATATATGGACCTCACTCCCTTTCATGACATCACCAATACAATCAGTAATCATACCTACGATGAGTTACAATTTGGCTTTACGATGAAAGCACTATCATTTTCAATTAAAGTAGATGGGTTCGGGAATGGTGAAAATGTCGATGATTCCACCTCCTCAGTTGATGATTGGAGTTGGTCAATAGGACCTTTATATCAGAATACTATTCCGCTTGGTACTTTAAATGGTTTTGAATGGTTTAATGATTCATGGGAGTTGCCAGGTTTTGATAGTATTGTAGGTACACCATTTCGTTTAGTTCCTAATGAATATTATGCAAATGCCAATAACACCACAAATGTTGATTGCTATGGAGAAAATACAGGTGGGTTTACAGCAAATGTTACCAACGGAACAGCTCCATATACCTATAATTGGAGTGATGGAACTGCAAATACTTCTTCTTCAACTTCGCTTTCAAATACTTCATTAACAACAGGTAATCACCATGTTGTGATAGAAGATGCCAACGGTTGTATGTCTTACGCTAGTTATAATGTAACTGGTCCAACTGAAGCATTGCAGATTGGCGCTAGTACTATCGCTGGAGTGAGTTGTAATGGAAATAATGATGGGACCATCAATTTGGCAGTTTTCGGAGGAACAGCACCTTATTCGTATAGCTGGAGTAGCGGAGCAGGTAATAGCTCAATTAGTAATATTGGAGGTGGAACGCAAGCAGTAACAGTTACTGATGCTAATGGGTGTACACTCAATCAGTCTTTTAATGTTCCTGAACCTAACGTGTTAACTGCAAGTTTTGAAATTAAAGCAGTTAATTGTTTTGGAGGAGCAGATGGAGAAGTCGAAGTGATTCCTTCAGGAGGAACAGCACCTTATAGCTACAGTTGGTCAAATGGAGCATCTACTAAGATAACCAATGGATGGAGTGCAGGAAGTCATACAGTTACCATAACAGATATCAAAGGATGCTCAAATACGGTAAGCTTTACTGTGAGTCAGCCCTCATCAGCGATAGCTACAACAGCAAGTGTGAATCATGTTAGCTGTTATGAGGGGACTAATGGTTCTTTAAATGCTTCTACAACAGGAGGAACTCCACCATATTCTTACCAGTGGGCAGATGTCAACTATAATTCTCATTCAAGTTATAACAGTTCAGCAACCAATGTTTATGCTAGTGATTGGACAGCTATAGTTACAGATGCAAATGGTTGTGTAGAAAGAACAACTTTTGCTGTCACACAACCTTCAGCGCCATTAAATGTTGGCATTACACCATCACATGTTTCTTGTAAAAGTGGAAATGATGGAAGAATAGACTTAACTGTTTCTGGAGGGACTCCAGGTTATTCGTATAGTTGGAGTAATGGCCAGTCTGGACAAAGTGCAACCAATTTAGTTGCAGGAGCATATAATTTAGTGGTAACAGATGCTAATGGTTGTTCTTTCGATTCTACCATTGCTATTACCGAGCCAACCAATAGATTAGAGGCTAGAATAGAACAAAAAGATGTGACTTGTTTTGGAGATGATAATGGACAAGCAGAAATAGAGCATACAGGAGGAAATCCACCATATAGTTATAGTTGGACCACTGGAGAGACCTCGGCAATTATTTATCAGTTAGATGGAGGAAGTTACACAGGAACGATCACAGATGGGAATGGTTGTGTGATAGCTATTCCTTTTACGATAATTGAAGCTCAAGCGCCTATTTCAATTACAGGAACAACTACGCATATCGATTGTAAAGGGAATGGCAATGGAGCTATTAATACTGTTGTTTTAGGAGGAATTCAACCTTATCGATATGAGTGGCATGATTCCTATTACGCTCATCTGTATAATAATGCTCCAACAATTAATAGTTTAGAACCAGATACTTATACATTAGTAGCAACAGATACCAACGGTTGTTCAACAGAACTTTCTTTTGAAGTAACAGAACCAGCATTGCCGCTTTCATTAGATGATACAGTTAAACAAGTATCTTGTAGGTATGGTTCAGACGCTTACATTGATTTAACACCTTTTGGAGGAACAGCTCCTTATACATTTAGCTGGAGTAATGGAATGGTGACAGAGGATATTCAAAACTTAGCAGCAGGACAGTATAGTGTTGTAATTACAGATGCTAATGGGTGTCAATTAACAAGAGCTTATACGATCACCCAACCAGAATCTAGCTTAAGAATAATCGACTTTGAACAACTCAATGTAAAATGTAAGAATGGAAATGATGGGTATGCTAAGGTTGTCGTTTATGGAGGAACTCCAGACTATACTTACTCATGGTCAAATGGAGTAACTACTGATACTAATTATCATTTAGTCGCAGGAGTCTATCAAGTGAGTATTACTGATAGTAACCAATGTACAATAGACACGACTATTACCATTACAGAGCCAGATTATTTATTAATAACAAGCGTTGTAGATAGTGTAAGGTGCCATAGTTTTTCAGATGGAAAGATCACAGCTACTGTAACAGGAGGAACTCTTCCTTATAGAATCGCTTTTGGAGATTCAACTTATTCTATGATGAATACAGGGAATAGTTTGGTAGCAGATAGTTTAATTGCAGGGCAGTATTATATTTCTGTGTTGGACAGTAATCTTTGTCAATTTACCCAAGCTGTAGAAGTGTATGAACCAGATACGTTAGTTTGGAAAATAAATGCATATCCTGTTTCTTGTTATGATGGTAGTGACGGAAGAGGAAACTTAACAATTACAGGAGGTATTATCCCGTATCAAGTCGAATGGAGCGATGGAAGTACTGATGAAGATTTAACCAATGTGACAGCAGGAGAATATAGCGTAACCATAACAGATCGAAACAATTGTGTGGTAGAAGGAACTACGGTAATCACTCAACCAGACTCGATAACACTTAATAGTCGTATCCAAGGAACAACTTGTATTGATAATCACGATGGAAGCATCGATATTTTTATAGATGGAGGTGTAGGAGATTATAGTTACCTGTGGTCGAATGATGCTATTACTCAAGATATTTATAATTTACCTGGAGGAGAATATTATTTGCAATTGATGGATCAAAATGGTTGTATGCGAGTGGATACGTTTTTTGTGAATATTGCTAGAATTGACTGTATTGACCCTCCTAATGCTTTTACTCCAGATGGTGATGGGTATAACGATACTTGGGTGTTGGAAAATATTCAAAATTATGAGGGGGCAACCATACAGATTTTTAATAAATGGGGAACTTTAATCTTTGAAAGTGATCACAACTATGAACCTTGGGATGGAACTTATGAGGGGAATCCTTTACCTTCTGCAACCTATTACTATGTTATCGATTTACATCGAGAGTCAGCTCCATATACAGGTCCATTAACTATTGTAAAGAAAAATAAGTGATGAGAATTATCATATTCATTTTATTGTTGTTTGTTGGGTATTCAAGTTGGGCTTGTCCAACAATAAATATTTCCAGCACAGATGTGAATTGTTATTTAGGAACTAATGGAGCAGCAACAGCTACTATATCAGGACCTGATGCGCCATTTACAGCAACTTGGTCAACAGGTCAGAGTACAACAGTAGCTAATGGCGGGACCACATCTATTTCTAATTTGCCAGCTGGAGTGTATACATTGTATGTTGTAGATCAGCTAGGATGTACTTCTACTCATGTCGTTTCAGTAGAAGAGCCGTCTCCTGTTTCTGGAGTGATTAGTAATACCGCTGATGTAAGTTGTAATGGAGGTTCTGATGGTAGTATTGATTTAGATCCAGTGGGGGGAACACCTTCGTATACTTATAGTTGGAGTAACGGATCAAGTAGTCAAGACCCTAGTGGATTGTCTGCGGGTAATTATTCTGTAACAATAACTGATGCTAATGGGTGTACATCGAATTCAATTACAGCAATCATTGGAGAGCCAGCGGCACCGTTGACATCAACAATAGCAGTAGTTGATGCAAAATGTTTTGGTGAGAATAGTGGAGTAATTGATTTGTCGCCATCAGGAGGAACTTCACCTTATACTTTTGCTTGGAATAATGGAGCAACAAGTGAAGATTTGAATAATGTTGCCTCTGGAACTTATAATGTCACCATTACTGATAATAATGGATGTACTGCCACCAATAATGCGACAATAAATCAACCAACAGCAATACAATCTTCTCTAACTAAAGTAGATGTGTTGTGTTATGGAGGTTCTGATGGAGATATTAATTTAACAGTGAGCGGAGGGACTCCGTCTTATACCTATCATTGGGCTAATGCAAGTTCTATTTTAGTAGCAACAACAGAAGATTTGGTGAATTATCCTGCAAGTACATACTTTGTTACGATTACAGATGCCAATGGGTGTGAGCATATTGATAATATAGCGATCAATGAACCACCGTTATTAACCACTTTTTTAATTCCTACTCATATCAAATGCTTTGGGGATAATACTGGAGCCGTTCAAAATAATGTGGGTGGAGGAACACTGCCATATTCATATAACTGGAATACAGGGGCTAGTTCTCAACATTTAATCAACCAACCTGCAGGAAATTATAGTGTTACCATTACAGATGCTAATGGGTGTACGGTTTCAGATAATACAGTATTAACACAACCAGATGCACCTTTAGCAACCTCTTATGCTGTTACCAATGTGACCTGTTTTGGTTTTTCTGATGGATTAATAGACTATAATGTTACTGGAGGTACAACTCCATACAGTTTTGATTGGAATAATGGACAGTATATTACAGAAGATTTAGATTATGTGCCAGCTGGTTTATATACTGTTTTAGTAACAGATGATAATAATTGTACAATATCCAATAGTATAACAATTACTGAACCGCCAGCATTAGTTTCTAATACTGTAGCTACAAATGTATTGTGTTATGCAGATACGAATGGAATGATCGATTTAACAGTAACAGGAGGAACCTTGCCTTATGAGTATCAGTGGGGAAATACAAGCTCTGTATTGATTGATACCAATCAGGATTTAACCAATTATCCTGCGAATACTTATTATGTTAAAATTATTGATAGTTTAGGATGTGTGTTGTTTGATGAAGATTCTATTACCCAGCCAGATGAGTTGATCTCGGAATTAATTCCTACTCATGTTTTATGCCATGGAGATACAACTGGTGCTGTAGCTACAACAATAACAGGAGGTGTTCAGCCTTATACTTTTGATTGGAATAATGGACAGTTTGCTATTGAAGATTTAGTCAATTTACCTTATGGTGGCTATGGTTTGCAATTAACAGATGCTAATGGGTGTCCTTTAAGTGATTCAACTTATTTGGAACAACCTCATGAACCGCTTTATGCTTTTTACGATATTATAAGGCCTTCTTGTTTTGGCTATGATGATGGGCAAGTCTCTTATACGGTAGAGGGAGGAACTGCTCCTTATGATTACTTATGGAGTAGAGGAGATACAGTGTTAACGCTATTTGATGTTGTGGCAGATACCTTGATTTGTACCACTACAGATGACCATAATTGTGTTTTGATCGATACGGTTATTGTAACACAACCTGATCAGTTAATGATCGATTCTGTAGTGACGGATGTTTCGTGTTTTGAGCTTTCAGACGGAGCTATAGATGTTACAGTAACAGGGGGGACAATAGGGTATGATTATTCTTGGACAAATTCTACTTATGAGTTGAGTGTCAATACTGAAGATTTAGTGAACTATCCAGCAGATGAATATATTGTACAAGTGATAGATTCTAATGCTTGTGAAGCATACAGAACTATAGTAATTAGTGAGCCGCCATTGTTAGAGGGAGAATTAGATGTACAAGATGTAACTTGTTATGGCGAAAACGACGGGAGAATAGAGGCTATTATTACAGGAGGAAATAGTGGGGGGTATTTTTACCCATGGAATAATGGAGACACGACTCAAATTATTGAAAATCTACCTCCTGGTGTTTATGAAGCAACCGTTTATGATACCAAAGGGTGTGAAGTTTATGTAAGAGGTGTGGTGCATGAGCCAGAACCAATTGTGATTCATTATGAGTTATTCCCTTTGAGTTGTAGAGATATTGCAGATGCCGCAATTGAGACTGAACCAACAGGAGGAAATGGTGGCTTTGCTTTTGATTGGGATTATAACAATGAAACAGGGCCTAATATCTATGATTTGTATAGTGGAGATTACACCCTAACAGTTACCGATATTCTAAATTGTACTAAAGACACTACAATAGTAGTGCCCGTTAATGAGCAGCCATGTTTAACCCCGCCTTCTGCTTTTACTCCAGAAGGAGATGGGTATAATGACACATGGTATTTAGAGCATATAGAACTCTACCCTGAGTGTGAAGTGATAATATATAACAAATGGGGTAAAGTGGTGTTTGAATCTATAGGATATTCCGCTCCTTGGGATGGAATGTTTAATGGAAAGCATTTACCTGCCGCAACCTATTATTATTCAATAAGAATTATTGATGATGCTGTTTATACAGGTCCTGTAACAATTGTACGATAAACTATGAAATATCTATTTTTAATATCATTATTTGCCTCTTTTGTAAGTTTTGGACAACAATTGGCTTTGCAAAGTCAGTATATGTTTGATAAGTTTACTATTAATCCAGCTTTTGCTGGTACGCAAAAAGGAATTCCTGTTCACATAGGAGTGCGCAGACAATGGTCAGCAATCAAAGAGGCGCCAGCAACACAGTATTTGTCTACTAATATGAATATATTTGGTGGTTTAGGTGCAGGAATTACGCTTTATAATGAAGCAGCAGGGCCAACTCGAAGAACTGGATTAGGTTTAGCTGGAGCGTATCAGTTTTCATTGTTTAAATCTGGTGAGAATCATCATCAGCTGTCATTAGGACTGTCAGGTACTTTGAGTCAACACGCTTTGGATAAAAAGAAATTAGAGACGTATTTACCAGATGATCCTACAATAATAGCAGCTTATGATAATCAATTGTTGCCAGATGCAACTTTTGGAGCTTATTATCATAATGCAGATAAATACTTTGTCGCGCTATCTATTGTTAACCTTATTCAAACTCAAACTGATATTTATAATATAGCTAATGATGTTAAGAATAATTTTGTGAGGAACTATTACCTAATGGGAGGGGTAAATATTGATGCAAGTGATGTGTTGACAATTCAACCAGGTTTTTTAGTGCAAGCGATAGAAGCATTACCGATGCAGTTTGATATTAGTTCTAGATTTATTTATGAAAATAAGTATTGGGTAGGGGCTTCATATAGGCATCAAGATGCAATTGTGGCGATGTTTGGTTTTAACTATTCAGGAGTTGAGTTTGGGTATTCTTACGATGTAACGACATCTAATATTAAGACGTATAGTAACGGTTCGCACGAACTACATCTAACCTACAGAATTGCGCCTAGAAATGGATTAAAAGGGGGGAAAAGAGGAGCTAGATATTTTTAAACGTATTTTGATAGTATATAAATAAGGAAAATAAAAAGAGGGCGTTTAGCCCTCTTTTTTTAACCAATTAATATATGATTAGTGAGTGTTTAGATTACTCACATCAAAACTTACTTTCCAATAGAAGTTTCTATGGTCAGTGTGATATCATTGCTAATGATATAATCAGCAGGAACTCCTTCAGCTCCTTCTTTGTTGTACTCATTCCCCCATTGTGTTCTATCGATTGTAAATGTTTGAGAGTTAATGGTTACTTCATTATCAGCAATGTCAATTTTAGCATCAAAAGAAATGCTTCTTTCAACTCCTAATAAAGATAAGTTTCCAGTTATTTTTGAGTTAAAATCACCTTCTTCAAGAGGAGTAACTTCTGTTAATTCAAATGTAGCATTAGTAAATTTAGCAACATTAAAAAAGTCTTCATTTTCTAAGTGCCCAACTAGTTTTCCGTAATCTTCAGAGTCTTTTTCTAAATCTTCAACATGAATAGTTGACATATCAATAGAAAACTTTCCATTGGCCAATTTTCCATCAGTAACTGTAAGTTCTCCTTCAGAAACAGAAACGGTTCCATTATGAGCTCCTACACCTCCAATATGAGATCCCATCCACTTCACAACACTTCCTTCTTGAATAGTAGTGTACTTAACAGAAGTTTCTTTTACTTCTTCATGTTTTACTTCTTTTGCTTCGTGCGATTCAATCTTGTTTTCTGCTTCACCACATGAGCTTAAAAGTGCAGCGAAAGCAAAACCTGTAATAAATATTTTTTTCATGGTTTATAATTGTTTTTTGCAAAGATATGGATAAATAGAAAGCTATTCGTTAATATAGGTTAATTTCGAAAAGGGATTTTAATGTAACAAAATAAACACTTATGCGTTAACAAAATATTCTTGATCCCCAAGAAACCGAAAACCACCTTATTATCTTTGATAAATTAGAAAAGTTTCACTTTGTTGAAGCTTTTTAAATAATAAATAAAGTCGTATGATGTTTATCAATAATATAAGAGTGAAAGCGTTTTTGCTGTTTCTTTTTCTGATCGTTACGTTGTTTGGTTGGGCTCAAAAAACTGGAGTTTATACCGATGAGTATGTGGCTTATAGAGAGGCGCAAGAACTCTTTGATAAAGAAAAATTTAGTCCAGCTCAGGAAAAGTTTTTAGAGGTTATTAATGCAATTAAAACACCTCAAAATGAGACCAAAATAAATGCAGAGTACTATTATGCTATTTGCGCGTTAGAATTATTTCATCAAGATGCAGAATATTTATTGAGTCGTTTTGCCGTCGAACATCCAGAACATTCTAAAGCTCAAACGGTCTATTTTCAGTTAGGTTTACAAAAATATAGATTAAAAAAGTTTAAATCAGTTATTGAGTATTTTGAGCAAGTGGATCCTTATTATTTGTCCGATAACGAAAAAACAGAATATGAATTCAAATTAGGATACAGTTATTTTTATGTAAAGAAGTATTCAGAAGCTAAAGTACATTTTGCAGCAATTAAAGATGAATCTTCAAGTTATCAAACACCAGCGCTTTATTACTACAGCCATATTGCTTATACTGAAAAAAACTACCAAACAGCATTAAATGGTTTTAAGCAAATTTCTGATTCGGAAATGTTTAAAAATATAGTGCCTTATTACGTGGCGCAAATTTATCATAAACAAAAGAAGTATGAGGAACTCATTGATTATGCACCGCAGTATTTTGAAACAATTAGTAAAAAACGAAGAGCAGAATATGCGAAGTTGATAGGAGATGCTTATTATTTTGAAAAAAGGTATAAGGAGGCCATTCCTTATTTAAAAGAGTTTAAAAAAGGAGCAAAATCAACAAGAATATCCAATTATCAATTAGCATACGCATATTATCAAACAAAAGATTATCAGAATGCAGTTAATAATTATAAAAGAGTTTCTTCTAGGAGAGATACGCTTTCTCAAATAGCAATGTATCAATTGGGAGATTGTTTTTTACAGTTTGATAACCGATTGGAGGCTAGAATAGCGTTTAAGGCAGCAAGTAAATTACATTTTGATCCAGAAATTCAAGAGAATGCTTTATTCAATTATGCAAAACTAGCTTATCAAATAGATGGTCCATACAGTGAATCAACAGAAGCATTTTTAGAATATATAGATAAATATCCAAAGTCAGAACAGTTGGACGAGGCTTATGAATTTTTAATTAAAGGTTATATGACGACTAAGAAATATGATGAAGCTTTAGCGTCTATAGAAAAAATAAAACGAAAAGATAATCGAATAAAACAAGCATATCAAAATATCGCTTTTAACAGAGGAATAGAGTTGTTTCAAAATAATCAATACGATGAGGCTATTGTACGTTTTAAACAAGTAGAGAAGTATCCTTTTGATAAAAAGACGAATGCGGCAAGTTTATATTGGACTGGTGAAGCTTATTATAAAAAGAAAGATTACGAACAAGCTATTGATAAATTTGTTGAGTTTAGGTTAGAGCCAGGAGCAGCTTTAACTAATGTTTTTAGAGAAGCTGATTATAGTGTTGCTTATGCATATTTTATGAAAGCACACCCATTTAAGGATGGTGAATTGAATGTGAGTAGTGAGAACCGAGCAGCTAGAAAGTCGAATTTAGAAAAATCGATTACAGCATTTAGAAACTTTATTCAGTTAAAGGATCGTGTTGATGCTAAAAAACTTGAAGATGCCTATTTAAGATTAGCCGATTGCTATTACTTACTTCCAGATGATAAGTTGGCGGTAGCTAATTATTCCAAAGCAATAAATATAGGTCAAGGGAATATGGCGTACGCTTATTTTCAAAAGGCAAAATCACAAGGTTTATTGGGGGATATTAAAGGAAAAGCAAAAACTCTTAAAGCTTTAACAGATAAATATCCAAAATCGACTTATCAAGTACTTTCACTTAGAGAATTAGCCCAAGCATACCAGCAGCAAGGGAATAATGATAAAGCAATTAAGGTGTATAAAGATTTCATTAAAGACTATCCGAATAATCGATATGTTCCTGAAATGATGGTCAATTTAGGTGGTATTTATGTGAGAGAGAAAAACTATAATGAGGCTGAAGTTTATTTGTTAAGAGTGCTGGATGAATATCCTTCTGCTACCATTGAAAAAGAGTCTGCTATTGCGCAAATGAAGAGTGTTTTTATTGGGAGAGATGATTTGCCAGGGTATTATGATTGGTTGAAACGTAGAGGGGTTAGTGTAGAATCGGCAGAAGTAGATTCTGCATTGTGGGAACCAGTATACATGGCGTGGAATAAAGGGGATTGTAATTTGATAGAGCGAGAGAGTCAGACTTACTTGCAAAAAGTGCCTAATGGAGTACATCAAATAAGTGCTCATTTTTACCTAGCAACATGTTATTATACAACCGACCAGAACAAGTCTTTGGAACATTATAATTTTGTGATTAGTAAGCCAAATAATGAGTATTATGAAGAAGCCTTACAGTATGGTTCTCAAATTAGCTATGCTAATGGAGATTATGAAACAGCCAAAACGAACTATAATAAGTTGGAGTCTGTTGCCGCCAATACAGATAATATAACCACAGCAATTATCCAGCAAATGTGGTGTAATTGGAAATTGAATGATTATCCTAATGCAATTGCTTATGCAGATAAAGTGTTGGCGCTTTCTGGATTAGAGGACGTAACAGAGGTAGAAGCTTTAAGGATTAAAGGGCTTTCTTTAAGAGAGACCAGAGATTACGAAAATGCCAAAGCTGTATTGAGAGCGTGTAATAATAAAACGAAGAGTATAAAAGGAGCAGAAGCAAAGTATTATGTAGCCGAAATTTTATATGAAGAAGCTAATTATGAGGAGTGTGAATTAGAGATTATGGAGTTGGTGAATCAGAAACCAAGTTACGACTACTGGATAGCAAAAGCAATCTTGTTGTTGGGAGAAAACTTTATTGCGCTTGAAGACTATTATAATGCACGATCTAGTTTACAAAGTGTTATTGATAATTACGAGGGAAAAGATGATGTAGAAATTAAGCAAAAAGCCCAAGATCGAATTGATTATATCGATGCTTTGGAAAGTCAGAACCAAAATAAAAGTGGTGAAGAAGATATTGAGGAATTAGATTTAAATAATGATTAAAAAAACAATTATGAGAAAGGTTAAACTAACTATCGTTACTGTCGTAGTTGTTTTGTTTACAACTACTTGGTTTTATGCTCAGGGAAATAATGAGCATATCGCTGTGGATGATTATCAGCGTACCATTACCAAATCAGAAAAAGTAAATACATTACCTCAATTAAATGATTCTGTAATAGAAATCCCTGAAGTAAAGTATTATATCGAGCCCACTTATCATGAAGTTACTTTTGAGACAAAGCCGATAAAAGCCGCTAAGTTGAAAATTAGTCAACCATTAGATAAACTATATAATGGATATGTGAAAGTAGGTTTGGGAACTTACACCATGCCGTTTTTAGATGCTTATTATAGCTCGAATCGTTCAAAAAGAAATTCATGGGGGGTAAATGTTAAGCACCATAGTTCATTAACTAACCTTAAAAATGTAGGAGCAAACCTGTTTAGTGATAATGAGTTTGGGGGATATTATAAGCACTTTTTTAAAAAATATACCTTCGATAATCGCATTAATTATGAACGTAATAAATATCATTATTATGGATTCTCAAGTTCAGATACTTTAATTCCAGAAGTTTATCGCACAAACGATGATACGACTAAACAAGTGTACCAAACGATTCGTTATTCTGGGACTTTAAAGAGTATGCATAAAGATAGTGCTAAGGTAAGTCATACCTCTCATGTCGATTATTATTATTTGAATGGGCAAACAGGAATTGCTGAAAATAATTTTAAAATAAAATCGAATATCTATAAATATGTAGGTAGAGAAGAAGCAGGTGCAGACGTAAGTTTAGGTATTAATCATCTCCAACAGCCTGTTTTTAGTCCGATAAATACGGTGGTTCTTTCTCCTGATACCCAAACGAAATACGGAAATGCGGTTTTCAAAATCAATCCCTTTATAAAAACAAGAAGAGGGAAGTTGCTAGCAAAGGCAGGAGTTGGAGTTCACATGGAGGTGACTAGTGAAGCACGTTTTTTCTTTTATCCAGATTTGAGTGCTAGCTATAGTTTGTTCAATGATATTTTAGTTCCTTATGCAGGGATTACAGGAGGGCTGCAACAAAATAGTTTTAATGTTTTTAGAAAGGTAAATCCTTATGTTCTAGAAAGTGTTTCTACCAATTATTTAGGTCAAACAGTTGGGTTTAGAAATACCAACCAACGCATTAATTTATATGGTGGGTTCAAAGGGTCGGTTAGTGCTACAGTTTCATTTAACTTAAAAGCTCAATACGAAAAATTAGGAAATGTTGCTTTGTTTGTTAATGATACAATGTTTAGTTACGAAAATAAGTTTAACGTAGAATATGACTCTATAGATAAAACAACTTTATCAGCACAATTAGGGTACCATCTTCACGAAAAAATCAAGCTGTATTTAAAAGGAGATTATTACAATTATTCTACCCTTAAAGAGGCGCATGCTTGGAATCTGCCCAATTATGAAGTGGCTATTTTGGGAATGTACGATTTAGCAGATAAGATTGTTGCAAAAGCTAATTTTAGATTGGTAGGGAGTAGAAAAGTTTATAGTTTAAATCCAATAGAAGGAGTCACTCCAAATTCAGAAGGAAAATACATTACGGATTTAAAACCTTATTTTGATGCAAATTTAGGTATTGAATACCGTTATAATAAGAGGCTGTCGGCTTTCTTAGATTTAAATAACATCGTTGGTCAAAAATACCAGCATTGGTTAGAATACCCTGTTTATACATTTAATTTGTTAGGAGGGGTAACATATAGTTTTTAAAAAATAAAAAAATGGAAATATTTGGAATTACACTAACAGAGTGGGTAGGTTATGCGGCTTCTCTGGGGGTGTTAGTGTCTTTTTTAATGAAAGACATTAAGGTGTTGAGAGTTGTGAATTCTGTGGGATGCGCTTTGTTTGTGGCGTATGGTTTTATGTTGGGGTCGATTCCAATTATAGTAACCAATGTAGCGATATTGGTTGTTAATGCTTATTACTTATTGAAAAAGGAAGCTTAGCTTATGCAAGTGCCTACATATTTCCTAATAGTAGGTTTAGGAATGGCTTTAGTATTGGCGTTAATTTCTGCTAACTACCAGAAAAACCAAGGGCATTCCTTTTTTCAAACATTTTTATTTGGTTGGATCGGAATGTCTGGTTTAATACTGGGGCTTTGGAGTTATTTGTTTTTTTAATTGTTGACGATTAGTTTAGGTAAGGCTCCATTAAGTGTGTAGCGTTCACTAATTTCTTTGTCTAGAGCTAAGTAAATGTTTTCAAAATAATCATTGATTAAGGCCTGCTCATCACTAATGTTAGATTCGTCAGCGCTCTTACCATTTATATAGTATTTGTTATTTTGTATTTCTGTACTGCTTTTGGCTTCAAAAACAAAATTATCAATTACAGTTTTACTATCGATATCTATCAAAGCTGCATGGCCTTTGTAATAGCCTTCAGTAAACATGCTGTCTTGAAGTTGTGGTGCTTTAACCTCCAGGTCAGATTGTATTAAAGCGTATTTAGCATTTACAAACGTTTTGCAGTTTTGTTTAAATGCATTAAAATTTTCTTTTGAATAATTGATGTCTGTTTGATCAGCCTGAAAAGGATAGGTTCCTTGTTGGGTAAAATGGGTGATTAAATCAAATGTTTTAGAGTCAAAATTATTAATAGTTCTAGGTGAGTTCAGTTCAAATATAGAGTTGTGGTAAAAAAGAATGTTCTTGTTTTTGGTAGTAGCATCAAGGATCAATTCTTTTTTTATGGTTTTTGGAGTAGTGTTGGTTAAAGCATTGAATATATCAGCTAATTCTAAAATTCTATTTTGGCCTTTAGTAAGTATTTCAAGGCTGTCTTTTTGGAAACTATGAGTTAATTCCGTTAGTACTCTATCATGTTCTTCCGCTTCTTTTTTAGCAAGTTCATCATATTTCTTAATTTCTTCTTCAACAGATGGTCCGCAACTAATAACGATGTAGGAGAGGAATAAAAATATTGTATTGACTTTCATAAGAATTGTGTTTATAAACGTAAATGTAATTTTACTTCTTTACAAATTTACTGTGATTACTATAAAATAATTGAATGCCCTTTTTGTTTTTACCCAGTTTTTGAACGAAAGATTTCCACCCTACTTTTCTTGTTGTTTCATTAGTGTATACCCCGCTTCCTAACCAAGAGGCTGTGACTTTTAGTTGTTCAATACCTTCGTTTAGATTCTGAATCAGGGCAGAGGGCATTTCTTTTGAAAATTCAGTAAGCATATAAGTTTCAAAATCTTTTACATTTAAAGCTTTTTCATGGAGTTTATCGATAAGAAAATCTTCAATACTTTTACCATCAAAATAGTTGGTTGTGGTTGTGATTGCTCTCATAGAGTGTTCCTCTTCTTTTGATGGAATATAAAATAGGTAGTTTTTTGTTCCAATAAACGTTCCTTTGTTTACTGTAGCTAGCCCAGCCTGCCCAGCTGAAGTAGCATTTTGAGCAATTACGTAGTCGATGTTTTCTTGCATGATTTAAGTTTTTAAGATAAAAAAATAGCTGGCTAGCATTTATGTTTTGTGTAAAGTATAGCTAGCCAGCATGGGGGACTAATGTTTAACAATTGTATAGTTGTTGGTAGAATTGTTGTCTATGATGTTTAAAATATAGGTTCCTCTTGTTATTGGAGTAGGTCTAATGTTAATCTCTTGCTCTGTTGTGATTTTAGAGAAAACAATTTTACCATTGAGATCATACAATGTGATTGTTCTTTCTTCTGCGGCTTCAAAAGAAATATTAAAGTCCGTTTGGAAAGGTTGAGGGAATATGTTTATAGCCTTATTGATCTCATGAATAGAAGTGTTCAAAACGGTGTAACAACTACTAGTATCGACGCAACCTTCAAGGGTGGTGATCTCCACCGCATAGTTCCCGCTAGTAGTTGGGGTAAAGCTGATGTTCGTTTCTCCCATTAGAGCAGTGGAGTTATTACATTCGAACCATTGATATTGTGCGCCACTAGCATTTGCTGTTAACGTTAAGTTGTTTTGGGTAACAGAGGTGTCAACGTTATGTATCGTTAGATTCAAAGTAATTATGGAGTCACATCCCGCAGTGTTTGTTGTGGTATATGTAGCAGAGTTGTTGTTCGTAGTATAAGTGTTACCATCAACCCAAGTATAGCTTCCACAAGCGGTTTGGGTATCAGTAGACGTTGTGCTATTTAAAATAGTTAAGTCAAGCGTGATTATGGAGTCACACCCAGCGGCATTGGTGGTGGTATAAGTAGCAGAGTTGTTGTTTGTAGTGTAAATATTGCCGTCTAACCAAGTGAAACTTCCACAAGCGGTTTGGGTATCAGTAGACGTTGTGTTATTTAAAATAGTCAAGTCAAGCGTGATTATGGAGTCACACCCAGCGGCATTGGTGGTGGTATAAGTAGCAGAGTTGTTGTTTGTAGTGTAAATATTGCCATCTAACCAAGTGAAACTTCCACAAGCGGTTTGGGTATCAGTAGACGTTGAACTGTTTAAGATAGTTAAGTCAAGCGTGATTATGGAGTCACACCCTGCAGCATTGGTGGTGGTATAAATAGCAGTGTTATTACTGGTGGTATAAGTATTGCCGTCAATCCAAGTATAGCTTCCACAAGCAGATTGAATGTCGGTAGATGTAGAGCTGTTGTTAATTGTTAAATTGATAGTGATTACAGAATCGCATCCAGATATGTTGGTTAAGGTGTCAAAATAAGTTCCAGAACTATTCCATGTGTAATTGCCGCTTGGAGAGCTATATGACTCACAAGCTGTTTGAGTAATGGTTGTATTAGTTGGAGTACATATTTGGTATTTTGTAAAGAAAACACTTCCTCCGTCAGAGTATAGAATGGGGGTGGAGTTGCCCTCAGGATTACCTTCTATTGAACTACTTTGAAAAAAACCATATAAGATAAAACTTGAGTCTTTAAAAACGTTGATTTCATAAGTATCATCACTACTGGAGTTTCCTATTGTGAATGATTGTTCGAAGTTTCCAGCAGTGTCAATTTTCACACAGTAAATATCATCTCCTCCATTGGATGTTTTTATATCTGTTCCTGAGCTGTAGTCGAAGTCTACTGTTCCTGAAAATAAACCGTTTACTAATAGTTTGTCATTGTTTATTGAGAGTCTTTTAGGGGTGCACCCGTCTAGGGATTTAGTCCAGTTCCAACTTCCGTCTTCATTTGTTTTTTGAACGAAAACTTGGTTTTGAATGGAGTTGTTTATGTTGTGAGTGTTAGAAGAAGGGTCGAAGTCTATAGTTCCACCAAATCCACCTTGTATGTATACATTGTTGTTGTTATCTAATTCTATGTCGTATGGGTATTCGTTTCCGCTACTTCCTATACTGTTACTCCAAATGTAGTTCCCGTTTTCATCAATTTTGCTGATGTATAGATCGTAAAAACCATTAGAGTTTATGTTGGTTGTTGAAGAAGATGGGTCTAAATCAATAGATCCTTGAAATTTTCCTAATGTTATTATATTGTTATTGTTGTCGATTTTTATTTGTTCACCATAGGAAAAAGAACTACAGTTGAATGTATTTACCCATGTGAAGTTTCCTCCAGAAGTCAATTTAAGGATGTAGGGATTGTATGTTGATGCAGTAAGTTGGTGAGCGGAGTTCGCTTGATCAAAATAAACACTGTTTTTGAATGTTCCTGTAATGTAGACATTGTTAGAGTTGTCAATGTCTATTGAATTTCCCTCGTCATATTCAGTTCCTCCTAGTGTTTTAATCCATGTCAAATCTCCAGAAGAATTTAATTTAAGTATAAAAACATCTGTTCCTCCGTTTGATGCTCTGTTGTATATGTTGTTTGAAGGGTCAAAATCTAATGTGCCGCTAAAGCTACCAGTGATATAAATGTATCCGAGGTTGTCAATAACAATGTCTTCTGCAAAGTCTTGACCAGCACTTCCAAATGTTTTAACCCAGATTAAATTTCCAAGGTTATCTGTTTTTTGGATAAAAAAGTCATTTTGTCCATTGGATGAGTAATTATTTGAATTGGCTCCAGGTTCTAAGTCTGGATTAATAGAATAATGACCAATATGATAAAGGTTTCCATTGGCATCTTCAGTCGTTTGGGTGATGGTTAGTCGATTTAATTGTTGATGCCACTGATAATAATAGCCTTGTCCAAATAAATAATTAAGACTAATTATTGTGAGAACAATAAGTAATAGTTTTTTCATAATATTTAGTTTTATTTCTGGTGCTAAATTCCGTCAAAACGAATGTTTTTTTATCATCAATATTGATGATTTTTGGTGGTAACCTCAATAAAAATGCTACTTTTAGAGTCGTTAAGTGATGATGAAGTGTTTTTGATTGTAAATTGGATTCTATGGAAATAAATGGAGAAAAAATAAAAAAAGGAACGTATAAATGTGTTCAAATTCCAATTTCAACCTTGCCTTCAGGTACGAGTTTGACGATTGATGTGCATGTTTTTTTAGCAAAAGAAAATGGACCAACTGTTTTGTTTGCTGGTGGATTGCATGGTGATGAAATTAATGGGGTAGAAATTGTAAGGCAAGCAATAGAAAAAAAGAGTTTTTCTAACCTAAAAAAAGGGGCGGTCATTGCTATCCCCTTAATTAATACATTGGGGTTTATAAATTACGCTCGAGAAACAAGTGGGAAAGATGTTAATCGTAGTTTTCCAGGTTCAAAATCAGGGTCTTTAGCTTCGTTGATTGCTTATGAAATCACTAACGAAATATTGCCGTGGGTTGATTTTGGAGTGGACTTCCATACGGGAGGAGCAAGTCTGTATAATTACCCTCAGTTAAGAGTCACCAAAGAAGATGAAGAGGCGCTAGCCCTAGCTAAGGCTTCTGGAGTACCACTGATAATTAAAAAGAATGCAATAGCAAAATCACACCGTAAACAGGCGTTGCTTAACGATAAACCTTTGGTGGTGTATGAAGGAGGGGAGTCATTAAGGTTAGACAATTTTTCAATAGCAGAGGGACTTAAAATTATCAATAATATACTGATGCACTATGGAGTGATAGAGGGGAAGCTTATTAAAGATGAGTCTGAAGTTTTTGAAGAGTCTAAGTGGATGAGAAGTCCTTCTTCAGGAGTGTTTTTATTATTGAAGAAAGCAGGAGATTACGTGGAAAAGGGAGAAGTGTTAGGAGAAGTTAATCAAATAAATAGCTCAAAAAAAGAAATAATTCGTTCAAAATACAAAGGTAAATTAATAGGGCATCGTAATAATCCTGTAGTTGTAAAAGGGGATGCGTTATTTCATGTGGCTATAAAATAACCGAGGAATATACTATAATAAAATATTATTCGTTTTTTTGTAGTCTATTTTGAAAAAAGTAGGTAAAAAAGAGACCATGAAACTAACAGTCGTTATAGTCAATTATAATGTAGAGCACTTCCTAGAGCAGTGCTTGTTATCTGTTAGGCAGGCATCCCAAAATGTAGCAACTGAAGTTTATGTGGTAGATAACATCTCTATAGATGGTTCTGTAGAAATGGTCAAAGAGAAGTTTCCTGAGGTTATTTTGATTGAGAACAAACAAAATGTAGGTTTTTCAAAAGCAAATAATCAGGCAATAAGAGTTTCAAAAGGAGAGTATGTATTGTTGTTAAACCCTGATACTGTTGTTGAAGAAGATACTTTCGAAAAAGTAGTTGCCTTTATGGATGAGCATAAAGATGCTGGAGGCCTTGGGGTAAAAATGATTGATGGAAAAGGAGTGTTTTTACCAGAGTCAAAAAGGGGATTGCCGACTCCAAATGTCGCGTTTTATAAAATTTTTGGACTTTCCAATTTGTTTCCTAAATCAAAGAAGTTTGGGAGGTATCACTTAGGGTATTTAGATAAAGATGAAGTGAATGAAATTGAGGTTTTATCTGGGGCTTTTATGTTGATGAGGAGGAAAACCCTCGATAAAGTAGGCTTGCTTGATGAAGATTTCTTTATGTATGGAGAAGATATAGATTTATCCTATCGAATCATATTAGGAGGGTATAAAAATTATTATTATCCCAAAACTAAAATAATACATTACAAAGGAGAAAGTACCAAAAAAAGTTCAGTGAACTATGTGTTTGTATTTTATAATGCGATGATCATTTTTGCGAAAAAACACTTTTCTTCATCTCATGCAAATACGTTTTCTTTTTTGATTAAAATAGCCATTTATTTTCGAGCTTCTATTGCTATTCTGAATCGAATTGTAAAAAAACTAAGTTTACCTTTGTTTGATTATGCACTTTCTGTTGCGTTGTTGTTTGTGGTCGCTTACTTTTATCAAGAAGTTAAGCCTGTCGAGCTTAAGCAGTCCTTGCTAAATATAGCATTGCCCATCTATGGGTTGGTTTGGTTGTTAGCAATGTTCTTTATGGGGGGGTATGATAAACCTGTAAAATTACTAAAGATATTAAAAGGAGGGGTGGTTGGAACAGCTGTAATATTAATGGTTTATGGTTTGTTGCCTAAAACGGTACAGTTTTCTCGGTTGATCATTATTGTAGGGTTTTTAACGACCGTTTTTGCTTATATAGGGACAAGAGGTTTGTTACATCTCTTTAAGGTCAAAGGATTTGACTTAAGCGCAGAAACAAAAAAAAGGTTTGTGATTGTCGGTAGTGTCGAAGAAACAGAACGTGTAAAAACAATATTGGAGCAAACATCGAATATTGGTTATTTAGCCAATATATCTCCGACTAATCAGAATCAGGACGCTCAATATGACGGAATCATTAATCAACTAGAGGATTTTATTCATATCAATAAAATTAATGAAGTTATTTTTTGTGCAAAAGACATGACTGCACAACAAATTATTCACCAAATGTCTAATGTTAGTGTTGAAGAAAATGTCGACTTCAAAATAGCGCAACCCAATAGTTTGTTTTTAATTGGGAGTAACTCGATCCACACCTCAGGAGATATTTATTTATTGGATTTAAATAATATTACAAAACCAGAAAATGTTAGGAATAAAAGGGTGTTTGATATGCTTGTTTCAGCTTTTCTGTTTGTTCTTTTTCCAGTAGTGATGTTGATTCAAAGAAAACCCATAGGTTTTGTTTTAAATTGCTTTCAGGTATTTGTTGGTAAAAGGACATGGGTAGGTTTTAATGTTACAGGAGAGGATTTAAAGTTGCCAAAAATCAAAGAGGGAGTGCTTAAAATAACAACCCGTGAAAAGGAGCAATCTCCAGAAAGGCTTTATAAATTGAATATGATTTATGCCAAAGATTATAATGTTTCAACAGATTTAAAGATAGTATTAGGGAATCTAAGGTTTTTGGGAGGTTAAGTCGTTTGGTTTTAGCGAGATATTTGTTTCTGTTTTAGTTGTTAAGTCATAAAAAAAAGACTATTTTTGCGAGACTAGTTTAAGTTAAGAATATAACAAATAATAAGAGATAAAAAAATGGCAAACATTGATGTTTTACTACCTAAAATGGGAGAAAGTGTTGCTGAAGCAACAATTACCACTTGGTTGAAAGAAGTTGGAGATAAAATAGAGGAGGATGAGCCAATTGTAGAAATTGCTACAGATAAAGTTGACTCTGAAGTTCCTGCACCAGTTTCGGGAATTCTAGTAGAGAAAAAATATAATGAGGGAGATGTTGTTGAGGTTGGAGCTGTGTTTGCTATTATTGGAGCTGAAGGAGAAGAAACAGTAGTGAATGTTGCGCCTCAGGAAACTGTAGTGGAAGAAAAGGTCGAGGAAGAATTAATGGCACCAATTGCTTCAAATGATACAATTGCTAAAAGTGGAAGTAATGGACAGTTCTTTTCTCCATTAGTAAGGAGTATCGCTCAAAAAGAGGGGGTTTCACAAACAGAACTAGAACAAATTCAAGGAACAGGACAAGGGAATAGAGTGACAAAGAGAGATATCCTAAGTTATTTAGAGAATCGTTCTGATGTTCAAGTTCAAAAAGTAGAGTCTAAGCCTGCTGCTCAACCTAAAGCAGAAGCTGCGCCAGCACCTAAACCTCAAGTAGCCAATAAATATCCAGTTAAAGCAGGTCCAAATGATGAAATCGTTGAAATGGACCGAATGAGGAAGTTAATCGCTACACACATGGTTGACTCTGTTCAAACATCGCCACATGTTACTTCATTTGTCGAAGCTGATGTGACCAATATCGTGATGTGGAGGAATAAAATGAAAGATGAGTTCTTAAAGAGGGAAGGTGAAAAGTTAACATTCACTCCATTGTTTATGGAAGCTGTAATAAAAGCTTTAAAAGATTTCCCAATGGTGAACTCAGCATTGGATGGAGATCATATCGTGATTAAAAAAGATATTAATTTAGGAATGGCTACAGCTCTTCCGTCTGGAAATTTAATTGTTCCAGTAATTCATAATGCAGATCAGTTGAATTTAACAGGTCTAGCTAAGAAAGTAAATGGGTTGGCAAATAATGCCAGAAACAATAAGCTTTCTCCAGATGAAATTCAAGGAGGTACCTATACTGTAACTAATGTAGGAACATTCGGAAATGTAATGGGGACACCAATTATCAATCAACCTCAAAGTGCAATTTTAGCTTTAGGGGCGATACGCAAGAAACCAGCAGTAATCGAAACGCCTCAAGGTGATACTATAGGAATTCGACACATGATGTTCTTATCTCATTCTTATGATCATAGAATTGTAGATGGAGCTTTAGGTGGTAGCTTTGTAAAAAGAGTAGCCGATTATTTAGAGCAATTTGACATCAATCGAGAACTTTAGTCAAAAAAATCAACCGAGAAAAACAGCTGTTGTAAATAATAGCTGTTTTTCTCGTTATATAGGGCTACTAACTTACCTCTAACGCCTCAATTATAAAAGAAAAAACAGGTTTTACAACAATTAACTGTTGAAAATCCAAACCATAACCTCTTGTAATCAAAAAATCAATCTCTAATTTTGAATCTGATTAGAAGTCTGAAACTGAAATTGATTTAGAAGCACAAGACAAAAATTAAAGTATAATGAAAACTTACATTTTAAACATCTTAACACTATTAGCACTATTTTTTGGTGTTATCTCTAATTCTACAGCTCAGGATTTCGATCCAGAAAAACTAGAGAAATCTTTAGAATCAGCAAATTATAAAGAAAAGTTTGAAACAGCCAGTAGGTTGATGTCTGAAAATTTGTATGTATATGCAGCAAAAATATGGACCAATATCATAGAAAGCGGAGAGGGGAATGGAAATGTGAATTATAAGGCAGGGTTGTGTTACTTAAACATCGCGAACGAAAGAGAAAAAGCATTGCCATATTTACAAGATGCAGAAAAAGATATTTCAAAATCATACGATCCTTTTTCTTTTATGGAGAAAAAAGCTCCAGTTGAAACTTACTATTACTTAGGTAAAGCTTATCACATTAACCAACAATTAGATAAAGCTTTGGAAACTTATGCTATTTATCAAAAGACAGCACACAGCAAACATGTGTTGCAACCAGAAGCAGCTTTAGGGGTTGCTCAAGCTCAAATTGCTAAGAAAATGGTTGGGGATCCTAAAAACTTTAAGATAGAGTTAATACAAGATGGTTTAAATTCAAAATATGATGAGTATAGTCCTGTAGTTACATTAGATGAAAGTGCGATGTTCTTTACAACACGTAGATTAAGAAAGGATTCTACAAACCTTGGCTTGTACAGTTATCAAGATGGTAAATATTTTGAAGATGTTTATGTTTCTTACAAAGATTTAAAAACAGGAAAATGGATGGAGCCTGAGATACTAGGCGAAATTAGTAGAGACAGAAAACCTGAAACAAACGAAGCTACAATTAGTGTGTCAGGAGATGGGCAACAATTGTTTATTTACAAAGGATCTGTTGGTAATGGAGATATCTATGTGTCTCAAAGAGAAGGTGATGGATATTCAGTGCCTGTTTCTATGGGGAAAGGAGAAATGCACTCAGATATAAATACCGATAGCTGGGAAACACATGCTACAATATCAGCAGATGGAAGAACATTATATTTTGTAAGTGACCGACCAGGAGGAATGGGAGGAAGAGATATTTATAGAAGTGTTAAATTGCCAACAGGTGAATGGAGTAAAGCATTAAATATTGGAGCTCCAATTAATACACCTTATGATGAGGACGCACCATTCTTCCACCCAGATGGAAAAACACTATACTTTAGTTCTAATGGTAAAAACAGTATGGGAGGGTTTGATATCTTCTATTCAATCAACATAGAAGGAGATAAATGGTCTACTCCATTCAATATAGGATACCCATTAAATTCAGTTAATGATGATATCTTTTTTACAACAACAGCAGATGGGCAAAGAGGATATTTTTCATCAGCTAAGTCTGGAGGTATTGGAGAAAAAGATATTTATACCATTGATTTAAAAAGAAAAGAACAGCCACAAGTTGCCATTTTGAAAGGTTATATCGATGCGGGAACAGAGGGGCAGATTCCTGATGGAATTGTGATTTGGGTAACAGATATTACCGAAGATGGCGATCCAATTGAATATAAGCCTAATAGAAGAAACGGAGCCTATGTGTTTAACTTAACACCTTGTCATGAGTATTTTGTAGAGTATACTAGGGATGAAAAAACATTCTATGAGACAGAAATGAAAGTGCCTTGTGGATCAGGGTACCAAGAAATTAATAAAGTTATTTCTTTAGATGGGGTTGCGTTAGATCAAATTAACAAGCCAAATAATACAGATATTGTAGACGTTGTTGATAAAACAAAAGTTCCTGTAAATGAATTGGAAACAACTAGTAAATTTAAATACCAGTTGTTCGTAAATGATCAACCATATACGAATAAAGGTAGAGTGAATTTCTTAGATGGAGATAAGGTCGTATTTTATCAAGTATTGGATGAGAATGGATTCTTTGCAGACAAAGCATTGCCATCAGGAAATGAGCCTGCTTTTGAAGCTGATTTAAAAGATAATTCTGCTTGTGGAAATTTAATAATTAAAAAGTTAGATGAATCAGGTAAGGTGGTAAGTACTTATACTAAGCCAATACCATGTGTTGAAGATGTTGTAGTACAAAAAGTTTCTTTCCAAAAGTTCTATGGTTATAACGAAAAAGGAATTGGAACAGAAGAGCAAAGATTTAAAGCTTTCGTTAAAGGAGTGGAAGATATTATCGCTAAAAGAGGTTATGCGAATGTAGAAGTAGAAGGAAGTGCATCTACCGTTCCTACAAGAACATTCAAAAACAATAACTTATTGGCAAAGAAAAGAAGTGAAGAAGCAAAAGAAATTTTATTAAAAGTATTGAAAGATAATGGCGTAGACCTGTCAAAGGTTAAATTGTTGTCAGTGAATTCAGTGGTTCAAGGGCCAAAGTATTCAATGGACTTCAAAAAGACAGAAAAGTATGCCAAATTTCAATACATCATGATCAAGGCATTCTAAAAACTAATTATGAAATTATTATCTAACTACAGTTTATTAATTTTAATTTTTGTTATGTTGAGCAGTGGGATATTTGCTCAATCATCAGAAGAAAAAAAAATATTGAAAAAAGCAAGAAAGGAGTTAACGCAGGGGAACTACGAAAATGCAAAACTTGCTTATTCAAACTTAATAAAGTTAGATGGTAAACAATCTTTGTACTATTTTGAGTCAGGGTTAGCGCATTATAACTCATACTACCAAAGAGAAAAAGCTTTGGAGATGTTTAATAATGCGTTAGCTTACTCTAAGAAAGATACCATTTCTGAAATTTTTCTCTATTTGGGGAAAACACACCAGTATTTAAATAATTTTTCTACAGCAATAGAGCATTACAATACCTTTAAAAAGTTTACAAAATTAAATAGAGAAGGTTCTTTTATTTTGTTAGAAGTAGACCATTTAATTGAAATGTGTAATAATGGGGTTGCGCTTCAAGAAACTAAGGCAAACGAACACATTACGGCAGAAAATATTGGAGGTAGAATTAATTCTAGATATGCCGAATATGGTCAGATTGTAAATTCTAAAAGTGATGCTTTGCTATTTACAACAAGAGATCGTGAGAATACAGGAGACCAATTGTATCACGATAATAAAAAATATGAGGACATTTATATCAGTACTAAAAAGGATAGAAAATGGGTCGATAAAGTAAATGTTGATTCAGCGAATCATTTCTTTTCAAGTAAAATTAATACCAAAAAACATGATGGAGTAATTGGATTTTCAGATAACGATGAAAAATTATATATCTATCAAAATAATGGAGTATTAGTCTCTACCAAAAAAGATGGAAAGTATGGAAAGCCAGTTGAGCTAAAGACCGTAAATTCTACAGGAAGAGAGCCAAGTGCGTTTTTAACTAAAGATGGGAAAACTATTTTCTTCTCAAGTTCTCGTAAAGGAGGAAAAGGAGGTTTGGACTTGTATTATGCAACTCAACAAACAGATGGCAGCTGGTCTGAACCTGTTAATATGAGTACTTTAAATACAGCGTTGAACGAAGATGCACCTTATTTGTCTAACGATGGGAAAGAGTTATTCTTTGCCTCTCAAGGACACAACTCGGTTGGTGGATATGATATTTTTAAATCCACTCAAATGGAGAACGGAAAGTGGTCTAAACCAGAAAATGTAGGTCTTACATACAACTCTGGGGGAGATGATATTTACTATATTCAAGACAGTGTAGACAATGTAGGTTACTTTTCTTCAAGTAGAGCGAATGGATATGGTGATGTTGATATTTATAAGTTTTATCCAACTCCTGCAAGAAATGAAATGCAGCTGTTTGCTGGATTAGGTAAACCTGCTTATAAAGTTAAGAACGATGCTGTTTATTTAGATAAAGCTACAGGTGATATTTATGAAAGTAAAGATGGAGTCTGGGCAGTCAAAAAACAAAGAATTGCATCAGGAGCTGGGGTTCCTGTAGAACCTCCAGTAATACCAGCAAATATTTATATTAATACTGATAACGCGAATATTTTTGCTAGACAAGAAGATAATCAATGGAAAGATTATGGAGGCGGAATTGATTACGGGAGTGGTTTACCAGTCAAAGAAGGAAGAAGTGGTGATATCTATGTCGATAAGGAAACAGGAAAAACTTATGTCTATGAATTAGGAAATTGGAAGCCGCAAAAAGGCGATGTAACCATTGGTCGAGGTATTCCTAATGAAATCGCAGATAAAGGTTCTGTATTCGTAAATGTAAGAACAGGGAACACCTACGTTTTTGATGGGAAGAGATGGCAAAATAAAAAAGGAGGATTAGAAGAAGGAGAGGGGACACCTGAAACAGCTGGAAGAAGTGGAGACTTGTACTTAAATTCATTAAATGGAGATATGTATATTAGTGATGGCTCAGCTTGGAAAGTTGTAGATAAAGGGTTGCTAGAAACAAAAGGGCCTCCAAAAGAAATTGCAGCTAAAGGAACAATTTATTACGATAAGTCAGGAGATGATATTTACGTTTCTGATGGACAGAAATGGGTGAAACATGGAGATCAATTTCCAGATGATTGTGATAATATTGCCAATACAGAGATTAGAGGTTTAGCGTATGTTGGAGAATTTAATCAGCCAGTTTTTGTTACAATCAAGGCTTATGATGCAAAAACAGGAATGGAAGTGGGGCAATGGGAGTCAGATCGTAGATCAGGAAAATACTTGATGGTATTGCCGCCTAATAATACTTACTATTTAGAAATTACCAATCCAGATTGGGATTTGAGTAGACCATTTAGAGATACCATAGAGATACCAAAACAATGTGAGGTATACCAATTGTTCCAAGAAGTACACTTTAATGATGTCAATGAGCAAGAACAATTAGTTGCTAAAGAAGCTGTTTTCCAAAATGCAATGTTTGATGTAAAAGCAGAAACAATGCGAACTTTTGGGTTGACTAATTTTGAAGAAGGAATTACAGCTCAAAAAGCTAACGCTAATAAGGGGATTTATGGAAAATTAGTTCATAATGATGTCCTAACAACAGCTGATGTTGAAGTATCTTTGGTAAATGCACAAAATGAAATTGTACAGATTACAAGAACAGATAAAGATGGTGGTTTTAGCTTTAGTCAGCTTGAAGAAACAAGTGGTTATGGACTATTAATCAATGAAAAAGATTTAAAGATGAGCTATTATGGAAACCAGCCTAATAACTCTGAAAATAGTGTGATGGCTAAAGGAATATTATTGGGGAAAACAGTAGAGAGTGGTTCGGTTGTTAGTGAAGAAAAATTAACCGGTATAGAAGCAATGTTAGTCAATGATAAAAAAGAAATGGTTGCAACAGTAGTCTCAAATGAAGAGGGAGAGTTTGTGATAGATAATGTGTCTTCTGAAGATGGAAAAGAAGAACGTACCTTTACTTATCAAGTGAAATTAACTGACGAAGATGAATTGTATTCAGATTATTTAAGTACAATAGATACCAGTGAAAATGAGTTTTATACCATTGTTAGAGACTTATTGAATATTGAAGAAGCAGCAGTAGTGGCTGTAACTGAGGCAGAAACAGAAACTGAGACAGAAACAGAAACGTCAAAAGAGAAGACTGATGTAGCAGAAGTTAGTACGACTAATTTTGAATTGAACCCAATATACTTCGATTTTGATGAGTTCTTCTTAAGGTTAAATTCTAAAGATGTATTAGATAAAATTTATGACTACATGTCGTCTCATCCAGATTTCTCATTAGAGATTGTTGGGCATACCGATTGGATCGGAACAGAAGATTATAACATGCAACTTTCTAAGAAAAGAGCACTAAGTGCGTTTAATTATTTGAAAAAGAAAGGGATAAGTGAGAATGATCTAGTTATTAAATGGTATGGAGAATCTCAACCTAAGGTTCCTAATGCAAACCCAGATGGATCAGATAATGAAGAAAATAGACAGTTAAACAGAAGATGTGAGTTTAGCTTTCAATCTAATGAAACAGCCTACACAATAACGATTATGTAGTGTTTTTATTGAAAAAATTGTATATTTAAAACCTCTAGCTTCGCCTAGGGGTTTTTTTGTAAATAAAATTTTGGTATCTTAATTGCAATAAACCATTTATTATTTACCCATAAAAACAGAGCATTGTGAAAAAAGAAATACTATATATCGTCTTCATTGTTTTTTCTAGTTTTTCTATGATTCGTGGTCAGGTAGACCCACGTTTAGCTGATGACTTGTTTAAAACAACGAATTATTTAGATGCGATTCCGCAATATAAAAAGCTGTTGAAAGTTGATCCGACCAATGGGAAGTATCTGTTTAATCTTGCGCTTTGTTATTTGAGAACAGAGATCGATAGGAGTAGAGCAGTGCATTACTTAGAAAAATTGGGGAAGTTAAAGAAGAAAGATAAAGAATATTATTATTACCTAGCGCAAGCATATACCCATCGTTATGAATACGATAAGTCAATTGCTGCATTGAAAGAATATAAAAAGTCACCAGGTGAATTTGGGGATAAGGTAGAAAGTTTAATTTTTGGATATGAATTAGCTAAGGAGTTGTACGAAAATCCAATCCCAGTAAAATTTGAAAATATGGGAGAGAAAATTAATTCAGAATATCCAGATTATTTTCCATTTGTATCTAAAGATGAAAAGATTTTAGTGTTTACCTCGCGTCGAAAAGAAAGTAAAGGAGGAAAAGAGTTTGATGGATATTACCCTTCAGATATTTTTATGACTAAGTTTAATGGGTTTAGTTTCTCACCAGCTAAGCCTGTGACATCATTAAATACAAGTTATGATGAGCAATGTGTTAGTCTTTCTGATGATGGTCAACACATGTTTATTTATTTCGATAATATTGAAGATGCAGGAGATATTTATGAGTCTAAAAAGAGTGGAGCCAACTATGCTCGTAAAAAGAAAATAAAAGAAGGGGTAAATACAAAGGCTGTTGAAACAGCTTCATCTTTATCTGCTGATGGAAATACGTTGCTTTTTGCAAGTAATAAGCCAGGTGGTAAAGGAGGGTTAGATCTGTTTATGACCAGGAAATTACCAGATGGGTCTTGGGCAGAATCTCAACCAATAAACTCATTAAATACAGACGGGAATGAAGATTTTCCTTTCTTATCTAAAGATGGTAAAACGCTTTATTTTGCCTCTAACGGATATCCTGGTCTTGGAGGGTATGATGTTTATAAAACCGAATGGGATCCCAAAACTAATCGTTGGAAGTCTCCACAAAATTTAGGGTATCCTTTAAACTCCTCATACGATGATAAAGTCATCCAATTTTCAGACGATATGAAACATGCTTACCTTACTGCTGTTAGACCAGAGGGGTATGGAGATAGAGATATTTATCGTGTTACATTAGAAGAGGTTGAAAAAAAACCTGCATTGTTTATCTTTAATGTGAAAGATGCAACGTCTAGCGCAGCAATTAAAGATGGTTTTATCATAATTTTTGATAAAAATGATGAAATTGTAGGAGAATACAAAGCAAGCCCAAATGGAAGCTTTACAGTGATTTTAGAACCAGGAGTTTATTCGCTTGAAATAGAAGCAGCAGGATATCAATTAGGAACACAAACACTTAAAGTTTCTGAATTTGATAGCGACAAAGGGATGAATATGAAAACATTTACCTTGAGTAAATAAGGGAAAGAATAACCTTGCTAATTTCCTAAAAAAATAGACCTTTGTTGTAAATATTAAAACGAATGAATTTACAACTTCAAAAACCAATTGTTTTTTTCGATTTAGAGGCAACTGGGTTGAATATAGCACAAGATAGAATTGTAGAAATCGGTATTGTAAAGGTTTATCCAAGTGGCGAAAAAGAAACTTACGTCAAAAAAATAAACCCAACAATTCCTATTCCCCTTGAAGTTTCTGAAATACACGGAATTTATGATGTTGATGTGATTAATGCACCAACATTTAAAGAAATAGGGCAAGAACTAATTGACTTTATCGCAAATGCTGATTTGGCAGGGTACAACTCCAATCGATTTGATATACCATTGCTGTTGGAAGAGTTTTACAGAGCTGGATTTGAGTTTGAAATGAAGAATAGAAAAACAGTTGATGTTCAAAATGTTTTTTATAAAATGGAACAAAGAACATTATCTGCTGCTTACAAATTTTATTGCGAAAAAGAAATCGAGAATGCCCATTCAGCTGAAGCTGATATCTTAGCTACAGTAGAAGTTTTAGAAGCACAACTGGAGCGTTATTCTGAACTAGAAAATAATGTAGATTTTTTAAGTGAATTTACTCAAATGGGCAATAAAACGTTAGATTTTGCACAACGTATTGCTTTAGATGAACAGAATAACCCTATTGTTAATTTTGGGAAACATAAAGGTAAGTTAGTAACAGAGGTGTTTAAACAAGAGCCAGGGTACTATGGTTGGCTAATGAATGCTGATTTTTCCTATGAAACAAAAAAGCATTTTACAACAATTTGGAAGTCGTTAAAGTCTCAATAAGGTGAAAAGGAATGGGATTTGTAACCTTATCTTTAAAATACAGTTATACAACTCATATGAAATTAGTAAGTTTAATAGCATTTTTGGTTATTCACCTGTTGGTCATTAATTTTTATGCCCAAACAGATAAAGATTTTACTAAAGGAGGACTAGAACGTACATTAGTCACTACTTTTTGGGATAGAGATAGTACGATGCTAAGAAGTCGAGGACATTATAATGTGAGTGGTTTTTCGGGAGTAGGTCAAAAAACAGGGCGATGGACTTATTGGTATAAAAATGGGGCGGTAGAAGAATCATCAATTTATGTCAATGGAAAATACCATGGTAAAGTAACTCAGTTGTATCCCAATGAGAAAATAAAACATGTAGGTTACTTTAAGTTTGGAATTCAAGACAGTGTTTTTACAAGTTATTACGAGAACGGACAAGTTCAAGAAAAAGGAGCGTTTGCCCAATTGCCCGATAGTATTTTACTGCAACCATATAAATATTGGGGACAGTTAGCGTATATAGAACCAGAGAAAATAGGTCAATGGAAATATTTTCATGCAGATGGTAGACCTAAAATGACATTGGAGTATAAAAAAAATGATGCAAGAGAGTATTTATTAAGCTATTGGGATAAAGAGGGAAAACAAACCGTAATTGGAGGAAACGGAAGTATAAAAGAAGTGTATACCTCAAAAAGGCCAAAAGTTGAAAAGAACTACAAAAATGGATTGTTAAATGGGAAGTATGTAGAATGGAATGCCAATGGAACTGTTAGGCTAGAGGGAGCGTATGTCAATGGGTTAAAAGATGGAGAATGGAAAATGTGGAACTTTGTGTCACATACATTGTATCAAATTACGACCTATAAAGAGGGAGAGAAAGATGGCGTATTTAAAGAATATAATCCCAATGAAGTACTGGTAATTGATGGAATCTATAAAGAAGGGGAAAAACATGGAGTATGGAGTTATTATTTTAACGATGGAAACAAAGATATGATAGGCCCTTTTCAAGATGGAGAACAACATGGGCATTGGGATTATTGGTATCCTAATGGGCAATTGTACTACAAAGGAGATTATGAGAATGGAAAAAAAACAGGCGAGTGGAATTTCTTTTATAATAATGGAGAGCCATGGAAAACTGGGACTTATGAAAATGATTTTAAGGAAGGTTTGTGGACTTCGTGGTTTGAAAACGGCCAAGAAGCTTTTGAGGGGAAGTATACCTTAGGACTAGAGCAAGGAGTTTGGACTTCGTGGTATGAAAATGGAATCATGAAAGATCGAGGTTCTTATGATAAAGGTAAGATGACTGCTACTTGGACAGGGTGGTATCCTAATGATAAAAAAAGGTACGAGGGGAGCTACAAAGAGGATATGAAAGATGGAAAGTGGTTGTTTTGGACCGATAAAGGAGTGTTGAAAGATGAAGGGGTATATGCCGCTCTAAAAAAGCCAAAGAAAAAGAATACGATTGTAATTGCCAATTCAAGTCCTGCCGTACAAAGTTATAAACATGGGAAATGGTTGTCTTATGATCCTCAAGGTGGAGCTTTAGCTAGTGAAGGTGTATATAGCTATGGAAAGCAAAATGGAGTTTGGAAGTTTTATTATCCAGGGGGAAAGATTGTTGCTACAGAAAATAGCTTTAAAGATGGAAAGCTAGATGGAGTTTCGAAAACTTATACAAGAAGAGGTAAAAATCAAACAGAAATTGGCTACAAAGAGGGAAAAAAGCATGGGGAAATGAAAGTCTATGATTCAAAAGGCCGTAAGCTCATCGCTCACAAACTATATAAAAACGGAAGCCTTAAAAAGAACCTTTTAGAGTATTAAGTCAAAAGGTAGGAGCGTACCAATTGAACTTTATTGAATTAGCATAATAAATTATTTTATGATGTTAGTTAAGGTATTGCTCTCGATTTTGATTCCATTCAACCTTTATTCATGTTCCGATTTTTATAATAGTCCACAATTCGTTGGTAAAAATCAAGCAGGTATATTAAGTCTTCAGCAAAGAGGAGTAATCGACTCGACGGCATCTGGATTAGTATTTAGTACAGAGTCTACTTATTCAAGAGCAAAGCGTAAAGCCGTTCAAATTAGAGACAGCTTAAAAGCAGTTTATCTAGGAATAAAAGACTCAGTGGCTAAAGAACAATTTTTAGACACTGTTTCAGAGATTTTTAGCCAAGTCTTATTAAATAACATTGTTCCGCATTGGTATGGAACCAAATGGGGTTTTGAGGGGCATACTGCTGTGCCTCAACAAGGGAGTATTGCGTGTGGTTACTTTGTGTCTACAACGTTAAAACATATGGGAATAAAACTAAATCGTTATTGGCTAGCACAACAGGGCCCCTATAATGAAGCCAAAAGCCTAGCAATAGATACAACTTTAGTCGTTGCAATAGAACGTGATACTCAACCAATAAAATGGTCGTTTTTCTTAGATTTCTCAGATGGATTGTATTTTGTTGGTTTAGACGCGCATGTGGGGTATTTATATGTAAAGGAGGGAAATGCTTTTTTCTTGCATTCGAATTATCTAGAAAATCGAGTCATGTTGGAGCCAATTCAAGATGCAGAAGCTTTTATTAGTTATAGCTATTATCTTACAAAAATAACAGGAAACAGTGCTTTAGCACTCGATTGGTTGTTGAATAAAGAAGTGGAGGTTTATAAGAAATAACGTTATAAAAAATATTTATAGTATTATAAAAACTATCTATTTGATTGATTGCTTTGTCTGTCATAATTTTGTCATGTAAGAAAAAATAAAAACAGATGAAAAAGATAATTTTAATACTAGGAGTAGCTTTAGGTTTGGTGAGTTGTGGAGAAGAAAGTGCTATTACAGCTGTCAGCCCTCATTTAGCCTATGATTTGTCAGCAAGAAAATATACCGAAAATTTTGAGGAGCTTCCTACTCAGTCAATCAATACAGAAAATAAAAGAACAACGAATAAAGTTGAATTAGGTCATCATTTGTATTTTGATACAAGGTTGTCTTTGGAGGGGAATAACAGTTGTAATTCATGTCATAATCTAGCAACCTATGGTGTCGATAATAAGGCTACATCAACTGGTGATGCAGGGGGGAATGGAGATCGAAATTCTCCAACAGTCTTAAATGCAGCACTTCATGCCAGTCAGTTTTGGGATGGTAGAGCTAAAGATGTGGAAGAACAAGCGGGGATGCCAATATTGAACCCTGTTGAGATGGCGATTCCTAATGAGGAGTTTTTAGTTACTCGATTAAAAGGAATTCCAGCCTATGTTAAAGCCTTTGAAGCAGCATATCCAAAAGAGGAAGAAGCGTTGACCTATCAAAACCTTCAAAAGGCAATAGGAGTGTTTGAGAGAGAGCTCATTACTCCCTCTCGTTTTGATGAGTTCTTGGCAGGAAATGACAGTGCATTATCTTTACAGGAAAAGAAAGGGTTTATTTCTTTTAACTTAGTAGGATGTGTTTCTTGTCATTCAGGGGCTGTTTTAGGTGGGCAGCAGTTGCAAAAGTTTGGATTGTTTGAAGAGTATGTTTCCCTAACTGGGAGTGAGCATGTAGATTATGGAAAGTACCAAAGTTCAGGTGAAGAAAAAGATAAGTTTATCTTTAAAGTTCCGTCTCTTAGAAATATTGAAAAGACAGCTCCTTACTTTCATGATGGTAGCGTTGATCAATTAGAAGATGCAGTCCAAATAATGGCAAGAACACAATTAGGGAAAACATTATCTTCTTCGGAAATCGAAAATATAACAGCTTTTTTAAACTCGTTAACTGGTGAGGTTCCAGCAAAATATAAGCAAGCACCTAAAATGTATTAAAAAGCGAGCAAAATAATTATAAAGCCGTTGTTTGATCTTGTCAACAACGGCTTTTTTATGAATTAAAAAAACTTAACAAATTATCTAATGGATTAAAGTTATATTTGCTCTTCTTTTTTGTGAAGAGTAAGTTTAGAATATGGATTTTTGGATAAAAGCAGCTCAATTAATATTGAGCTTATCAATATTAGTAATATTACATGAGCTAGGACATTTTATACCTGCTCGCCTATTTAAAATAAAGGTTGAAAAGTTTTATTTATTTTTTGATGCAGGTTTTTCTCTGTTTAAGTTTAAAAAGGGAGATACAGAATACGGAATAGGTTGGTTACCACTTGGAGGTTATGTAAAAATAGCGGGAATGATAGATGAGAGTATGGATACAGATCACTTATCGAAACCAGCCGAAGATTGGGAGTTTCGCTCAAAGCCTGCCTGGCAAAGGTTAATTGTAATGTCTGGAGGTGTAGTTGTTAATTTTATTTTGGCTATTGTCCTCTATGCGATGTTATTGTTTGTTTGGGGGGAAGATTATATTGCAAACGATGACTTAACACATGGGATGACGGTTCATGAAGAATTTGAACAATATGGATTTAGAGATGGGGATAAAATTTTAAAGGTTGATGGAGAAGCGCTGTTATCTGTGCTAGATGTCAATAAACATTTGTTTCTTAGAGGAGCTAGAGTGTTAGAGGTAGAACATGAAAATGGAAATGTAGAAACGATTGTTTTACCCGAGAATACCGATCAAATGATGTTTCAAAAAGATATACAAATGCCTTTTATGCCTCGTTACCGTAGTGCAATAGCTATTGTTGTGGATAGTCTTCCAGCTGCAAAAGCAGGTCTTAAACAAGGAGATGAGATTGTGGCGATAAATGATACTCCGATCAATTATTGGAGTGACATTCGTAAAAACCTAAAGGATAAAAAAAATGAAGAAGTAGCTATTAAGGTTAAAAGAGGAGCGCAAATAGAGTTGTTAACGATACAACCTGATTCTTTAGGGAGGATAGGAGTTTTGCCAACAGATGTACTCGATAAATTTCAAGTACATAATAAAAATTATACCCTCATGGAAAGTCTTTCAGGAGGGGTAAGTCAAGCTTACTGGACTTTGAAAGATTATATCGCTCAATTTAAGTTTGTTTTTACAAAGAAAGGTTCTACTGCTGTAGGAGGTTTTGCCTCAGTAGGAAGGCTGTTTCCAGCAGAATGGCATTGGGATGCTTTTTGGAGTATAACAGCCTTTTTATCAATAATGTTGGCTTTTCTTAATTTGTTACCTATACCAATGTTGGATGGAGGGCATATTGTCTTTTTGACTTATGAAATGATTGCAGGAAGACCACCAAGTGAGAAGTTTTTAATGAATGCTCAAATGGTGGGCTTGGTAATTGTGTTGGGGCTGTTTCTGTATTCGAATGGATTGGATATTTTGAAAGTCCTAGGAATAATTGCAGAATAAATGTTTAACTTAGCAAATCATCTCAGGTTGAAGAGATGATGTTTAAATGTATGATTGTTTTGTAATAAAAACAATGACGTTATTTTACTGAAACTATTAATTTTAAATAGCTTTAGTATAAAAGAGAGATAATAATCATGGGATGTAGTTCATGTTCAAATAATAAAACGGCAGATGGAGTGCCAAATGGATGTAAAAGCAATGGAAATTGCTCATCTGGAGGCTGTGAAAGAATGTCGGTGTTTAATTGGTTGGCTGATTTGCCAGCGCCAAATGGGAAAAAGGGGTTCGATGTTGTAGAAGTAAGCTTTAAGAATGGAAGAAAAGGCTTCTATAGAAATGATAAATCTTTTTTGCTATACAAAGGAGACTCTGTGGTTGTTGAAGGAGCTCCAGGAGTAGATGTAGGAGTGGTTATGACCACAGGTGAGTTGGTGCGCCACCAAATGAAACGTAAAAAAGAAAAAACTCAATATAGAGAACTAAAAAAGATTTATCGAAAACCTACCGAACAAGATCTTAGTGCTTGGAAAGAAGCAAGAGGAAGAGAATACGAAACAATGCACGAAACAAGAGAAATGGCCATCAAGCTAGGTCTCGAGATGAAAATTAGTGACGTAGAGTATCAAGCTGATGGTAAGAAAGCAACATTTTTCTATACAGCCGATCAACGTGTAGACTTTAGAGAGTTGATAAAAGTAATCGCCGATCGCTTTAAAGTAAGAGTAGAAATGAAGCAAATCGGAGCAAGGCAAGAAGCAGGTCGTTTAGGTGGGATCGGTTCTTGTGGTAGAGAGTTGTGTTGTTCTACTTGGTTAACTGATTTTAGAACGGTTTCTACGAGTGCAGCTCGTTATCAACAGCTGTCTTTAAATCCTCAGAAGTTAGCAGGTCAGTGCGGAAAGTTAAAGTGTTGCTTAAATTTTGAGCTAGATCAATATGCAGATGCTTTAAAAATGTTTCCTGATACCCGTAAACAAATTAAAACGAAAAATGGTAATGCAGTTCATATAAAAACAGATGTTTTTAGAAGAATGATGTGGTACTTGGTTCAAACTGAAAAAGGACAAAATAATATCGTGCCATTAGAGGTTGATCGTGTAACTGAATTGTTAGAACTGAATAAAAAAGGAACAATTCCAAAAGACTTAAAAAGCTTTGCTGTAGTTGAAGCTGTTGAAGTAGAACCAGCTTATGAAAATGTGGTCGGACAAGATGATTTGACACGTTTTGATAAGCAGTTTGCTAAGAAAAAGAGAAATAATAGAAACACTAAAAATAGAAATAACAAGCGTAGGGCAGAGGCTGGGAATAAAAATCAAAATTCTAAAGACAGACAAGATAAGCCCAAGGCCAATAACTCAAACAGAAAACCAAAAGCGAATAACTCAAATAAGTCAAGGAATAATAATAAACCTAAAGGAGGTAATCCTAGAAAAGAAGGTGGGCAAGCTCAAAATGGAGCAAAGAAAAATGCTAGACCTAATAACAGGAATCGTAAACCAAACCAGAATAGAAATAATAACAAACCTAAAGGAAATGCAAATGCTTCAGGAGATAAAAAAAGTTAATGTATTTCTATTAGCTGTACTCTCTGTTTTGTCACATTCTTGTGGAGAATCAGGGGTGCTGTTTAATCAGAGTAAAACGATCCAGCATTCAACATGGGGAGAGGCAGATACTTTGCATTTCGAATTTGAGATTCAGGATACGATTAATTATTATGATTTTTCTGTTTTGGTAAGAAATACCGAAAACTATCAATGGAGTAATATTTATTTATTTTCTGACTTAACCTTCCCAAATGGAAAAACACGTAGAGATACATTGGAGGTGCAGTTAGCAGATGAATACGGCTATTGGTTAGGAAAAAACTCAGGAACTATTATTACTACCACATCAACTTTTATGCAGCATCGAAAATTCCCTGTAAGTGGGAGTTATAAAGTGTCTTTAACGCATGGAATGCGTAAGCCTATTTTAGAGGAAGTTACTGATGTAGGGCTTAAGTTGAAAAAGTGGGAAGAGAAGTGATTGTATTTTTGTTGAATTTATAGAAAAGATGAAAAAGATATTATTAGGTTTAATTTTAATTCTTTCGTTAATGGATTTAGGGGCTCAAGGCCACTTTACATCTAGTTTCGGTGAGCTGTCAGAGACAAAAAGCTTTATGTTAGGACGGGTACTGTCTGCGTCTGACTGCTTCTATACAGTACGTCCTTATTCTCTTAGTGTTGTTCAACCTAAAAAAGTTATTGTTAACAAGTATGACCTGCAAGGTTCGTTAATTTTTTTTAAAGAATTAAGTCTTCCCAAATTAGAAGGCAAGGATACTTATTATTTTGGAACTGAAATTATAGAAAAAAAACTAAATATATTCGCATACAGTTATGAAAAGAAAAGTAAGGCCTTAAAAATTATCGCTTTTATTGTAAGTGATGATGGAGGGATAAGTGAAAAAGACAGTAAATTGATAACTACTTTTAATGGGCTCTATAAGTTTATGGGGGAAATAACATTTCAGTGCAAATATGCTGTTTCAGATGACAAATCAAAAATTGTGTTTTATAGGACAAACTTTTCTACAAAAAAGGTTTATGCAAAAAACTTTCCATCTCCTAAGTTTGAATATGCGGTTACAGATAATAAACTTAATCAATTGTGGAAAAAAGAGTCTGTATTTCCAATTCAATCAGGACTTATGAAAGTTAAAAAATGTGTATTGCCAAATAATGGGAATAGTTTGCATTTTATTATTACTCAATATGGAGGTGTTGATCAAGGTTACTCTATGGAAGAACGATTTAGCTTATTTTCTTGTTATAAAGGAAAGTCTAAATCAAAAATATTAGATTTAAATTTTCCTAACAATAATAAGATACACGAAGTTGAACTATATACAGAACATGATGATCTATTATTTTTTGGAACAACCTCTAATTCATCAGGTATAGGGATTGTAGATTCTTACAATAGTATTCTTAAAGTCAGATTTTTCTTTTTTCTTAGGGTTAACCAGTTTACTCATGATGTTGAGAATAAAGAAGCAGAAGAAGTATCTAAAGATGTTATAGTACAAAATTTAGGGCAAAAAAGATATGAAAATGGATTTGGTATTCATGATTTTAATATAACAAATGTTTTTACTAGCAATACAAAAGATTGTTACTATGTGGTAGGTCAAATTTTATCAGCTTGCGTAAGACCTCATACATATAGTAGTTATGACTATGCTTGTGAGAAACATACAGGTGGTATGTATGGGGACGTAAATTCTATGCATAATATAATTGTAATTAAGTTGTCAAAAGAAGGTAAAATATTGTGGGATAGAACAATAGAGAAGCATCAGTCCAGTTTTTCAATTTTAAGTGATTTGGTAAATCAAGAATTTTATTTTGTTTTTAACGAAAATGAAAAAAATAATGGAAAAACAATTAAACAAGCAAAAGAAACGACAAATAATCCAGACTCTAAAGTTTACTCTGTTAAATTAGACGCTGAAGGTAACATAGATAAACGATATTTAATGCCTATTGTTGGTGTAGATGAAGTGAAAATTAGACATAAGCCATTGTCGTATTTCCAAAAAGAAGACAATCTGTATATTATGGGTGCTAAAGGGAAAAAACGAAAATGGGCTAAGTTGACATTAAATGATTAAAATGCAATTCCGATTTTAAATCCAAATGTTATTAATGGAAGCAGAGTTGAAACATCATTTTGTATGTAGGTATATGTTTGCGGGTAAGTGTCAATTTCAGAAAAGAATTGTTCTCTGCTTTTTCTTAAACCTGCAGCTACATTAGCATTCCAAAAAAAATGTTTATCTGAATAGTAAATATACCCTAACTCAACTTTAAAATCAGTTATTGATCTGTTATTAACATTATATTCATCAGTAAAATCATAATCGTCTTTGTAACTTCCATTAAGACGTTTGTATGCTTTTGCTTTATATTCTGCAATGCTAATTACTGGAGAGATATATGTTCCATAAAATGAAGTTTTTAAGTATCTTTTTATTCCAAAAGAATACATATAGCCAAGGGTGGCTCTATGGGATGCTTCACCGTCTAAAAAGTCATAGCTATATTCATAAATAGATTCTGCATTAGACATGTTGTAAATTAAATCTTCTTTCGTATATCCTGCAGAAAAGTTAATGGCTAAATATTTTGTTATAAGTCTATCATAAGATATTTTCCTTTCTCCCCATGTTATGCCTAGTAGGTCATATGAAAAAACATTTTTAAAAGGTTTAGGTACTCTATTGACTAAGAATACTTCGGTTGTGTCACTATTTTCAGAAAAAAGAGATTTTCTTACTATGGTGTCTGTTTGAGAAAAGGTAATAAGGTTGTAAATGAATATTAAACTAATAGTTATGTTAAATCGTTTCATTTTTTTATTTTTAATCATCGTCATCAGAAGCTTCTTGTAGCTTTTTTCCAATCAAGGTTCCCTCTACTATTTGTTGTTGGAAGTCTTTCATTGCACTTGGCGAATGAGGGACCAAAATAGAGGTGTTTTTCCCATTTTGACCGATGTTGTTTAAGGTGTCAAAATACTGTGTTAACAATACAAATTGCATGACTTCCTCGTGAGTAATGTTTTTCAATGTCTTTTGGAAGTCTTCTACAGAATCTTTAAATCCTCTTACTATTTCTAATCGTTGTTGAGCAATACCTTCCCCAGATAAACGTTTAGATTCAGCATCAGCCTCAGCCGCTTTGACAACTCTAATTTTTTGAGCTTCAGCTTCCTCAATAGCTGCTTCTTTTTCTCTCTTAGCAGCATTAATCTTATTCATCGATTCTTTTACGTTTGCATCAGGATCAATATCTGTAATAAGTGCTTTTACAATGATGTATCCATATTCATGCATTGAGTCAGAAAGATTTTTTCTAACCGCATCAGCAATATCATCTTTTTTAGCAAATACATCATCTAATTCCATTTTAGGAACTTCCGCTCGAACATCATCAAAGATGTAAGAAGAAATTTGATGGCGTGGATTGTCTAGAGAATAGTAGGCATCCCAAAGTTTATCTTGCATTACTTGGTATTGGACAGAAACCCTAAGGTGAACAAAAACATCATCTTGGGTCTTGGTTTCAATATCAACATCTAATTGCTGAATTCGCATGTTAAGAATTCCAACTTTAGAATCGATAAAGGGAATAATGATTCCAAAACCAGCTCCAGCCATTCGGTTAAACTTACCTAATCGTTGAATGACGTAAAAGGTCTTTTCATCGACAATGATGACTGCCTTGTAAATAAGTAGGGCTAGGATGAGGATCCCAACTCCGTAGGAGGTGTATAACTCTTGCATAATTTAAGTTTTAACAGTAAATGTAACGAAAATTATTATTTTCTCCATGGACTGTCACCAAAAGAAAGTCCAACATTAAAACCAAAGTAAGTTGCTCCGCTAGTATTACTGCTGCCTGATTTATGATCCATTGTTTTGTTGGCGTTATATCCAAAGCCAGAGGAGGTAAAAGTTGGGGTTATTCCAGCAACGAGACCTACTGTTGCTGCAATACCTGTATTTCGCATTCCTATGCTGTGTGATACACCAATTCTAAAACCAACTCTAGTTTCCTTTAAGTCGGAGATGTTTGAGGTAACATCTGTATAGGTGTATGCTGTCTCACCATCAGGTTGCTTGATCTCATCTTGTCGGTATATGTTGTATTTATTGGCCAAAGCGTAAGTTAAATAAGTGTAAAACGTTGTTGTTCGAAAGTAGGAGAACCGTTCACCGTCGCTAATCACTTGATAGCTTCTCGATTTGAATATGCTTGCACCAACTTGTAGGCTTGATGCTAGTATAGGTCCACCAACGTAATAGTTGGAGAGAGTATCTCTTTCAGAGTAAAGGGCATTAGTGGCAAGTTTTCCAAAACCTCCATCAACTCTATAGGCTGTGTTTTTAATAACAGGTAATTCAATTTTATAAATAACATTGCCAGATTCATAATCGCCAGAACTAGCGTAATCGTAGCCTACAGGAATCATTTTGTTCTCTTTTGATATTTTGTTGGCAAAAGTATAATGTCCCATTAAGCTAAAATCATAAGTTTTGGTAGAGAAGTCATATCTTCCCGACATTTCATTCATGTCGTCAGTATAGTCTGAAATAAAGTGACCATCAAAGCTTAGGATTTCATTAACTCTAAATCGAGGTTCTATTTTGTAACCGAATACTACTCTTGGCATAGAAGTAATGGTAAAAGGGCTAAAGCCTACCTCGAATTTTGGTAGACGATATGGATCATCAAAATATTGTATTTCTTTTTCTTCACCATTGGTGAATTTTGCTAAAATCGTCTCTTGTCCAGTTAAAGTGCTTCCGATAACAAGAAAGAAGAGTGGTAAAAAATAGTGTTTCATCTTCTTAAAATTTGACATTAAAACTTAAACCTAAAAGGCTTGTGCTAGATCCAATAGCACAACTATAAGTAGCTGGTTGTTTTCTTATGGTACTTGATTTCGATAATTCGTCATTATAGGCTTTTGCAGACTTTTTTAAAGTGTTCAAGCCTTTCGTTTTAAAGATCGTTCCAACAGCTGCGCCCCCAACAGCTAAAGCGATTCCCGAAATGGTTAGAGGGTTTAAAAAAGAAGGTTTGTTGCTTTGTGTACTTGATTCAGGTTCAATAAATGAACCAACAAAAGTCATCGTTATCCCAGTATAAACCGCTCCTGTACCAATTAGTCCTATTTTAAATTGTTTTTTTGATTGTGTTAAGTATTGATTGGAAGATTCATATTTTGATAAATAATCACTAACTCCAGGAAGACCTGGGCGTTTTGCGATTTTCCATTTTTCACCTTCAAAACGCCAGGTTATTGATGTCTTGCTAGTGTTAGATGTTGTTCTCTCAGTCGCGTCTCGTCGCTCTGAATTTGTTGTTTTTGTTCCGACTTCAATCTTTTTAGAGTTTTGAGCAAATAAGGCTGTTGTAGCCATTAGTGAAAAAAGTAAAGTTTTTAATTTCATTGTTGGTATAATATGATTTAATGCAACAAAGTTCGCTATTGTAGTTTTCTGGAGGGTGAGAGCTGTGTTTTTATTGTATGAACGGTAGTTTTAGATGTTGTTTTGTGCTTTTTTTATAAATAAAAAGGCCTTTAGCTATTAAGCTAAAGGCCTTGGTATAAAAAGTATGGTTTATTTATTTGGTAAACAGCAATTCTCTTAATTTAGGAAGAGGCCAATAAGAGTCGTCTACTAATTGCTCTAGCTTGTCTGTGTGGTAACGAATGTCTTCAATAAAAGGTTTGACGTTATCACAGTATGCGAAAGCTTTTTCTTCAGTATCTTCAATTTTGTTAGCTTTCTTTCGTTCTTCTACCATTTTATCAACATCAGTTTTAATCACTTCCAGGTGTTTGCTGATGTCTTTGATGATTTCTATTTGAACTTTTCCAGCTTTTTTAGCTTCACTAGCGCCCAAAACATCTTGTAGACCTTTTACGTTATCTAGTAACTCTGTTTGGTATCTGATAACAGCTGGAGTAATATAGGTTTTACAAAGGTCACCTAAAATACGTGCCTCAATCTGGATTTTCATGGTGTATGCTTCCAATTCTATATCATGCCTTGCTTCAATTTCACGTTTAGTTAAAACGCCTTGACTCTCAAATAAATCAACATAGTCTTTGGTTTTCATTGGAGTTAAAGCTCTTGGTGTATCTTTAAGGTTAGATAGTCCACGCTTTTCAGCTTCTTTAACCCATTCCTCACCATATCCATTCCCCTCAAAGCGTATTTTTTTAGAGGCTTTGATTAAGTCTTGAAGCTCTTTTAAGATAGCTTCATCCTTTTTCGTCCCTTTAGCTATTCTGGCATCAACAGATTTTTTAAATGCTTTTAATTGTTTAGCCATGATAGTATTTATAGCTATCATTGCTTGAGAACAATTCGCAGTTGAACCAACTGCCCTAAACTCAAATTTGTTTCCTGTAAAAGCAAAAGGAGAAGTTCTGTTACGGTCTGTGTTGTCTAGCATCAATTGAGGTATTTTCCCAATATCCAGTTTTAATGCTGTTTTGTCTTCTGGAGTCATTTTTCCAGCTTTAATAGATTGCTCGATTTTGTCTAGCATCTCAGAAAGTTGAGAACCAATAAAAACAGACATGATAGCAGGAGGAGCTTCGTTTGCTCCAAGCCTATGATCGTTAGATGCAGAAGCGATACTTGAACGTAATACATCTGCATAATCATGAATACCTTTGATGGTGTTTACCAAGAAAGTTAAAAATCTTAAGTTGGTTTTTGGATTTTTTCCTGGTTGTAATAAATTAACACCAGTATTGGTCCCTAAAGACCAGTTGTTGTGCTTTCCAGAGCCGTTGAGTCCAGCAAAAGGCTTTTCGTGTAATAAAACTTCAAAGTGATGTCTAGCGGCAACTTTTTCTAATAAGTCCATTAGTAATAAGTTGTGATCAACTGCTAGATCAGCTTCTTCAAACATCGGAGCACATTCAAATTGATTAGGAGCTACTTCGTTGTGTCTTGTCGTTACTGGAATTCCTAATCGGTATGCTTCTGTCTCAAAATCTTGCATAAAAGCAGTTGCTCGTTCAGGAATAGATCCAAAGTAGTGATCGTCCAATTGCTGTCCTTTTGCAGGAGAGTGTCCTACTAATGCTCGTCCAGATAAAATTAAATCAGGTCTGGCATTAAATAAGGCTGTGTCAACTAAAAAATATTCTTGTTCCCATCCAAGAGTAGCGCGAACCCTTGAGATGTTCTTGTCAAAGTATTGGCAAACATCTGTAGCGGCTTCGTCAATAGCATCTAAAGCTTTTAACAAAGGAGCTTTATAATCTAAAGCTTCTCCTGTATAAGAAATAAAGATAGTCGGTATACACAAGGTGCGTCCCATAATAAATGCTGGTGACGTTGGATCCCATGCTGTATATCCTCTAGCTTCAAAAGTGTTTCGGATACCTCCATTTGGGAATGAAGAGGCATCAGGCTCTTGTTGAATCAATAGTTTTCCCTCGAATTGTTCTATTGCTCGACCTTCTTCAGTTGGAGTAAAGAAAGCATCATGTTTTTCAGCGGTAGAACCTGTTAGAGGTTGGAACCAGTGAGTATAGTGGGTTACTTTTTTAGACATGGCCCAATCTTTCATTGCAGTTGCAATTTGATCAGCAATGTTTCGTTCAATTCTATGTCCTTCTAACATAGCTTTTTTTACACTTTTATAAGCAGCTTCTGTTAAGTAAGAACGCATCTTACCAATATCAAAAACATTTTCTCCAAAGTAATCAGATATTTTATCCGATGGGTAGTTTACTGTTTGCGGTTGTCTCTTTTGAGAAGCTTCTAAAGCTTTAAATCGATTAGTTGACATTTTTATGGTGTTTTTTTGCAAATATATAAAAACACAAGGGGGTGAGTGTTAATTTAATGTAAAATATTTTGCTTTAGGATTAAAAGCGAGGGGGTGTTGTGTCGAAAAAGTGTGTTTATTTTGATTGAGCTGTGAGAAAAAGTGGGGTAGCTTGTAAAAAAAAAGATTTTTATTGGTTTTTGACTAGTGTTTCGGTAGCTAAAATAATCTCTTTAGCAATATTATGTACTGAGTTTTGTTCTATACCTTCTAAACCAGGAGAAGAATTTACCTCCATAATTAATGGCCCTTTTCTGCTTTGTAAAAGGTCTACTCCTGCAATATTGAGTCCTAGAGCTTTAACTGCTTCAAGAGCTATTCGCTGTTCTTTAATTGTTAGAGAAACAGGAACACCAGTTGCGCCTCTGTGTAAATTCGAACGAAACCCTGTATTGGCTGAGCGTTTCATGGCTCCCAATATTTTACCGTTAACAATAAATACTCTAATATCTGTGGCTTTACTTTCTTGAATAAACTCCTGAACAATAACTTTGGAATTTAATTTGGTTAGGGCTTCTATAGTCGATTCTGCAGCATCTAATGTGTCAGATAATATTACACCTATACCTTGTGTTCCCTCAGGTATCTTGATTATCCATGGGGGAGTTCCCAGCGCTTTTTCAATTGTTTTTAAGTGGGTAAGCTTATTAATAAAACAGGTGTTGGGAATTCCAATGTTTTGACTGGCTAATAGTTGTAATGACTTAATTTTATTTCTAGAGTTTATTAAGCTAGCAGAAGGAAGTGTAGAGGGAATTCCCATGCTTTCAAATTGATGAATTACAGCAGCACCAATATCGGTAACATTGGCTCCAATCCTAGGGATAACGACATCTATGTCTTTAATTTTTAAATCTTGAAAATAGATTTTTGGACGGTTGTTTTCAACAACCATACAGCATTGTGTATGGTCAATTACAAACATTTTGTGTCCGCGTTCTCTCCCTTCTTGAATTAATCGATAAGTGGAGTATATGTTGGCGTCTCTAGAAAGTATGGCGATATTCATGTCTTTTAGCTCTACTGTTCAGACCGAATATAAATACTATTTTAGGAATTAAAAATAATCTTGGTAGAATATCCACCAATAAGCGGCATAACTTTAGTCTTCTTTTTTGCCAAAAAACTTTTTAATACCAGCTATTAACCCTACAACTCCTACAGCAATAATTTTCCAAAATTTAGCTAAAAGAATACCTAACTTAGCAAAAATCCCTACTTTGGCTATTGCTTTTCCTGCAATTAAAGCCCCAATACCATAAGCAGCAACCTTATCATAATCTGGGTTAAAGTCGTCGTATTGATTGCCTTCAGTAAAATTAACACTACTTAAAATTACATCATTTTCTCTTTTTACTTCTTCAAGGACATTCATGTTACCAATAACATTAAGTTGTAAATAACCTTTTCTTCCTAAGATTCTGATGTTGTAATTTAAGGTGTGCTCTTCGTAATCTCCAAATTGAAGCTCTTTTGCCCAATGTAATTTTTTGTTTTTTTCGTCGTAAAAAGGGGGAGAAGCCCAACCTATCAAATATATGGCTTCATACCCACGCTCTTTACGATAAGGATTTGCATTTTCACAATCTTCTTGCATTGTAGTGAGGAGTTCATCGTAATCGATGTTCTTAGCATCTTCATCATCTACGTAACCGTCTTCTGTATAAGTAATATTAATGGCATAACTAGAGTCGATAAAAGGAGAAGCATTTTGGGGAAATAATAACCCTAATGAACGATCTTGAAAATCACTAGGAGGATTCCCCCAAATATCGGTAAGAATCATCTCGCTATCTTTTCCATTTAAGTATTTAAAACCTTGGGGAACAACAATTTTAGCAATTCCATTTTTTAAGAGGATCTCTCCATGTTCATAGTTAAGCGTGGCTTCTATACTATCGTAATAGTGTTGAAGGTATAAAAGTTCTTCTAATTCTGATTCTAATAAAGTAGAATCTGAAGGTGATTCAGCAAAGGAGCTGTTGTTGAGTAATAATAGGGATAAGAAAAATATGAAAATGTTATTGTTCATCAAATTAAGTTTATTGTTGAACAAACTTAAAAGTCATCCCAAATTAAAGCATAATATAAATGGATTTATTATTTAAAGGTCATTTTTAATGCAGTTTTGTGTCTTGTATAGCAGGGGAAGTAATGTTTTTAGGGTTTTAAAGGTATATAGTGGTTGCTAATATATTCAAATCCAGATCCTTTTTCATACATCCAATCAGGAAAATAAATATCTGTAATTTTAGTCTGGGAGATCGTCCATTTATTGTCTTTTTTGACCAGTTGACAATCTACTTTTATTACTGTTGTGTTGTTATAGTTAGGGTAAGAAGTGCCGTTGAATTGAACAAGCCAATTAGGGAAGAATGTATAAGCGATTTGGGCTTGCGTTGAACCAAAGCTAAGCTTTGAAAAAATAAAATTATAGGACGGCGACATTCTGTTAATGGGATCGGTAATGTCATAGTATTCCAATTGCTTTTGGTTAAAAGTATATTGCTCTTGGTAAATGAGACTACTGTCAAGATATATCGTTAGAGGTTTGTCTTTGTTAAATGCAGTTTGTTGGTTGTAGTGCGTTACAAATTGTGGAGCATTTAACGCTTGTTGAATTAAATCAAATCGAATACGCTGTGCAGAGAAGTTCAAAAATAAAGTGGTTAGAATTAGGCTAAGTATAACTTTGAACATTTTGTTGAAATTTATTTTTTTATTAAAGGTAGTTGAAATCTCTTGTTTAAACAAGTTCAATAATTGTTAAAATGGTGTTACCTTAGCACTCGAAAATAGAAAAACAGTCATGCAACAATATTTAGATTTATTAGACCATATTTTAAAAAATGGTACTGCAAAAGGAGATCGAACAGGAACGGGAACTATCAGTTGTTTTGGATATCAAATGCGCTTTGATTTATCAGAAGGTTTTCCTGTGTTAACGACAAAGAAACTGCATTTAAAATCAATTATTCATGAGTTGTTGTGGTTTTTAAAGGGAGATACGAATATTCAATATTTAAAAGAAAATGGCGTCCGTATTTGGGATGAATGGGCAGATGAAAATGGGGATTTGGGACCTATATATGGACATCAATGGAGAAATTGGAATAGCGAAGATTTAGATCAAATCCAAGAGGTTATTGATACCATTAAGAATAATCCAAATAGTCGAAGAATGTTAGTTTCAGCTTGGAATCCAAGTGTGTTGCCACAAGGAGGAGTTTCTTTTGCTGAAAACGTTAAAAACGGAAAAGCTGCTTTGCCACCTTGTCATGCCTTTTTTCAATTTTATGTTGCAGATGGGAAATTGTCTTGTCAGTTATACCAAAGAAGTGCAGATACCTTTTTAGGAGTGCCGTTTAATATCGCTTCTTATGCATTGTTAACCATGATGATTGCACAGGTTTGCGAATTAGAACCAGGAGATTTTGTACATACATTTGGAGATGTTCATTTATATAATAATCACATAGAACAGGCTAAAATACAATTGAAAAGAACGCCTAAACAATTGCCTGAAATGAAGATCAATCCAGAAGTAAAAAGTATTTTTGATTTTAAATTTGAGGATTTTGAATTGGTAGGTTACGATCCTGATCCACATATAAAAGCTGCCGTTTCAATATGATAGTTTCTTTAATTGTAGCCGTTGCAGCTAATAATGTTATCGGTAAAGACAACGATTTAATTTGGCATTTGCCAAAAGATATGGCTTTCTTCAAATCGACCACTTTGAACCATTGTATAGTTACTGGTCGAAAAAATTACGAATCTATACCGCCTAAATACAGGCCTTTAAAAGATCGGGTGAACGTTGTGGTAACACGTCAAAAGAATTATGCTGAAGAGGGAGTTGTGGTTAAAGACGCTATCGAAAAAGCATTTCAAGAAGCTAAGGATAGAGGAGAACAAGAATGTTTTGTAATTGGAGGAGGGCAGATTTATCAATATGTTATGGAACATCAATTGATCGACCAGATGTACATTACTCATGTTCATGAAACCTTTGATGGAGATACTTTTTTCCCAGAATTCGATAGAGAAGAATGGAGGGAAGAAGTGTTGATAACCCACCTTAAGGACGAAAAAAATAAACACAGTTTTACTGTAAAAAAATACACGAAAAAGTAGCGTTTAGTTCTTAAGTGTTTGAAATACACTATATTCGTGTTTAAAATAGACTTCAATGAAAAAAATAGTTTTTGTATTGACTACGCTTTCTTTAATCATAGGAGGGTGTAAGAAGAAAGAGATTGCTTTAGAAAATCTGAAAGCACCAGTGTTGGATCCTAGTTTTGCTCTTCCTATTGGTTATGCTAATTTAAACTTAGGAGATATCGAAAGAGAGCTTGATGTCAACAATTTTGTTTATAACGACAATTCAAACCTTTTTGAAATCATTTATAGAGACCGAATTTTTGAACTATCTGCAAATGATGTTATTCAAATTCCTACACAGAATTACAGTACCACTTATACCATGCCAGTAGCAAATCAAACAGCATTAGTTGGTGGGGGAGCTGGTTTTACAACCAGTTATACCCAACAGTCTGCTATTACTTTTAATGTTGCTAACGGAGCGCAGTTAGATAGTGTAATTATTCAAAGCGGGAGCTTAACAATAGATTTAAGTTCCGATTTTATGCATTCAGCAACCGTAAACCTTACAATCCCTAGTTTAATGCTGAACGGAACTCCATTACAACAAACGCTAAATGTGAATTATGCAGGAAGTACTCCAGTTTTGGATAACGCAAATATTGATTTAGCAGGGTATACAATTGACTTAACCAATGGAGGGATGACCAATAATTCATTTAATGTTACGGTTAATTTTCAAGTGACTAGTAGTGGAAACCCAATTGCTGGTACAGAACAAATGGTTTTGGATATGCAGTTGGATGTCAATGCATTTGATGCTATATGGGGATACCTAGGACAAGTAACCAATATTTTAAGTCAAGATACCTCTAATATCACAATGTTCGATGATTTAGCTGGGGGGCAAGTGCACTTTGAAGACCCAAGAATTCATTTAACGATAGGAAATACTGCTGGACTGGAAGTTCAAACACAATTTTCAGCTGTTTTTGCTCCAGATAATAGTACCAATGTTAATCTAGGAGGAGCTGGATTAACCAGTTTACCTTTAATAACTCGCGCAAATAACCCTGGCGACACCACGATAACGTACCATACTATTGATAATAATAATACTTCTCCAACATTATCAGATGTTTTAGATGAAGGACCAGGAGAAATTGTGTATACCTCTTCAGCAACCTCTAATCCATCTGGGTTTGCAAATAATTTTGTTCTAGGAGATGCGCTAGTTTGGTGTGAAGCAGAGGTGGTTTTACCCATTTTTGGATGGGCTCGTGATTTTACTCTAGCCGATACTACAGATTTAGATGTCGCTGATGCTTTGGGGATAGATAGTACATCTAACTTAACTGTTGAAGATGTGGAGCAAGCTTTATTGAGAATAATAGTTGATAATGGATTGCCAGTAGATGCAGGTTTACAACTGTATTTTGCAGATACTAATTTTGTAGTAATCGACTCTTTGTTTAATGTTCCTGGAGGAATAGAAAATGTATTTGAGCATGGAATTGTTGATTTTACATTGCCATTAACAGATCCTAATCATGGAAAAGTGACACAGTCCACTCGAACAATTACTGATGTAGCGGTTTCTCAAGCCTTAATAAAAAAGCTAATCAATGGAAATGCTAAGAAGTTGATCTATAAAACAAGAGGGCTCACGAATGATGCTTATTCTGGTCAGAATGTTAAAATATTTCCAGAATATGATGTCGATATTAAAGTCTCAGCAAAGATCGATTTTAATATCGATTTAGAAGACTAAAATTACCCCCAAGATTTGATACAAAATTATTAAGTACATAAGAACAGTTACATGTTATATTTAAAAAATATATTCCTTATCGTTTTAACAGCTACAGCTTTATTAGGGGTAGCTCAACAAGATTTAACATTGATGAATTTAGACAATGTTCAACAAATTCAATATGTAAATCCAGCATTAAGACCACAAGCTAGAATTAATATCGGTTTTCCAGGTCTATCTTCTTTTTATTTTAATCATTATAACCATGTTTTTACTCCTAAAGATTTCTTTGAGGTGAGTGGAAATACTACTACTCTAAGGGTGGATCATTTGAAAAAAATGTGGAAGAAAAAAAATCATATCAGCTTATCAAGTAAATATGATCTTTTACATTTTGGATTTGCTGTAAAAAAGAACTATTTCAGCTTTAATGTAACCGAAAATCTTTTTTCTAGGTTAACATTGCCGGGCGATATGTTGCGTTTTCCTTTTACAGGAAATGCTAGTTCTGAATTAGAGGATGGAACATTAGATTTTTCTGGGTTTGGAGTGGAGTTTAATCATTACAGAGAGTACGTATTAGGATTTCAAAGAGCGTGGAGTGATAAATTGAATGTTGGAGGGAAATTGAAATATATCTATGGTATGGAAAATATACAGACCAAACAAAGCGATATCACTTGGCAAACTGATCCTGAAACATTTGATTGGACTATCAATGGGCAGTTTGCTGTGAATACTTCTGGAGTGTATGCTTTAACAGATACAATTGAGGGAAATACAGATATAGAATCAGAAGCTATTTCTGATTATTTATTAAAACGTAAGAATAGAGGTTTAGGAATTGATCTGGGGGCAACTTACAATTTGTCAGATAAATTAACTGTTGCAGCAAGTGTAGTTGATTTAGGTTTTGTTCGTTGGAAAAATGATAATAAAAATATCGTTTCAAATGATGGAAGTTTTGTGTTTACAGGAGTGGATTTCTCTAATGCAATTTTTACAGCAGATTCTGTTCAGCAGGATTCAATAGATGCTGCCTTTGAACAACTCCAACAAGATGCAGAAAACTCTTTTTCTGTAACCAACAATACCCAAGCCTATACCACTTCGTTGTTGAGTCGTTTCTATTTAAGTGGTTCCTATAAACTATACGAAACCAAGAAGTTTAGCGGAAAAGCTGGAGCATTGCTACATGGAGAGTTATTTAAGGGAAGTATCCGTCCATCTTTAACACTTTCTTATACTCAAAACTTGGGGAAAGTATTACAAGCTACAACTTCTTACTCGATGACGAATAGAGGGTATAATAACCTCGGATTAGGGATGAGCTTAAACTTAGGGTTTTTACAGTTTTATATCGTCACCGATAATATTATGGCAGCACGTTTGGCAAATATTACAGTCGATGGAGATGGAGCACCTTATCCTTATAATGCAAAAAATATACATGTGAGAACAGGGGTTAACCTAACATTTGGAAGAAAAAATAAAGATAAAGATGGTGATGGTATCAAAGATAAAAACGATGATTGTCCAGAAGTAGCAGGTTTACCAGTTTTTAATGGATGTCCTGATACTGATAAAGACAGTATACCAGATAATAGAGATTTATGCCCAAGCCAGCCTGGTGTTGCGATGTTTAAAGGTTGTCCAGATACAGATTTAGATGGGGTAAAAGACAGTAAAGATGCTTGCCCAACAGAGAAAGGAAGTGTAGAGAATGGAGGTTGTCCAGATAAAGATGAGGATGGTATTATCGATAAAGATGATGCTTGTCCAGATGTGAAAGGTATTGAAGCATTTAAAGGTTGTCCAGATACTGATGGAGATGGAATTCAAGATAGTGAAGATGAATGCCCAGAAAAAGTAGGAGCAAAAGATATGAGAGGTTGCCCAGATTCAGATTCAGACAATATCCCTGATCATAAAGATGCTTGTCCATTAGAAGCAGGAGCAAAAGAAAATAATGGTTGCCCGTGGGGGGACCGCGATAACGATGGGGTAAAAGATAATGTCGACAAATGTCCTTCAACTCCTGGAGTAAGAGAAAAAGACGGTTGTCCTTTGGATGATGCAGATTCAGATGGTGTTCCTGATGATAAAGATAAATGTCCAACTACACCAGGATTGGTCGAAAATGATGGTTGTCCAGAGATTAAAAAAGAAGAGCAGGAAATCTTAAATACTGCATTTGATAATCTAGAGTTTGAATCGGCAAAAGCAATTATTAAAGATGTTTCTTATCCTTCATTGCAAGCATTGGCAGAATTACTAGAAAAGAAGCCAACTTGGAGGTTAAAAATATCAGGTCATACCGATAGTGATGGGAGTGCTTCTTCTAATTTGAGGTTGTCAAAAAATAGAGCTCAAGCAGTTGCAAACTATCTAAAAGCCAAAGGGATAGACGAAAGTCGTTTTACAGTAGAAGGCTTTGGAGAAACACAACCAATAGCAGACAATAAAACAGCAGCGGGAAAACAAAAGAATAGAAGGGTAGAGATGAAAGTGGAGTTTGACTAATCACGTTAATACTGAGCTTTAGTAGGGTTATTATAAAATGAAGTACCTTTTAGAAGATGATTTTGAATACGATTTCCAACTTGTTGGAATTAGTTGTCACGAGAGAGATTATCGTGTTTGCTGGGGAGTGAATCACTCCCTAGCTTTGGCACTTTCAAAACAAGAGAAAGTAATAGAAGTATTTCATAAAAAAAACAATCGCCATAGTAGACATACCCTATTCTCTATTGTTGATTTTGATTCAGAACAAGAAGTCCACTTAATAGCCAATAGGAGTAAGTCAGGGTATTTGGTGCCAGAGCAAAAACATGCAGATTATCTTTTGTTGATCAAAGGCGATGATATTATTTCCTCAACTGAGGCAGTTGCTAAGCTCAAAAGAATTAGTTTTGTTTTAACAGCTTTTTCAATTGAGGTCTCTCAATTAAAATCAAAGGAAAACCTAATCTTTTAATCACCTTTTGTAAGGTCTGTAGCTATTTTTTTACATTAAATTAATGAGATAACAAAAACCATTGGTTATATTTGTTGAGATGCACTTTTGCATACACTACTACACTCAAAATAAACAAGCATGAAAAGAAGAACGAAAGTTGTTGCGACTATAGGACCAGCATCTTCTAGTAAAGAAATGTTGAAAAACTTAATTCAAGAAGGTGTTGATGTGTGTCGTTTGAATTTCTCTCACGGTGCTCATGAAGATCACGTAAAAGTGATTAAAACGATTCGTGAGATTATCTCTGAGATCAATTACCCAATAGCTATACTAGCCGATTTACAAGGTCCAAAAATTAGAGTAGGAACAGTAAAAGATAACGGTGTTGAGTTGGTTGAAGGAAAAGAACTAGTTATGACAACTCAACAAGTTGAAGGTACGGCAAAAAAGGTGTCGATAACTTATGAAACTTTTCCTCAAGATGTAAAAGCAGGGGAGAAAGTGTTGGTTGATGATGGGAAGTTGGTGCTTGAAGTGGTTTCCTCTAACTACAAAGATGAGGTCGTGTTAAAAGTATTACATGGAGGAATTTTATCTTCTAAAAAAGGGGTGAATTTACCCAATACATCTATTTCTCAGCCAAGTTTAACGGTCAAAGATAGAAAGGATTTGGAATTGGCTTTACAACATGATATTGATTGGGTGGCGTTATCATTTGTACGTTCGGCAAGAGATATTATTGAATTAAAGCATCTCATCAAGAATTCAGGAAAATCAACTCGAGTAATAGCTAAAATTGAAAAACCTGAAGCAATTGAAGATTTAGATGATATCATCAAACAAGCAGATGGTATTATGGTAGCAAGAGGAGATCTTGGTGTTGAAATTCCAATGGAGAATGTACCGTTAATTCAAAAGCAAATAATAAATAAATCGATAGAACATGCTAAGCCAGTGATTGTTGCAACACAAATGATGGAAAGCATGATTGAAAATATTTCGCCAACAAGAGCAGAAGTCAATGACGTAGCAAATGCTGTTATGGATGGAGCAGATGCTGTAATGTTGAGTGGAGAAACTTCAGTTGGAAAGCATCCAAGAGCTGTAATAGATGCGATGAATAAAATTATCATGCGTATCGAAGATCAATTTGATGAATTGTACTCAAAAGATATTGAGCCGGTAAAAAATCAAACGCGTTTTATTACTGATTCTATTTGTTTTGATGCCTGTCGTTTGTCAAAAAGAGTGGATGCAAAAGCAATTGTAACGATGACAAATTCTGGGTATACAGCGTTTAAAATTTCAAGTCAAAGACCTAAAGCTAGAATCTTTGTGTATTCAGGGAATAAAAAACTGCTAACCACCCTAAGTTTGGTATGGGGAGTAAAAACATTCTTTTACGATAAAATGGTAAGTACCGATCATACGATTGAAGATATCAAGTACATGCTAAAAAAAGAAGGGTACCTCTCTCAAGGAGATTTGATTATTAACACAGCGAGTATGCCAATTGAAGAGTTGGGGAGTACGAATATGTTAAAACTAAGTTCAATAGACTAAATTAAATAAGGAAAATGATAGATGTAAAATTATTAGCTGAAATTTGTGAAGTAGCTGGTGCGCCAGGTTTTGAGCAAAGAGTAAGAGAAATTGTCTTAAGAGAGGTAACTCCTTTAGTGGATAGCGTTTCAATAGATAATATGGGGAATGTTGTTGCGGTAAAAAAAGGAAAAGATTCGTCTAAAAAAGTAATGATAGGAGCCCACATGGATGAAATAGGCTTTATTGTTACACATATCGATGATAATGGGTTTGTGCGTTTCCATACTTTAGGAGGTTTTGATCCAAAAACATTAACTGCTCAGCGTGTGATTATTCATGGAAAGAAAGATTTAATTGGAGTAATGGGATCTAAACCTATTCACGTGATGACGCCAGAGGAAAGAAATAAAGTTCCAAAAACAACAGATTACTTCATCGATATGGGAATGCCTAAAGAAGAGGTGGAAAAGTATATTGCTGTAGGAGACCCAATTACAAGAGATCGAGAGTTGATAGAAATGGGAGATTGTGTAAACTGTAAGTCAATTGATAACAGAGTTTCTGTTTTTATCTTAATTGAAATGTTCAGACAATTAGAGTCTGCAGCTTACGATGTTTATGGAGTATTTACTGTTCAAGAAGAGGTTGGAATTAGAGGAGCTTCTGTAGCTGCTCAACAAATTCAGCCTGATTTTGGATTTGGATTAGATACAACAATTGCGTTTGATGTACCAGGGGCAGCAGGGCATGAAAAAGTAACAGAGTTAGGAAAGGGAACAGCCATAAAAATCATGGATTCAAGAACTATTTGTGACTATAGAATGGTGAATTACATGAAAGAAACAGCAGATAAGAATAATATTGAATGGCAACCCGAAATATTAACTGCTGGAGGAACTGACACCATGGGGATCCAACAAATGACTGCTGGAGGTTCGATAGCAGGAGCTGTATCAATACCTACACGTCATATCCATCAAGTGATTGAAATGGCACACAAAAAAGATATTAGAAATAGTATAGATTTACTACAAAAGTGTGTAGAGAATTTAGACCAATACGATTGGAGCTTTAAATAAAGCAAAGCATTAAACTGATCATAGAAAAGGCCCAGAACAAATATAGTTCTAGGCCTTTTTGTTTGTTGTAAAATTAACAAAATTTAGAGTCTTTTAATCTTGAATCTGTTGGTCTTGAGTCTAAAAAACATATATTTGTATGCTTATTGTATGTCGGTTAAGTGATTTAACCAAACGAATGAATTATGAAGAAAATAGCAATATCAGCTTTATTATTAACTTCTTTTTTAGCCTTTGATGGAATGGCACAGGAGAAGTGTTGTAAAAAGAAAAAATGTAAGAATAACAAAACAATGGAATTAAAAACAGAATTAGATTCAATTAGTTACGGATTGGGGGTTAGTATCGCTCAAAACTTAAAAGGACAAGGTATTACTGAGTTAGATGCAGCTGCATTAACGAAAGGTGTAGAGGATGTGTTTAGTGGAAACGATTTAAAGTTACAAGAGTCTGAGATTGGCGCAATGTTAAACGCTTATATGCAGAAAAAAGCTGAGGAAAAAGCAAAAGGTGTCATTGAAGAAGGGAAAAAGTTCTTAGAAGAAAATGGAAAAAGAGCAGAAGTAACAACTTTACCAAGTGGGTTACAGTATGAAATCATTGAGAAAGGTACAGGAGCAATCCCAACTGCTTCAGATCAAGTTACAACACATTATACAGGAAAGTTAATTGATGGAACTGTTTTCGATAGTTCTGTAGAAAGAGGTCAACCAGCTACATTTCCAGTTGGAGGTGTGATCAAAGGTTGGACAGAAGCTTTACAATTAATGCCAGTAGGTTCAAAGTGGAAATTATATATTCCTTATGACTTGGCTTATGGAGAAAGAGGAGCAGGAGCTCAAATAGGACCTTATTCGACATTGGTTTTTGATATCGAATTAATCGAAATTGCTAAATAATAGAACATGAAGTTACAATGGATTTTGGGAGGTGCCTTAGCACTTTCGATGGTAAGCTGTGGAGGAGAGGAAAAGAAAGAAGAAGCAGAGGTTCACGAAGCTCCAGTAGCTTTAGCTTCTGAGATTGATTCTGTTAGTTATGCGTTAGGAATTAATATTTCTGAAGGGTTTTCTAAACAGAAAATAGAAGGGATTTCTACAGCGGAAATGACAAAAGGGTTTAATGATTTTTTAGCAGGATCTAACGCTATTCAAGGAACAGAATGTGTTAATTACATTCAAGATTTTATGAGAACGCATCAGTTAAGTGCTTTAGATACATTAAACCAACCTAACTATAGCCAAGGAAAGTTAGATTCTTTAAGTTATGCATTAGGAGTTAATATCTCTGAAACATTTAAAATGCAAGGGGTTGATGGTTTAAATGGAAGCATTTTAGCAAGAGGTTTTGCTGATTTTAGCGCAAATACAACTTCAATAGATGGAGCAAAAGCGTTAAATATCTTACAGAGCTTTATGCAAAAACAACAAGCTATTGCAGCAGAAAAGAATAAAGCAAACTTTGCTGAAGTAATTGCAGAGGGAGAACAATTCTTAGCTGAAAATGGAAAGCGCCCTGAAGTTACGACTTTACCTAGTGGTTTACAATATGAAATTATCAAAGAAGGAAATGGAGAGAAACCTACAATGATGAATTCAGTATTGGCACATTATCATGGAACGTTAATCAATGGAACTGTATTCGATAGTTCTGTAGATAGAGGTGAGCCAACAGAATTCCCTGTTAGTGGAGTAATTAGTGGTTGGACAGAAGCATTGCAGTTGATGCCAGTAGGTTCAAAATGGAAATTGTATGTTCCTTACAATTTAGCTTATGGAGAAAGAGGAGCAGGAGCTCAAATTGGTCCATATTCAACGTTGATTTTCGACGTAGAATTGTTAGAAATAACAAAGTAAGAAGAACGTAAAATAACTTTAGAAAGGCTTCAATTAATTGAAGCCTTTTTTTGTACCTTAGATTTATGATGAAAAAGATAGTTGGACTAAGCATCCTTTTGTTATTGTTTGTAGGATTGGGCTATGGACAAAGCAAAAAGAAAAGAGCTCAAAATGAAGCAAGAATGATTCAAGGAATGCAGTTTCTTAGTGATAATGGAAAGCGTCCTGAAGTTACGACCTTGCTTAGTGGTTTGCAATATGAAGTGTTACAGGAAGGAGATGGACCCAAACCGACACTAACGAGTCGAGTAACAACACATTACCATGGAACATTAATTGATGGTTCAGTGTTCGATAGTTCTGTAGATAGAGGTATGCCAGCTACATTTCCTGTAAATGGAGTCATAAAAGGTTGGACAGAAGCTTTACAATTAATGCCAGTAGGTTCAAAATGGAAATTGTTTATCCCTTACCACTTAGCCTATGGAGAAAAAGGGAATAGTAGTATTAAGCCTTTTACCACACTAATCTTTGAGGTAGAGTTATTGGATATAAGGTAAAAACAAAATGTATAACTTAATACATTGTACAAAGCATATTGTACATTAATTATGGCTGGAATCTACATTCATATTCCTTTTTGTAAAAAAGCATGTCATTATTGCGATTTTCATTTTTCAACATCTCTAAGATTTAAAGCGGAGTTATTAAACGCTTTGTCAAAAGAAATAGAACAGCAAGTAGCTTACCTTGAAGATGAAGAGATTGAAACAATTTATTTTGGAGGTGGTACCCCAAGTTTATTGCTTAAAGATGAATTAAAAGAGTTGTTAAACCAAGTTCGAGATAATTATCAAGTTGTAGAATGTCCTGAAATAACTTTAGAAGCTAACCCTGATGATTTAACTCGAGAAAAGCTATTAGAGTTAAAAGAAATAGGAATCAACCGATTAAGTATTGGTGTACAATCTTTTTTTGATGAACATCTAGAATGGATGAATAGAGCGCATTCTAGTTCAGAAAGTGAGACATGTATCAAAACAGCAACAGAATTAGGATTTAAAAACATTACCTTAGATTTAATTTACGGAATGCCTAACCTTTCAAATGAGGAATGGGAGATGAACATTCAAAAAGCAATAGCTTTAGGAGTTGGGCATATTTCTGCTTATAACCTAACAATGGAAGAACAAACGGCCTATGCACATTTTGTCAAGAAAGGTGTTTATCAAGCTCCATCTGATGAAAAAGGAGCGGAACAGTTTTCGATGTTAATAGCTATTTTAGAAAAGGCGGGATACCAACAGTATGAAACATCGAACTTTGCAAAAGAAGAAGCCTATTCTAAACATAATTCCGCTTATTGGAGAGGAAAAAAATATTTGGGAATAGGACCTTCAGCTCATTCGTATAATGGGATTTCCAGACAGTGGAATATCGCCAATAATAAACGTTATATCGATGCAGTTAACAATGGTAATTCCTATTTTGAACAGGAGGAATTAACAAATATTGATCGAGTGAATGAGCATTTGTTAATTGGTCTACGAACCGTTTGGGGATGTGATTTAAAAGTTATTCAGAGACAATTAGAGGGGCGTTTTTATCAAGGTTTTCTTAAAGAATTGGAACATCAAAAACTACTGGGAATGATCCATTTAAACAACAATAAATTTTACCTTACTCCTCAAGGAAAACTTTTTGCAGATCGTGTCGCAAGTGATTTATTTGTAGAGTAGTAATCAATAATAGGATATGAATTGGATTTATTTTGTTGATTTATTTGGAACAAGTGTTTTTGCAATCTCTGGAGTGTTAACAGCTATGCAGAAGAAATTTGATATCGTAGGAACTTTAATCATAGGTTTTGTTACTGCTATAGGAGGAGGGACAATAAGAGATTTATTGATTGGAAGAGTTCCTGTAGGATGGTTGCAAAATAGAAGTTACCTTATCGCCATAGTGATAGGGTATGTTGTCGCTTATAGCTTTAAAAACAAGATTATTCAATGGAAACGAAGTATGTTTTTATTTGATACCATAGGTATAGGTTTGTTTACAATATTGGGGATAGAAATAGCGTTAGACTATGATTTAAGTATAGAGTATAGTATTATATTGGGGGTGATTTCAGCATGTTTTGGAGGTGTGACTAGAGATGTGTTGACCAATGAAATCCCACTGATTTTTAGAAAAGAGATTTACGCTACTGCTTGCTTTGCAGGAGGATTAGTTTATGTGCTCTTGACTAATGTAAGTACATTCACGAACCTCAATATCGTTGTTGCAATTGCTACAGTTATTGTTATTAGATATTTAGCTATTCGAAACGAGTGGTCGCTCAATTTTTATAAAGAAGAGTAGGGACTACTCTTCTTCTAAGTTTTCTTTTGGTTCATGTCCGTCTGCTAACGAGCCTTCGATTTGATCAACGATATTGTTGTCGTTTGGTTTCATTTTAATCGAATCAAGTAATACATCTGTAACCTTATCACCTCTATTCATAATCAGAGAAACAGTCATGATTACACTGGTAATTAGAATCGTAAACAACAAGATTCCTTGATCAAACTGTCGGATGGTAAAATCCATGTGTGGATCGTAAGCATCTAGCATTTCTCCATGAGAATCTACCATTCCATTGGGTATGGCAAAGAATAATAGTACAGTAATCAACCCTCTAGGAGCAATCCAAAGTTGAGGGATGATATCCTCTCGAACAAAGAGTTTTAAGAAAATAAAACGAACACCAAATAATAAGCCTACAATAGCAATACTAATTAGCCCCAGCTTCCAATCAATTAATGAAGCTAAAGATATCGTAATACCAAAAATAACGAAGAAGAATGTTCGCAATACAAATGCAGTTTCCAGTGTGATAACGTGCAGTTCATGTAACGATTCTTTCATCATAGATTTATCACCGTATTTTGTTAAAGGGCCTCTAAAAAAGATTTGACTATTGTTAAGCACAAGTCCAAAGAATAGAATAATTAATAAAGAAGATAAGTGGAATGATTTTCCAACTGCATATAACAATAATAGTACAGCAAACATTAAGAAATATTTAGCGTGCATTTGTAATTGTTGAAATAAAATAACAAGTAAATAACTGGCTACAATCGCAATTAAAACTGTGATGGCAATATTTCCTGTAACGCCCATAAAAACTTCTTGTGTACTTGAGGCATGTGCATTTCCTTTTAAGAAATAAAAGAACATAATACCTAAGATGTCGGAGAAGGTACTTTCGTAAATCATAAACTCCTTTTTGTGTTCTTTCAATGAACTCACACTAGGAATAATAATTGCGCTACTCATAATTGAAAGCGGTACAGCATACATTAGAGCGTTAAATAAGCTAACTTTCCATAGGAGCATAAAGAGTCCAGCTATGGAGAAAGAGGAGGCGAGTAAGGCCACAAGAGCAACGATAAAACTTTTGGTAATTAGTCCAGCTTTTTCCCGTTTTAATTCAAGGTCTAAAGCAGCTTCTAAAACGATAAAAATTAAACCTACATTACCCAATACTTCAAGAAGAGTCATCAAATCTTTGTCCTCGCCTTTTAAATCAGGAGCCCAAAAAGTAGTTTGTATGACTACACCTAATAAAATGAGCATTAGAACACTTGGTATATTGGTCTTCTTTGCTAATACATTGAATAAAAAACTCAAGATAATAATCGAAGAGGCTGCTATAATTAAAGTATATGGATTCATGGCGGTAAATTTACATAAAGTACTTTTTGAGAAGCCTTTATTTCTGTTAAAAAATATTGAATTATAATTTTTATGGGATTTCAGTTAATGACTTTCCCCATTCGTTAAGCTCCCAAAGTATTTTAACAAGACCATGTCCACGTTTGGTTAATTCGTATTCTACTCTTGGAGGAACTTCGTTGTATGTTTGTTTAGTGAGTAGGCCATCTTTTACCATTTCGGAGAGTTGTTGATTTAATACTCTACGATCAACTTTGCCTATACCTTTCAAAAACTCACTAGGGCGTTTTTTTCCTTCGTTGATTTGCCAGATAATCGCAATTTTCCATTTTCCACTAATCGTATTTACGGCTTTTTCTAATGGGCAAACTTTTTTCTGAACTGTTGAGGCCTTAGTATTCATAATATTGACTTTTTTCTCCCATAGTGACCAATTTATGCGGTATTGTTTAGTTAAATAAGCTTGTATAAATTTGCCCTAATTACTAAGGGCTAAAAATAGTAATAATTTAAGAATAAGAACATCATATTAACTGAACAACATAAAGAGATGGTAACAGAAGAAATTAAACAAAGAAAAGGAGCTAGAAAGCAACAAGATATTCCAGAAGAGGTATTGATGTTACTGAATAGCGGGAAAATTGAAACAGTTAATCTAACAGAATGGTTAGCTGTAGACCATGTTCGGCTGATCAGCAATGTTTTTCCTGAACTTAAGATCTCGGAAGCTATAGAGGAAGCTATAATTGGTGTGATTTCAGAGGAGAAGAAACGGTCAACAATGAATGTGATTCAACTTATTGGAACGCAGTTGTTTGCATGCTATAAAAAGGATCAAAAGTTTTCAGTTCTTATAGAAGTTTTTTCGAAACATTTGTCGGATTCAGTACGTTGTTATGTTCCTTATTTATTAGCGTTAGACGAAAGTTTGAGTGTTGAAGAAAAATTAGAGAAATCGAAACACTTAGCCGCTGATCATCATTTTGGGGTTAGAGAAGTTGTTTGGATGGCGTTGAGGCCTGAAATTGAAAAAGAGTTAGAGTTAGCTATTTCTTTTTTGAGTAGTTGGTCAAAAAATAAAGACGAAAATATTCGGAGGTTTGCAACAGAAGTAATAAGACCAAGGGGAGTTTGGTGTAAGCACATTCAACAATTAAAAGAGACTCCTGAACTTGCTTTGCCAATATTAGAACCATTGAAAGCTGATCCATCTAGGTATGTTCAAAATAGTGTAGGGAATTGGCTCAATGATGCAAGTAAGTCACGTCCTGATTTTGTGATAGAGCTTTGTGAAAGATGGGAGAAAGAGTCTCCAGTTTCATCAACACAGTATATCATTAAACGAGCAAAAAGGACGATAGTAAAAACGAAGAAGAAATAGTATCCAATACCTTTTAATCTAAAAACTGAAAATTCTCAATTGCTGTTTTATCAAAATCGCAGTTATACCATTCTTGATCAATCGTAGCGTTAATTTTTTGATAGAATTGAATTGCGTTGGTGTTCCAGTCTAAGACTTGCCAACGTACGCGTTCAACATCTTTTTCTTGAGCTAATTCAAAGACTTTGTTGATTAATTGTCCGCCAATTTTATTTCCGCGATATTGCTCTTTTACGATTAAATCTTCTAAAAATAAATAGTTTCCAACCCAAGTAGAATAAGCATAAAAGCAAAGCGCAATTCCAACAATTTCTTTAGTTTCTAATTCCGCAACAAAGCACTCGAAATGAGCTTGCTCTTGCCGCATTTTTTCCACAGTGTTGGTTACTTTTTCGCCTGCTTTTTCAAAAACAGCTAGTTCTTTGATTAATGCTAAAACTTGGGGGAAGTCTTCTTCAGTCGCTTTTCTGTAAGTAATGTTCATTTTTTTCTTTTTTTATAAGCTTGTTATGGGATAATAAAAGCTAGTTATTACGCTAATAACTCCTCAGCTAATACATTAAAATCAACTCCGTTAAAGTTTCCGCTACTCATCATCAATAAATTTTTATCCTCCCAACTCATGGCTTTTAAATCATTGATTAATGCTGCTGACTCAGTATAAACAGTTACATTTTTTGTTCCAAAAGCAGTTTTAACTTCTTCAGGAGTAATTGTAGCCAATTTTTTATGTGCTAAGGTTTTAGGACTAAAATAAACAAAAGCTTTATCGGCAGTAGCCATGGCGCCATTGTATTGCGCTAAAAATTCTTTATTCAAACTACTAAAGGTATGCAACTCCATACAAGCAATAAGTGTTCGATCTCCAAATTGATCTTTAACCGCTTTAGTGGTAGCTTTTAATTTAGATGGCGAGTGTGCAAAATCTTTGTACATGGCAAAGTTTGATGTACGTTTAACCAGCTCAAGTCGCTTAGAAGCTCCCTTGAAGCTTTGTATGGCGGTATAAAAATCTTGAGTACTAACACTTAATGCTTTACAAACGAGTTGAGCTCCATTTAAGTTTTGTAAATTGTGTTCTCCAAATATTTCTAAAGGATATTGTTGTCCTTCTATTTCAACAGCAGTAATGCCATTGGAGATGCTGTATTTTGGAGTTGAATAAGGGACTTGATGAACATCTGGTCTAGCTTTTTCAGAAACAGCTTTTACATTTTCATCCCCCTCAAAATAAACAATACTTCCATTTGGTTCAATCTTATTGATGAAGATTTCAAATTGTTCAACATAGTTTTCGAATGTAGGAAACACGTTGATATGATCCCATGCTATTCCACTTAGTAGAGCAATATTAGGCTGATATAAATGAAACTTAGGTCTTCGATCTATTGGGGAACTCAAGTATTCATCACCTTCTAAAACGGCAATTTCAGCACCTTTAGAAAGTTTAACCATACATTCAAACCCTTCTAGTTGTGCGCCAACCATATAGTCGTGATCAATACCTAAATGATTCAATACATGAAGAAGCATAGAGGTAATGGAAGTTTTTCCATGACTTCCTCCAATTACAACCCTGGTCTTGTTTTTGGTTTGTTCGTAGATGTATTCTGGGTAAGAATAGATCTTTAATCCTAATTCTTGAGCTTTTAATAATTCTGGGTTGTCAGCTCTAGCATGCATTCCTACTATTACAGCATCTAATTCAGAAGAGATATTAGCGACATCCCATCCTATTTTAGAAGGCAGTAACCCATATTTTTCTAATCTTCCTTTAGAAGGGTTAAAAATTTCATCATCACTCCCCGTTACATGATAGTTCTTTAGTTTTAATGCAATTGCTAGGTTGTGCATGGCACTCCCTCCTATAGCTATAAAGTGTACTTTTTTCATTGTTATTTAGACTCAAGATGTAAGGCGTCAAGGTTTTAAGACGCTATTTGAAACTAAAGATATTGAAATTAGACCACGTTATTTTTATGGCTATTTTGTTTTTTCAACGAAAGAACGCGAATAACTTTGAAAACACTTCTGAAATTATCAATTAGAAGTGAAGCAAGACAGTACCTTTGATATTTCCAGATTCTTTAATGAGATCTCCAAAATTAGGACTGTCGCTATGGTTAACTCTATCTTTGTCGTAGGCGTTGGTGTCCCAATCATCATATAACATAGCTGCAGTACCTTCAAAAATAAGTTCTACTGTTTGGGGATCTATTTGATAAGCTTCAATTTTACCTGTTTTTACTTGTAGTTCATATTCTAAGTTTTCTCCTTTCTCATTTTTGTAGGGGATGTAAAAAGTAAGGTTAAAATAAGGAGTATGATCGTCTTCTGGAGTTACTTTAACAGTTGTGACACTACTCTGTTCAACAGCATTTGCTAATTCATTCGTTAATTGCTCTAATTCTTTAAGCGCATTTTGATCACCTTGAGCGATTAATAGCGCCAATTCTTGCATTCGCTCTGTTTTAGCTTCAACTTTTTGATTTAATGCATCAGACTGCTGTTTCAAGGTTTGGTATTCGTCAGATTTAGCGGCTTTTTCATGCTGCGCATAGGCTTGTTTTTCGCGTTCCCATGCCGTACGATCGAGTATAAGTGTGTCTCCTTTCTTTAGTGGAGTTACAGCTTCATGATTGTCAATTGAAAAGATGAATCGAAACCCTTTTTTTTGTTGTTTGCCATCCGAAACTAGCTCAGCTTGGGGAATCTTTAATTCAAATGCACTGATAAGTAGTTCTGCAGAATTAGAATATTTTTTCTCAAGGAAGACCTGCTTGTCGTAGACTTTTCCGTTAAAATTAACCGTGATTTTATCTTGCCCAAAGCAAAGGTTACCAAGAAATAAAAGAGAAGCGAGAAGACTTGTTTTTAGCATAATTAGTTCATTTTACTCAAAAGCTCCTTAGCAATTTCTTTTGCTAGTGCTTCTCTTCCTGTGTTTTTTAAGCCATCTGAACAATTAACATGAATTAAATTACCTGATTGATAGAGAGAAATCTGTCCTAATTTAGGTATATAATAAGCTTTTTCTCCAAAGCCTTCAAGTGCTGTTTTGTCCATTTTTATAAAAGACATGCTGGTTTCAAGCATAGATACATCTCCAACTGCTCTAGCTATTGTAAGTCCTATAGTATAATGCTCTCCATTCTCTTGAAAAATATAAGAACAAGTAGGGTAGGGACTATCCGATGAATGAGGTTTAATATTTTCAGCATTTGGGAACTTAGATCGGATGTACTCCTCAGAAAGATAGTCGCACGCATGTCCGTTGGAGTTGGATGATTGCGCTGTTTCAGAATTTTCTACAGTTGTCTCCTCTCCTTTATGGGAATCAGCTGTTTTGTTCTCTGTTGTTTCACCGCAACTCGTAAATACAAGGACGATACTGGTCATCAATATTAATTTGGCTAATTTCATAATTATAATTTTTCTTAAAAGTAATGCTTTTAGTAAGTTAAACTCTAAAAATAGTAGTTTTTTTGGTTTTAAGAACAGTTTAAAACTGGTATATGTTCGATTTTATTTAACTGCTGCTGGATGTGGAGTGGTGTTTTTTTAACCAAAAGTACCCTGTAATTCCAATAAGCATAAAGAGAACAGCAATGATTTCTGCTTGAGTAATGGAAAAACCAGCTAGATTATACACGGCATTAACTCTGATTTTTTCAATAAAAAAACGTTCTAGACCATTGAGTGTTAAATAAACAAAGAAGAGTTGACCTGCTATTTTGATTTTAGTTCTTAAGTTCCATAAAATCAAAAATAAGATAAGGGCAGCAAAAGCTTCATATAGAGGAGTAGGATAAACAGGTTCGGCGAGTTGAAAGCAATAATCGTTATAGATACAATTGGGAATAGCTATCCCCTCATTAAGTACGTTGTTGGGATAGTTGTATTTCCATAACCATTCAGGAAACCAAGATGGTGTTGGGGAGTTGTTGACAATTCCCCAATCACCATCTCCACTAATATGACAACCAAGGCGTCCAATTCCATAAGAAAGCATGAGTCCTGGAGCTACAGCGTCCATAAAATGCAATAAGGGCATTTTATACTTTCTTAAATAAATTACAGCAGCAAGAAAAGCAGTAATTAAACCTCCGTATATGGTTAATCCGCTAAAGGGGTCGGAAAAGAATACATCCAATGGTACAGGATCTTCGAGCCATGCAAACAACTTAGCTCCGATAAAACCAAAAATGATAGCAATTAAGGTCAGCATGCTCACATGCTCTTTGGGAGTTGTTTTTCCTTCTTCGTTTGGGATCAACCCCTCCTTTTCTTTACGAAGAACTTCTTTGGTAAAAAAATAATTGGCTCCCAAGAAAGCAAAAGCAACCAATAAACCAAACATGTTGAAATGATTGAAGAAATGAATTTCAATTCCGAAAATATCGTAGACTAGGTGATAGAGGGTTGGATACATTGATTTAGGTTTTAAACGTTGTGTTTGTCATGGGGATTAAATTATTATTGTTGTTCAAAAATAACTAATCAATATTCTTAGTTTTTAGAAGTTGACGAGCAATATGGTCATAGTAGGTAATAAATAGATAGCCAATTACTGTTTTAAGGAAAGTGACTAACCAATTAAAATTGAAATGTTTAGGTGGATTTCCGCCATGTGTTCTAATTTCTAGAGCCGATAAAATACTTTTTAGAAAAAGAGGCAGGTTATCAATTAATAGAAGTCCACCTAGAATCAAAATGGAGATTTTTAAAATGGTTTTAGCATCCAAGTTTCCTAGGTTAATTGTTTTTGTATCAAAACCTTTATCCAATTTTAAGAGTTGGACGATGTTGTCTGCTTTAAAAATTAGTAAAAGAAATAATCCAATTGGTATTAAGATAGACAAGGTAGCAGAGAGTATAATAAATGGTTGTTGAATTTCCCATAAAAAGGCAAAATTCATAGGGATTATATTAAACAAAATACCGATCAGGGTATAAAGCCCAAACAACCGAATAATAATGATAAAAAAATCTTTTTTGGTCATAATGTTATATACTAAAAAGGCACAACCTAAATTCGGATTGTGCCTTTAAAAATATTAGTTGTGATATGCTCTAATTAAATATGTAATGGTTTTCCCATCCAAGCTCCTAAAGCAGCTTCTTTTACAGCTTCACTATAAGTAGGGTGTGGGTGACAAATACGAGCAATATCTTCGGCAGATGCTCTGTATTCCATTGCAACAACAGCTTCCATAATTAAGTCAGCTGCACGAGGAGCAATCATATGTACTCCTAAAACTTCATCTGTTTCTTCATCAGCAATTACCTTAACAACCCCCATTATGTCCATACTTGCTCTAGCTCTTCCCAACGCTTTAATTGGAAATTGCCCTACTTTATAAGCTTTACCAGAAGCTTTAATTTGCTCTTCTGTTTTTCCTACAGCAGCCACTTCAGGCCAAGTATAAACGACACCAGGAATTAAATCGTAATTGATATGTGGTTTTTGTCCCGCTAATAGTTCAGCTACAAAAACACCTTCTTCTTCGGCTTTGTGTGCTAACATTGCTCCTTTTACAACATCTCCTATGGCATAAACTCCATCAACATTGGTCTGCAAATGATCATTGGTTTCAATCATTCCTCGGTCAGTAACCTTAACGCCTATGTTTTCTAATCCTAATCCCTCGGTATATGGCTTTCTTCCAACAGCAACTAAACAATAGTCTCCCTCAAAAGTAACATCTTCTCCTTTTTTATTTTTAGCGACAACCTTTACAGCATCTCCTTCATTGGTTACATTTTGTACAGCATGATTAAAGTTGAATTTAAATCCTTCTTTTTTCAATACTTTTTGTAATTCTTTTGACATTGTCTTATCCATCGTAGGAATAATGGTATCAGCAAATTCTACAACAGTAACTTTAGCCCCTAGTCTAGCGTAAACACTTCCTAACTCTAACCCAATAACACCTCCACCAATTACGATTAAGTGTTTAGGTACTTCTTTCATTTCTAAAGCTTCAGTAGAAGTGATAATACGTTTTTTGTCAGGTTCCATTCCTGGGAAGTAATTAGGTTTAGAACCTGTTGCGATAATCGTTTTGTCCGTTTGGATGGTTTGTTCACCATCTTTACCTGTTACTTTAATGTTGTTTTTATCGACAAATGATCCAACCCCCTCATAAACATCAATTTTATTTTTGTCCATAAGGTATTTTACCCCATCACAAGTTTGAGAAACAACGGCACGTTTACGTTCAATCATGGTTGCTAAGTCAAACGATAAATCTCCAGTTGTAATTCCATGTTTACTAAATGAGTGTTGTGCATCGTGATAGTGGTGAGAAGAATCTAGCAAAGCTTTAGAAGGGATACACCCTACATTTAAACAGGTACCACCTAACGTTGAATATTTTTCAATGATCGCTGTTTTTAACCCTAATTGTGCACATTTAATAGCTGCAACATATCCTCCTGGACCAGAACCTATAATTGTAACGTCGTATTTACTCATTATAATTGTGTTTTATTTTACAGTAATTACTTACTGATTGATTGTAATATTTTGAACGGTAAAGTTACAAATTTAATCTCGAATAGAAATGAAAATTTTATGGTTCGTTATAATCATTTTTTTTTCTGATTTAGGTCATGATTTTGAGGGTGTTTTATGCCGAAATTTATATAGAATTATTAATCTAAAACACATAAAAAAATCAAAAATGAAAAAACACGTAGTAATTTTCGAAGCTAGAGGAGGAACGGACAAAGGGGAGTATGGATTTAGAAGAGATTCAAAGCCAATTATCGACTCTTTACAAGCGCGTGGATGGACAGCTGAAATTATTTTTTACACCGATGAAAACAGAGGTGAAATTTATCGTCACACTATTAAAAAGGCTAGTGCATATATTAGCCGTGTAAATCCAGGTAATTTACCAAGTGAAGTAGGATATTTTCAGATGTTAAGAGAATTAGTTAGGAATGGAGTAGAGGGGCTGCCTCATCCAGATGCAATGACTGCCTATGGAGCAAAAAATGCCGTTGAAAAGTTAAAAGGTACTGCTTTGGTTCCGAGTGATGTTTATACTTATTACGATTTTGATGCATTGAAAGAAAATTTTCCTAAAACACTGAGTAAAGGTGTTCGAGTATTGAAACAAAATAGAGGGTCTGCTGGAGAAGGTATTTGGAGAGTTGAGGTAATGGAGCCAGAGAAATACAAATCAAAGGTAGCATTAGATGCTAAGGTAAAACTAACAGAAGCAAAGGATAATCATACTGAGGAAAAAACATTACAAGAGTTTTTAGAGTTTTGTATTCAATATTTAGATGGGGAAAATGGAATGTTGTTAGATATGCCATTCCTTGAAAGAATAACAGAGGGGGAAATTAGAGTGTTAATGTTACGAGATAAGATTGTAAATATTGTACATAAAAAACCAGCAGAAACACCAGATGCTTTCTCTGCAACATTATTCTCTGGTGCAAAATATCGTTATGATAAACCAGAACAATGGCCAGAATTAGGAGATATTATTAAAAAGAGTATAGCTGTTTTACGCCAAAGGTTAGGGAATTATGATTTACCATTAATTTGGACTGCAGATTTTATCTTAGATACCGATAAAAAGACTGGAGAAGACAAGTATGTCTTGGGAGAGATTAATGCGTCATGTGTCGGTTTTACCACTCATCTAGAATTGAGTGATAACATAGCAGATGAGGTCTTGAGCTTAATGGATGCTGAGTCTGTAGTGAATGATAAGTGGGGGGCTTTTGAGCGCTAACAAACAAAAAAAGAAAAAAGGAGGGGTAGTCCCTCCTTTTTGTTTTAGTGATTATCGTTGTTTTCTTCTAATGCTTCTTGAAGTGCATTGTCAAAAGTTCCATCTTCTATAGATTTGTTGAGTTCTTCTCCAACTTTTTCCCAAGCTTTCATTGCGCTGTATCCCCAATAAGAGCCCAGTAGCGATAATACAATACCGATAATGGCAGCTATCATCTTCCCGTTTTGCTTAGTGGCCATAACAATAGATCCAACTCCTAATAGAAGCCCTAAAATAGAAGTGTAAAGACCAATTGTTCCAACTAAGCTTAGTATTACTCCCATTACACCAAAAATGATTGATAATATTCCTAGGAGTTTCCATGTTTTTTTGTTTTCTGTTGACATTGTATATAATTTAAAATATTAATAAGTTACGGTTACTGATTTGACTTTGTCTTTTTCCCAACATACCTCACAGTCGCTGTCGATAAGTCCATGTTTAACATTCATTAGGTAGCATTTTAATCCGTCTTTTTCTGAAACAGACTTTACTGTAGGCTCCTTTAATTCATATAAATCTACATCTGTTTCTAAGTTGGGATTTGCTCCAAATTCTTCCATAGCATCCATCATACTTTTTGATGCTTCTATTTTAGACATAAAAGCTTTCATGTTGGTATCAACCTCTATTTTTTCAGCTCCTCCACATGAAGCAAAAAATAAAACGCTACCCAATGTAACTAAGCTTAAAATTGCTCTTTTCATAATTAATTGTTTTTTTATTCGAGGGCAAATCTATAGGATGTATAGAGAATAATAAGCTAACACTTACAAGACGGCGTGTTTGAGTTACAAGTTGGTATGATAGGAAGAAAAAATGGTTAGGAACAATCGTAGCTTATCTATTGTTGAGGAATAGCAAAAGAAACAAGGACCCCAGAATGCTGAGGGTGATTAGTTATTTTTAGTGCAGCACTATTTTTAGTAAATAATTGTAGCCTATTGGTCGTTATAGAAATGGCTAGAGATTGATGGTCACGCTCTTTTTTAGGCATAGAAAGTCCAACTCCATTATCTATTATTTCAAAGAGAATTTGATTGTTTTTAGCCTTTATATTGATGCTAATCAAACCTTTATGCTCTTCTGTCTTTTCAATAAAGCCATGAAGAATGGCATTTTCAATAAATGGTTGGAAAATAGTAGGAGGGAGCATTACCGTTTCCGTTTCAATTTGATCAGCTATCGTTATGCTGTACTCGAAGTTTCTATGCTGAAGTTTTTCAATCTCCATATAGTTTTTGGTAAAAATGAGCTCCTCTTCTAAGGAAATTAATTCTTGCTGTACATTTTCAAGTGAAGAACGCATTACTTTGGAAAATTTAGCTAAATATTGTTTAGCAATAAAAGGTTGGTTAGACCCTATATAGTTACTGATAGCGTTTAAAGCATTAAAGAAAAAATGTGGGTTAATTTGAAGTTGCAGTGTTTGGTGTTTAAGTTTTAAAATCTTTTGAGCACTCTTATTTCGTTGAATAATTGAGTAGATTAAGATGACCAGTATAATAAAGGTAGCAAGACTAATGTAAAGAATTTTTTGACTGCTGTTTTTTGCTGCTTGTGTTTTAAATTTTTCTACGTTTAGTCGCTCCTTTTCTATTGCTTTGAGGCTGTCGATGAGTTGTTTTTGCTCGTATTTAAATCGGGCACTTCTATTGGCCGCTTCAGATATTAAGTTGGCATTTACCATGCTGTCTTTCATTTGTGTAGAAAGGTGTAACATTTCATAACCTTTTTTATAATCCCCTTTATTAATATAAATCTGAGACATTAAGTAGGTTATCATATTGGAGAGTTTGGGAGAGTTAAGCTTGTTTAATAATAACATCCCTTTTTGAGCATATTGTTCCGCTTTATTAAAATCGTTATTGTTGAAGTAAAGTTGTCCCAGATGATAATATGAAAAGCCCAAGTTCTCGCTTGGGATATATTGATACGTTTCTTTTAGTTCTATTGCTTTTAAATGAAGTTCTATTGCTTTTTTACTGTCCCCTTGTTGGGCATATAAATCGGCTAAATTAGTCAAGGTAATGGCATAAAGATCTTGTCCAGGAGTGGGGTGAGAAAGCCGGTTTTTATTGTGCCATTCAATCACTTGAAGGGCTTTTAAGTAATAGCTTATTGCACTGTCGTATTTTTTTTGTTGGTGATAAATAGAACCAATATTGTTATAATTATTACATAAACCTAGAGAGTCTTTAGCCTTGACTCTAGCTTGTGTTGATTGACTAAAGTAATGAAGGGCGTTGGTTGAATTTCCCGTGTTTTGGTAGAGGTTTGCAATGTTGTTTAGAACATTTCCCATGCCTCTATAATCTTTAAGACTGTCTCTAATTTTTAAGCTAATGAAATAGTTTTTAAAAGCTGGAGAATATTCCCCTCTCTTTTCATGTATGTTTCCAAGGTTGTTGTAAGATGTAGATAAACTTTTGGCATTATTGGGAATTTGTTTTTTCACAGGGATTGAAGCTTGAATATATTCAAAGGCCAATGAATCGTTCCCTAAAATTTGATAGATGTAGGAGAGGTTATTTAAATTGGAAGCTAGGGTTTCTAGGTTGTTATTTGTTTTAGATAACGAGACGCATTCTTTCATAATAAATAATGCCGAATCAATTTGATTTTTATAGAAATAGCTTTCCCCAATATAGCTCCATCCTATTAATTTGTAATTGTTTATTGGAGTTGCTTCTGTAGGTAGTTTGGTCAATAATTGATCTGATTTTTTTACTAAGAAATCGGCATAAAAGTCGATAGCAGGCCTACTTTGTAAGCTGTCGAGTAAGTTGGCAATCAATTTTAATTGGGTAAGCTCAGATTTTGTTTCTTGGTATAATTCTAATTGTTTTTGAATGATTAACTTTTCCTGTTCAGGGAGGTCTTGAGATTTAAAGTTACTAAGGTTCAGTTCATTTTCTTGAGACCAAAACAAAAAACCGATAAGTAGTAAAGCTACCGTTATAATATGTTTTTTCAACATTCTAAATTGATAAATTAAAATTGACTTTTTAATACGACTTTTTGAAATTCACGATTTAAGATTTCTTTGGTAATGCTGATATGAGGAGTGCCTTGGGTATTGTGTATTTTTTCTTGAGGAACATCTATTCGATATAATAAGTTAAAAAGCTGGGGTTCATTTTGAATTAATAAGGTTTCAAAGTAACGAATACACGCTGTTACGAATTGCTCAGCAGAACTATTACAATCAAACTGTTGTTCAAAGCCTGTTAATAGCAAATCTTTGTTGAGTTGTTGAATGACTTTTGAAACCCAATCGCCAGAGAACTGAATACCTCTATATGTTGGAATCATAATCATCCAATTTTACTAAAGTGTCTTTTTCTCAAAATTATAATTAGAAGAATGAGAATCAAAACAAGAGCTAAAGAACCAACAATTATTTGTTTCCAATACCGATCAATAATGTTAATGTTTGGAGCTTTTGGTGTTTTGAAAGCCCTATTTCTTTCGCCTAGCGTAGGGAGGGTGTTGATATTCCAATTGGCAATATTGCTGATTTGATTAGGGTTAACTTTTTCTAGAATAATTGGTGTTTTAATACTGTCAACTTTAAAGTTTTTGTTAAGATCGTATTGAAAAGAGTCAACTACCGCTAAGTTATGATCTAACAATGCAATAAACCCATTTTGAGAGGGGATTCCTTGAGGTAAGGAGTCCTTATAAACGGGAGATTTTGCGTTTATTTTGCTTGGGTTTCTAGCGACAATTAGATAAGATTTTGGTGCTAAAAAAGTGTTGTCGTCAAAGTATAAATGACTGTCTTCAATTATTAACTTCCAGTTTGAGATGTTAATGGTGGTGTCCGAATGGTTATAAAGTTCAACCCAATCTTTAGTAAGGTTGCTTGGGTCTGATTTAAGACATAGTTCATTAAGTACAACTTTTTGTCGCCATGAACTAGCTTTCTTTTGTTGGAATTTAGGAGTTATTGTTATGGCTTCAGAAAGCTGATAGTCGTATGCTGAAGCCGTTTGGTTAATTCCAGTCCATTCTACAAAATCATAACCAAAAGCAGGTTGAGCAATGAGTCGAATAGGTATTTCTTTAAAATAATAACCATTAAAATTATCAGAAATAGTAAGAGAGTTAAGGAAGACTTTTCCTTTTTCTGGATGTGGATGTTTTATGGTAACAGCTATGGTGTCGGTTAATTCAAATTTTTCCATGAGGTGTTTACGAACATAAGTTGGCCTATAATTGGCAAAATCTCTGAGTATGTTTACATTTCTTTCCCATCTTTTCATGTTGTTACTTCTCCATTTTTTGACATGGTTAGGCATTTCATCGTTGAGTAATGCTTTGATAGAATCAATTTTAAATAATACATTTTCTGAAGTGAAAATAGTATTTAGTCTATCAGAGAAACGGTTGATATAGTTGTTTTTTAGACTGTCGTTTTCGAGTAGTTTTCGAATAATAAAAGTACTCCATGCAGGGTTGGGCCATGCTTCAGTATTCTTAGCTGTCATTTTGGAAAGGGTATTTGTTTTATAACCTTTCCAATCGCTAATACCAAAACTCATATCAGTGTCAAATAAGATCCAACGCCATTGAGAATTGTTGTCTTGGGGTTTCCAGTAACGAATATTTCCTCCAGCATCTCGATTATCAGCATATATTTGAGTAATGTTGTAATCCATAAAGTTGTCAATGTCCATTAGTTGAGACAAGGTTCTTACAGCTAGGGTATCGCTTAAATCATGTCTAGAAAGGTATTTTAACAAGGCTTTGTATTGTTTTCTATTTCCATGTTGTAAATCATTGCGATGTTTCATTAAATCAACACTGTCTGGATTGGCATTCCCATTAAATTTTAAAAAATGTTCTGTAATTTTTTCTCTTAAGTTGTGAATCCCCCAGTAGGTCCCATTAATATAAACGACAACAGGTCGATAAGCTTGAATTTCTATGTCTAAAGGGGCTACAAGGTTGGTGATAAGAGCATCTCTAAAGTGCGTTTTGTTAAAGTCGCCACCAGAGTTTCTTAGTACAAAGGACTTAAATTTTGTAATTTCCTTATCAGGGAATAGTTGGTATTTAAAGTATTTTTTTTCATATTTCTTTCGTGACGTGAGAGAAATTGATTTCATAGGAAGGCTTTTACTAAAACCTCCAAATATTTTTGCCCCAGCTTTTTGATTAAAAGCGAGTGTTCCATCAGATTCATACAGTTCTACGTTGACTTTTCTTTCCCAACCTTTCCAAAAGTTGGCGCCATTATAGGGAGGATCTTCATTGGCACAACACCCTTTAACATAAATTCCTCTTTCATAACTAAAGAAATCGTCTGGATTTGCGGTAATAGCAATTACGCCCATGTCGAAAGTTCTGTCTGTAAAAAAAGTGGTAGTCTTTTGAGCAATTCTTTTCCCCTTTTTATAAGCTACAACAGAGAGTGATCTTGTTGAGTCAATGAATATCGGTTGTGTATATTTTTTTGAAGAACTATTGGGGGTACGGCCATCAAGTGTATAATAATAACTGACGCTATCTTGAGAAGAAATAGTTAGTTCAAAACTATTGGGGTGGAATCCACCAGTATGAGAAAAACAAATAACACAGCTATCTTCCTGTCCCCATAAAAAAAGACTAATTAGTAGCGTTGATAGTAATGTGATAAGTTTTTGCATTAGATAGATTATAACTAGATAAAAATAAACAAAAAAAAGCCGAAAGAATTTCTTTCGGCTTTTTAGATATGCAATATGAATTGTTAATTATCTTTCAAACTTTTTATAATCGCTAGGGATTTCAAAAATACTAGCTTCATTTGCTTTTGCTTTTACTTCTTTTGTTTTTAATTCTGAAACTAAACGGTTAGTAGAAAGAATATATTCTTGACTCAACATTGGGAAGAATCCGTCAATGTTTTCAATTTTTTGGAAAAACAATGATTGATTTTCTTTTCTGTTTAATGCAACAAGCATTGGAATGAAAAAGTCATAATCTCCTTTAGTAACCCAATAGATAATTTTTCGATCTTTTGCTGTACTTGTAACAACAATTTCTTTACATTTTTTACCTAAAATTTCTTTAGTTTTTCCTGTTCTTTCAACTTCAACGTTAAATTCTCCTGCAGGACGTCTATTTGGAGCTTCCATGTATAACTTTTGCTCAGGGCTGATAGCATACATTGTTTTTTTAGTTAAATCAATTAATTGTATACCCTCAACAGCTCCATCATCAGCAACTTCTTCGATTCTAATATGGTCTCCTTTGACGAAGTATCTGTAGTTAACACTAACACTTCCAACATTTTTTTCAAAATCGATTACTCCTTCAAATTGAGCCTGCGCTCCGAATGATATAATTCCTGCTGTTAATACCGTAAAAGCAAGTTTCTTAATGTTTAATTTCATAATGTTTGTTTTGTGGCGACAAAATTTTGTCTAATATAAAAAAACTATCTTAATAATTATTATTGAATGTTCTAAATAATTCAATTACAGTTGTTTTTGCAAGTTTTATTCCAAAAGGTGAAAATATAGGCGGAAAATAAAAGCTTAACAATCTTTTAACGTTTAATTCTCTACTTCTAAACTGTTGAAAGTCGATAACATTTTTTTTACTTTTTCTCTGTAAATATCACGGTTCTTTTTTAACGTCCACAACATGATTGTGTATAGCCTTTCAGTACTTGCTACATGATAAATAAAGTAACTGGCAGTTTCTTGAGTCCCCTCAATATTGGCGTCAAATTCAGCAAAGTAAGCAGCTGTATTTCTCAATTGAATAAATTGAGGTGTAGAGGTGGGGCGCAAATGCATGGCTGTAGTTAGGTGCGTTGTCTGAACCTCATGAAAATTCTTTAGTGTATTCTGCTCTTCATCGTAGGCTTCTAATGCTCTAAAGGCATCAATAAATTCTTGTTTAGATTCATCAATTATGATTAAATATTCTTCCTTATACATGTGCATATACTGTAAAGAAGCTTCATCATTTAGAATTGTAGTAGACTTTAAGTAGTTGGGAACTTTTATTTTATAGCGATGTTCAACAGTGGCCCATTCAAAGTCTTTTTCTAATGAAAGGTTACGAGCAGATTCAACAGTTTCGGTCTTACAGCTTGTCCAAAAAAAGAAGAAAATAAAGAGTAGTGGAAGATACTTTTTAATCATTTTCCATCAAATTTAATGCTTTCATCCTTTTGTTCTTTAGGATAGTAATTGTTTTCGCGGTTAATGTCAGCCATTCTTGTTGATGGGTCTATTTCAATAGCTTCAATGTTTTCAATAGCTTCGTCAATAATTAGTTCATATTCTGGATAAACCCAAGGCCAAGCAGCCTTATTAACTCTAGGGATTTCATAAAGGTCTTCCCCCTTATTGTTTCTCATAATTCGCATAGGAATATAGTACCATTTTAAAGAACCATCTTTTAGTTTTACAACTAAATCTATTGGCATTGGCATGTCTCCTTTTCTAGCAAGTGTAATGTTTGTTTTTCCATCTTTTTTAGTAACCGACTTAATACTGTAATCAATGGTATTGGTTGTTCCAACAAATTGTTCAAAGTACCAATCCAATTCCATATTTGATTCTTTTTCTATGATGCGCTTAAAGTCTTGTGGAGTAGGGTGTTTAAAATGCCATTCATCAAAATAACGTTTCATCCCACGCATTACAGCAGCATCACCAACAATATAGCTTAATTGCATTAATAAGATCGCCCCTTTTGAATAAGCATTGTTCCCATAAACGGCATTGCTTTTATAAAAATCAGCATGCGTAGTTAAAGGTTCCTGTCTGTTGGCTTCAACAACACGTTTATATCCTCCATATTGTCTAGCGATAGGGTTCAAAGCACCTCCATTATTGAGGTAATCCATCGTTTTATACTGAGCAAAAGTGGTAAACCCTTCGTCCATCCAAGCATATTTACTTTCATTAGTCGCCATTAACCCTTGAAACCAACTGTGAATGGATTCATGAACAGTAACACTTACCAGTCCTTTAAAGCTACTATGAGCAGTAATTAAGGTACACATTGGATATTCCATTCCTCCATCACCTCCTTGAATTACTGAATACTGTTTGTAAGGATATTCGCCAAAGTTTTTATTAACAAACTCAAAACTTTTTTTGGCTTCAGGCTTTAGTTTGGACCAACGTTCTTGCAAGGTATCTTTCATATAGATAAAGTGTAAGATAGTACCATTGTCCAACGCAGTTGTGTCGTGAGTAAATTCTGGATCAGCAGCCCAAGCAAAATCGTGAACTTGTGGAGCGTAGAAATGCCATGTTAGTTTATTAGGGTTTCCTTTTTGTATTTTTATTTTTTTGTTTTTATCCTCGTATCCTTTCCCCACTTCTTGTGGGTTTTGAACATATCCCGTTCCGCCTAATAAGTAGTCTTTATCAATCGTGATTTTAACATCAAAATCACCCCAAATCCCATGGAATTCTCTTCCAATATAAGGGTTAGCATGCCAACCATCTTTGTCATATTCACACATTTTAGGATACCATTGTGTCATTGAATAATCCACACCCTCTTGATTGTTTCTTCCCGTTCTTCTAATTTGTACAGGAACCTGACTGTCGAAACTCATTTTAAAGGTTGACTTTTTCCCAGGTAAAATAGGAGTTGCGAGTTGAACCTCTAAAATAGTACCAACGACATTATATTTTAAAGCTTTTCCGTTTTGAGTTAAGCTATTAATTTTATGAAAACCAATTTCATCAGGTTTTAAATGTACAATACGATCCCCCACTCTTGGGTCAGGATCAATAATAGTTCTTGAACGAACATCCATCATCGATCCGGGTTGAAAAGCATTGTAATACAAATGATAAAAAACATGGTGTAATGTATCGGGAGAGTTATTGGTATAGACTAACTCTTGTTCTCCTTTAAACTGATGCTTTTTAGCATCCATATCGATATCCATCTTGTATTTCGCATGTTGTTGCCAGTAACCGCGCTGTGCAGAGCATGATGTTTGAATAAAAGCTAAAATGATTAATAATGTGACGAATTGTTTCATGTTGTAATTTATTTTGTGTCGGAATCTGAGTTGCGAAGATACTATTTTCTGTTGGAACTTGATGAGTTGTTGGATTGCTTCAATTCAATGACTGTGATTTCTGGCCATATCCCAACTCTTCCAGGGAAAGCATGATAGCCAAAGCCTCTGTTCACATTAATATATCTACCCAATTCTTGATACAATCCAGCCCATTGTTTATAGACATATTTAGAGGGACTCCATTTGATGAATCCAGGTATTTCTATGCCAAATTGTAGCCCATGGGTATGGCCACTTAATGTCAATTGGTAATTAAAGTCATCTTTTTTCACTTCCAATTCCCAATGACTAGGGTCGTGACTCATTAATATTTTAAAGTCGTCTTGATGAACATGTTGACTAGCCAATTTTAAGTCTCCTGCTTTTTTGAATTGTTTTCCCCAGTTTTCAACTCCAATTAAAGCTATTTTTTGTCCCTCTTTTTCAATTGTTCTACTTTCATTTAATAACAGTTCAAACCCAATTTTGGGATGAATGTCTTTTATCGCTTGAAAATTAGCTGCTTTATCTTCTGGTGTTTTCCATTCGTTATATTCACCATAATCATGATTACCCAATACCGAATATTTACCATAGGGAGCGTTTAATTGCTTAAAAATAGAAATCCATTGGTCCATTTCAGTTGCTTTATTATTTACAATGTCCCCAGTAAATAACAACAAATCAGATTTTTGCTCATTAATTAAGTCAACTCCATATTGAACTTTTTCTTTGTTGGTAAAGCTTCCAGAATGTATATCAGAAATTTGAGTAATGGTAAAGCCGTCAAAAGCTTTAGGTAAATCATCGAAAAACAATTGGTATTTAATGACTTTGAAATTATACCTTCCTTTAATAATTCCATATAGAAAACTAGAAAATGGAATAGCTGCTATTCCCAAAGCTAATTGTGAAATAAATTTTCTTCTCCCTTTTATTGGAGTAGATGGTGTACCCTTAAAAAGTTTGAAAATTCGTTGACTCCCCCTGTTGAGGTCTTCAATCAACAGAAGGATGAGAATAAATAACTTAGGGACTACATTGATTAAAACAAGCCCCAAAGCCCATTGTAATTGTATTGTTTGTCCCTCAGTTCTAGGGGTTGTAATAAATCCATAGGCTAGATTAACGAAAATTAAAATAGGAATCGCCAACCAAAGCTTTTGTAATGTCTTGTTTTTGGTCAACTGTTTTATCGCCTGAAAAACATAGAGTTCTATTAAACCTCCAACGATGAAGAAGAGCAATAAAAAAACAAAAATATTCATTACAGGAATAGCTTTTTGTCAAGGTTTAACCATTCAAGTGTGCTGTTACAAAAAATGTCATCAACTACAGGTTTTTCTAAACCAGCTTCTGTAACAAACTTTCCAATTTCTAAATCCCCTAGTGGAAATGGATAATCGCTTCCCAAAGTAACTCGATTAGAGCCTTGAACTTCTAATACATATTTTAACATCCTTGGGTCATGCGTGATACAATCGACCCAAAATTTTCCTAAATAATCTTTGGGATTAATTGGATTGTCTACAGCGACTAAGTCCGGACGGCAATTAAACCCATGTTCTATTCTACCAATTGTAGCCAAGAAAGAGCCGCCTGCATGTCCAAAGTTGACTCTTAGTTTAGGGAATTTTTCGAATATTCCACCAAAAATCATCGATGAAATAGCTCGTGCTGTTTCAGCAGGCATTCCAACCAACCATGGCAACCAGTATTTTTCCATGTGCTTTTTTCCCATCATATTCCATGGATGAACAAATATGGCTAACCCTAATTTTTCACAAGCTTCCCAAATAGGGTAAAACTCAGGTTCATTCAAGTTTTTATTGTCAACGTTAGAACCAATTTGTATACCTACTAAACCGATTTCTTTTATTCGATGTAGCTCCTGCACAGCAAGTTCAGGGTCTTGCATCGGAATAGTCCCCAGACCAACATAGTTTTTAGGATATTTTGCTACTAAATTAGCGATGTCGTCATTTAGAAACTGAGCGACTTCTAATCCGTCTTTAGGCTTGGCAAAATAAGCGAATAATACAGGAATCGTACATACAACTTGAACTTGCGTTTCATGCTGCTGATATTCCTTAATTCTAACCGCTCCGTCCCAACAGTTCTCATTGATTTCTCTAAAGAACTTTTCTCCTTGCATCATGTTAGCATAACCCTCCCTATGATGATCCAAATGGATAAAACCGTCATAACCAAATTTGTCGGCCCAACGTGGAAGATTTTTAGGCATGATGTGCGTGTGCATGTCAATTTTAAGCATAGTATTGTGTGTTTTAGTGCGCGTGATTACAGTGTTCGTGATTGCATTTTCGAGGGACTGGGTCATACCCAGATGTTCCCCATGGATGACATTTTGCTAACCGTTTCATTCCTAGCCAAATGCCCTTTAGTGGTCCCCATTCCTTTACTGCTTCAACAGTATAAACAGAACAAGTAGGGGTGTGTCTACAGGTAGCAGGAAATAAGGGAGAAATAATCCATTGATAAAGTTTAACAGGAAATAAAACGATATAGCTTAAAATGGTTTTCATAATTAATTCTTACAAGATAAGATATTCTATTCTGAATCTAATTCAAAAACAGAAAAAATACCATCAGTAATGCTATAAATCTTATTGTTTTTTAACGTTGTTTTTGAATTCTTAGGTGCTTGAAATGGTGTTTCTTGCGTTTCAAACGTTAATAGATTATAAGCTTTGATGTAGTTGGGGGTTTGATAAAAAATAGTGTTTTCTTCTATGCTCAATACTTGTTGGTTATCCTGTAAATGAACGGTTGAATAGTAAGCACCAAAGTTGTCGAAAATTAAAATTGATGTTGGGGTAATGAGGTATAGCTTGTTTTTATGCTCAATTAAATCAACAACATCAAGCGTATCTAGCCCCAAAATTTGTAGTAAGTTACCAGATTCATAGATTCGGTTCATGGTAAGGTCAACTTTGATGATTTGAAACAATTCTTGGTCATAAAACCAAACGCCATTGTCAATAGAACTGTAGGCAAAAACACTGGTGTTATATAGATTAGCATTAGTTAGGTCTAGTGTTGTGTTACGTTCAGTTGATAAAGTATTGTCTAAAATTTCTAATGTGTTTTGGTCTTTATGTAGGACTAAAACTTTGAGTGGATTACTGACATCTATTTTATTGATAGCTCCTAGTTGATTGTTACTATATGTTGCTATTTTTTTTCCTTTAGCGTTGTACTGATCTATTGTTTCTTTATTAAAGATATAAATTTTGTCAAGGTGGTCAATACAGATGTCGCTGGGGGGATCAATTTTAAAGCTAAGGATAGGTTGGGGCTGGGCTTTTATGAATAAGCAGATAAACGATAGTATTATGAGAGTAGAAAATTTCATAGATAAAGATTAGTCTTATTTCATTAACGCCAAGAGTTCTTCAATTAGTATTCTGTTGTTCGACAAACGAGGTATTTTATGTTGTCCCCCCAATTTATCTTTACTAGTTAACCAATCATGAAATATGCCAGTTTTTGCAATATGAATGATCGGTTTTCTAATAGTAAGGTCATTCGATCTTTTGGCTTCATAATCACTATTCAAACTTTTTAAAGCATTGTCTAAAACGTCAACAAAAAAGTCAATGTTTTTCGGTTGTTTATAAAACTCAATAATCCACTCATGTCCGCCAGTTTCATCTTCTTTCATAAAAACGGGCGCCAGTGTATAATCTTTGACTGAGGAGTTGGTGCGTTCACAAGCAATGCGAATGGCATTGTCTGTGTTGTCTACCATAACCTCTTCTCCAAACGTATTGATAAATTGACTTGTTCGCCCAGTTACGATAATTCGGTGCGGTTTTAAATGGGTAAATTGGATAGTGTCTCCAATCATATAACGCCATAATCCAGCACTAGTCGTGATAATCAAAGCATAATTGATGCCTGTTTCAACATCTTTTAATTCTAGCGTTTTGGGGTGCTCTTTATGAAGTTCTTCTAGTGGCAAAAATTCGTAATAGATGCCATAGTCCAACATCAATAGCATATCAGTGGCTTTGACTTGATCTTGGATGGCAAAAAAGCCCTCGCTAGCATTATAGGTTTGAACATAGTTCATGTTCTTGTTTTTTATAATGGCTTCAAATTGAGAACGGTAAGGTTCAAAGTTAACACCTCCATGCATATATAACTCTAGGTTGGGCCACACCTCCATGATGTTGTCTTTTTGAGTATGTTCCAAAACTTGTTTTAGAAAAACGAGGGTCCATGAAGGAACTCCTGCTAAGATCATTACATCTTCATTGACGGTAGATTCAACCATTTTAGGAAGTTTTTCATTCCAGTTTTCCATCAATGTAATTTCTTTTTTTGGGGTTCTTCGCCATTCACACCACCAAGGTAAGTTATTGACAATAATCGCAGATAAATCCCCAAAATAGGATTGATGGTTAAAATAGTTAATTTGAGAACTCCCTCCTAAAATAAGGTGCTTCCCATTAAAAAGTTGTGTATTGGGATGATGGTTGTAGTACATCCCCAATAGATCTTTACCTCCTTTATAATGACAATCTTCTATCACCTCTTTGGTCACAGGAATAAACTTACTTTTCCCTGTCGTTGTTCCTGATGATTTTGCAAACCATTTAACTTCTTCTGGCCAAAGTAAATTTTGCTCGCCTTTTATATTTCTGTCAATGTAAGGTTTTAAGGAACTGTAGTCCTGAATAGGAATGTTTTTAGTGAAATCGAGGTAATTCTCTATGGATGAAAAATGATGCTTCTTCCCGAATTCAGTATTCTTTGCACGCGTTATAAGTGATTCTATGAGTTCGTTTTGAACTTCTATAGGGTGTTTTTTGAATAAGTCAATTTGATGGATTCTTTTTTTTATGATCCACGAAAAAATAGAATTGAAAGGTTTTCCAATTCGCTTATTCATTGTCTTGAAGCGTTTATCAAATTATCCGAAAAAAACAATAGTGAAAATAGTAACTAATGCTAATCCAACATAGATGTATCCAATTCCTTCTGTGCTTCCGTGAAAATTTTTATCTGCCATTTCTTATTCTTATTTTACACAAAAGTAATAAAAAAAGTGTTCTGCTTATAAGAGATAAATTAAAAATTTAGTTATCCTATAAGGAATTTGTTTTTTTTAAGACAGATATATAAAATGAATCAAGTCAAATAGAATAAATCAAGAGATGAAAGTGACAAAAGAATTTTACAACGAATTACCTGATTTTGATGTTTATTATCAGCATATTCAGGAGTTATTTGAAGACGGGAAGACTACAGGTACAAACCAGTCTGAAGCAATGTTGAACTATACCAAATTGTCTTTAACAAGAACAAAGAGAGGGTTGAAGACTTATCGGTTAACTGAGGAGTTGGTGGATAAAGTAAAAACACACCCTACTAAAAATTGGTTGCTAATATCAGAAGCTTGGTGTGGAGATGCAGGAAACATTATTCCAATTATGAAATTGCTAGCTGATGAGGTAGGTGGCATAACATTAAAAGTGATGATTAGGGATGAATACCCTGAAGTGATGGAGAATTATTTAACAAATGGAGCCAAAGCAATTCCCATTTTTGTGTTGTTTGATGAGGATTTTAATGAAGTTAAAAGATGGGGGCCTAGACCAGCTCCAGCTCAAAATATGGTAATGGAGCATAAAACTAATCCACAATTGTCCTATGAAGAGTTTAGTGTGGAATTACAAAAATGGTATGTAAAAGATAAAACACACACGTTACAAGAAGAGTTAGTAGAATTGTTTAGTTAGTCTCTATTTTGTCTTATCACTGATGAATTCAATAATAAGGTTAGAAGTAAACAAAAACAGTTGAGCTAAACATCCCCATTTTAAAATTTGAAATACTAATTTTTTATCCAAAAATAAACTCATAAAAAAATAAGCTATTAGATTTAGAATTGAAAAGAAAATTAGAAAAAGAAAGGTTTGTTTTACAGCTTTTTTCATCGTCTAAAGCTACATTAAAAAGCCCCAAAATAAAATTTTATTTTGGGGCTTTTTTTATTAATTGTATTTTCTTTTTTATCCATTCATAGAAGCTAAGAACTCTTCATTAGTTCTACTCGCTTGCATACGGTCTTTTAAGAATTCCATCGCTTCAACAGATTTCATGTCTGCCATATATTTTCTTAATAGCCAAACACGTTGTAGAGATTCTTTGCTTAATAATAAGTCTTCTCTTCTTGTTCCAGATGTTAGAATATCTATGGCTGGGAATATTCTTCTATTGGCAATCTTACGATCCAATTGTAACTCCATATTACCAGTACCTTTAAACTCTTCGAAAATAACTTCATCCATTTTAGAACCAGTTTCAGTTAACGCAGTAGCTAAAATGGTTAGAGAACCTCCATTTTCAATTTTACGAGCAGCACCAAAGAATCGTTTTGGTTTGTGTAAAGCATTTGCGTCAACTCCACCAGTTAAGACTTTTCCAGAAGCTGGCATTACGGTATTGTAAGCTCGTGCTAAACGAGTGATAGAGTCTAATAAAATACAAACATCGTGTCCACTTTCTACTAATCTCTTTGCTTTTTCTAATACAATATTCGCAACTTTTACATGTCTTTCTGCTGGTTCGTCAAATGTAGAGGCGATAACCTCAGCATTTACACTACGTTGCATATCGGTAACCTCTTCAGGACGTTCATCAATTAAAAGAACCATTAAGTAAACCTCAGGGTGGTTACTAGCAATAGCATTAGCTACATCTTTTAATAAAACAGTTTTCCCTGTTTTAGGTTGAGCTACGATCATTCCTCTTTGCCCTTTTCCTATAGGTGCAAATAAGTCCATAACACGAGTAGAAAGTGTTTCTTTACTGTGTCCTGTTAACTTTAGTTTTTCTGTAGGGAAAAGTGGTGTTAAGTATTTAAATGGTACACGGTCTTTAATTTCGTTAGGTTCGCGACCATTAATCTTTAAGAATTTAATTAATGGGAAATAACGTTCTCCAATTTTAGGAGGACGAATGCTTCCTTTAATCGTATCTCCAGTTTTTAAACCAAATAGCTTGATTTGTGAATGTGAAACATAAACATCATCTGGAGATGGTAAATAATGATAGTCAGAAGAACGTAAGAAACCGTAGCCATCTTGCATGACTTCTAAAACCCCCTCGCTGGCAATTAAGTTATCAAAGTTATACCCCAATTCCTCTGCTGTCGTTTGCGGTTTTCTAATTTGCTTTTGATTAGGGTTGTTACGCTGATTTTGATTAGCGTTTCTTTGAGAATTGTTGTTCTGAGGTTTGTTCCCTTTATAACTAGGGTGGTTAGGGTTGTTGGCGTTAGCCTTACTGTTGTCAGTCTTTTTTGGGGGATGCTGTTTTTTCTGTTTGTTAGAGGTGTCTTCTGCTTCTTTTTTTTGAGTTTCTTTAACTTCGTTTTTGTTGGAAGTGTTGGCTTGTTTAACAGGCTTTTTTGTCTCGTTTTTGTTCGTCGAGTTTGTTTGTTTAACAGGCTTCTTCGTTTCCTTGTTTTTAGAATCTCTATCAGTAGTTTCAGTTGTTTTTGATTCTTTTTCAGTAGCAACCGCTTTTGTTGGTTTGTTTTCAGAACTAGCCAATTTTTCTTTACGATTGGTTCTAGGCCTTTTAGGCTTAGGCTTTGAAATTTCCGATGCAGATACTACAGCTTGTTCATCTAGAATCTTATAAACTAATTCTTCTTTTTTAAGCTTATCTACCCTTGTTAATTTTAACTCAGCGGCGATTTCGCGTAATTCAACAACTTTTTTGCTTCTTAGTTGAGCTATATCGTACATATAATACTGTAAATGTTATTTTGAAAATGTTTTGTGCGTATGTAGTGAATATTATCGTTTGGAATTGATGATAGAACTTAAATTCCTTTTCACTGTATGTAGCACAAATGTAAACATTTTTTTAAACTATTGATCTTTTTTTATCTTTTTTTAAATGTGACTTATTGGCCATTTAAAAGATGGCTGAGAGTATCTTTTGCTTCTTCAATACTCCTAATGTTGTTGAAGCGCATTCTTAACTTTCCGTTCTTTTCAGCAATTGTACAGTTTTTAGTATTTTTCTGAATGTAGTTGAGTACTAATGTAAACTTTTCTGATTGGAAATAAGGAGATTGTTGATCCGCAATAAATGAACCTAACATAATGTTGTTTTTAATGATCAGTTTTGTGAAGCCAACATCTTTAGCCAACCATCTTAACCTTACAGCATTCATTAATTCTTCAGTTTCTTTTGGAATGTCTCCAAAGCGGTCTTTTAAGTTAGAAGCAAAAAGGTTCAAGCGCTCTTCGTTTTCAGAATCGTCTAATTCTCGATATAAGCTTAACCTTTCTGTAATTTCATTTACATAATCATCTGGAATAACAAGCTGTAGATCTGTTTCGAGCTGACAGTCAGTAACAAACTCTTGGTTAGCTAACTCCTCTTCAAAAACATCTTTGAATTCTTTTTCTTTTAATTCTTTTATGGCCTCATCTAAGATTTTTTGGAAAGTATCAAAACCAATATCCCCTATAAAACCACTTTGATTGGCTCCTAACAAATCTCCTGCTCCACGGATGTCTAAGTCGCGCATAGCAATGTTAATCCCACTCCCTAAATCAGAAAACTGTTCAATTGCAGCTAATCGTTTTCTGGCATCATCAGTTAAATGTTGTGGAGGAGGAGTGAATAAATAAGCAAAGGCTTTTTTGTTGGAGCGCCCAACGCGACCACGTAGTTGGTGCAAGTCACTTAATCCAAAATGATTGGCGTTATTGATGATGATGGTATTCGCGTTAGGAACATCAATTCCCGACTCAACAATAGATGTAGCAACCAAAACGTCATACATTCCCGCCATAAAATCCATTATAATGGCTTCGAGTTGTTTGCCATCCATTTGGCCATGTCCAATAGCTACTCTTACATCAGGACATAAACGCTGAATCATTCCGGCTACTTCTTTAATATTTTGGACTCTATTGTTAATGAAATAAACTTGCCCACCTCGTTGAGTTTCATAGTTGATAGCATCTCTAACTGTAGCTTCACTAAATGATTGTACTATGGTATCTATAGGAAAACGATTGGGTGGAGGAGTATTAATAACCGATAAATCACGGGCGTTCATCATACTGAACTGAAGCGTTCTAGGGATAGGTGTTGCCGTTAATGTCAATGTATCAACATTGTTTTTTAATGTTTTTAATTTGTCTTTTACTGATACTCCAAACTTTTGCTCTTCATCAATAATCAGTAAACCTAAATCTTTAAATTGAACATCTTTTCCTGCCAATCGGTGCGTACCAATGATAATATCTACCTTACCTTCTGATAACTTTTTAAGTGTTTCTTTATTTTTAGCATTAGATTTAAAACGATTCACATAGTCAACAGTACAAGGGAAGTTTTTTAATCGTTCAGAAAATGTTTTGTAATGTTGATAAGCAAGCACTGTTGTAGGGACTAGAAGAGCCACTTGTTTATTGTCGGTAACAGCTTTAAAAGCTGCTCTGATGGCTATTTCTGTTTTGCCAAATCCAACATCTCCACAAACTAAACGATCCATTGGAGCTTCAGATTCCATATCCGCTTTAACAGCTATTGTTGTTGCTAATTGGTCAGGTGTATCCTCGTATATAAATGAAGCTTCTAACTCATTCTGTAGATACGAATCAGGTGTATAGGCAAACCCTTTACTTGCTTTTCTCTTAGCATACAATTGAATTAAATCGTATGCCATTTCTTTTATTTTCGACTTGGTCTTTTTCTTGGCTGCAGCCCAAGCAGGAGAGCCTAGTTTGTTTAATGTAGGTTGTTTCCCATCTTTTCCTGTGAATTTTGAAATTCGATGTAAAGAATGGATGCTGACATATAGAATATCCCCACCTTTATATACCAAACGAATTGCTTCTTGCATTTTTCCGTTAGTGTCTACCTTTTCTAGCCCAGAAAACTCCCCAACACCATGGTCAATATGGACAACAAAATCGCCTTTTTGCAAATTGTAAATCTCTTTTAAGGTGAATGCTTGTTTGGATTTTTTGTAGCCTTCTTTTAGTTTAAAACGATGATAACGTTCAAAAATTTGATGATCGGTATAACAAGCTATTTTTAAATCTTTATCAATAAAACCTTCATGTAGTGCAATTGGTATAGAACTGTAGCTAACTTCTTGTCCTATATCTGCGAAAATTCGGTGAAGACGTTCCAGTTGTGTCGTGTTGTCTGAAACAATGAGGTTGATAAAATTGTTGGAAGTGTTGCGGTTTAGACTTTCAATTAGTAAGTCGAAGTTCTTGTTGAAAGGAGGCTGAGGTGTGATAGCATAGTTGAGGGTGAGTTGAGCGTCGAAATGAAAACGCTCTCCAAACTCAATAATGCTGTGTTGTAGTAATTGCTTTTCGAAATCAGCGGGAGCCAAATAAAGTTGTAGAGGAGATAACCTCTTTACAGTGCTATCTAGCTGATTGTAGGTATAGTTTGCTTTGTCAAAGCCTTTGAGTATTTTGTCTTTGGCGTATTCAAAGTCTTTAATCCATATTTTAGTATCGTTAGGAATATAGCTTAAAAAAGAAGTCCTGCTTTCTTCCAACATTTTTTTATTGACATTGGGAACTATAGCGACTTTTTTTAGTGTTTTAACCGAGAGTTGATCTTCTGGGTTAAAGATTCGAATAGATTCTAATTCATCACCAAAAAATTCTAAACGATAAGGCTGGTCATTAGAAAAAGAATAGATGTCGACAATGTCTCCACGTATAGCAAACTGACCTGGTTCGAATACGTAATCCACTTTCTCAAAGTCATGTTCAATTAAAAGCTCATTAATAAAATCAACCTCGTATTCAATGCCAACTTCAAGCTCTAGGGTGTTTTTCTCAAACTCTTTTTTAGTAACAACGTTCTCAATAATAGCTTCGGGATAGGTCACTAATAGGATGTTTTTTCGTCTTTTTCTTACCGTATTTAGAACTTCAGTCCTTTGGATAATATTTGCATTATCAATAGCTTCTATTTGATAAGGTCTTCTGTAGGATGCAGGATAAAAAAGTAAGGAAACCCCTTTTTCATCCTTTAGAATGTGCTCTAAATTGTTATAAAAATATGCTGCTTCTTCTTTGTCTCGTAATACATATAAATAATTACCATTTAAGTTATGACAAACGCTGGCTGCAATTAATGCATCAATAGAACCAGCTAATCCTTTTAAATGAATTCGAGTGTCTCCTTGTTTTAAGGTGTTCGCAATTTGAGTCGAATGGGGAGACTCTTTGTAAATCGATTTTAATTTTTCTAAGTTCAAAGCATTAAGATTTATGAGCGGTTACAAAACTAATAAAATCTACTGGCTAATAACTTATAAAGAAGGGTAAAAAGCAGTCTTAATGTGTGTTATTTTGTCGCTATTGTTAAGCGGTATTATGATTAGATCAAAACGTGCTTCTTCATCAATATCGTGGGCTATGATATAGTGGTGGGCAGCTTCTATAATCCTTTTTTGTTGAGCAATACTTAATAAGTCTCTCAAAGATTCTTCTTGGTATTGACTACGTGTTTTGACTTCCAAAAAAACAATGCGATTTTCTGTTTGAGCGATAATGTCAATTTCAGCCTTACCATATCGGTAGTTTCTACATCGAATAACATAACCTTGCTGCTCTAAATAATTTACAGCAATTTGTTCTCCTTTGTTACCAGTAGTCTTGGTGTTTTTTCTAGTGGGGGTCAAGGGGTTTCAGATTGAATAGTAGGTTTTATAATTCTGCCTTTTTCGTCAGCCTTACATCTGCAATAACCTTCTTGGTATTCTTTGCCTTTAAATTTATGAATTACATAAATCTTTGCTCCTCTAATTGGGTAAGAATCACAATCATATCCATCATTTAGCCTTCCTTTTTTAAAGCTTACCACATAGTTGACGTTGTTTTTGAAATATAACTCAACTCCAGTAACTTTATTGGGGGTAGCAGTTAATAACCTACAACTAACAAAAGAGGAATCGTTTTTGATTTTTTTATAAAGTGAACCGTACCTTTTACCAGCATAAGGTTCAATGTCTATTTGGGCAAAAGAGTAACTTCCGATAAAAAAAGTAACGAAAAATAAAACATATTTTAATGTAGTCATAATGCTAAAATTTCCACCAAAAGTAAGGATTTTATTATTTGAGTGAATATGAAAGTCAATAATTTTATAAAAATAGTTAATTGCTATCATATCTATGGCTTTGTTCTGTTTTTAGTGTTATTTATATTTCTTACCTTTCGAGCTTATTGAGTTTCGGAAGTAAAACAGATGAGTAAGTTAAAAAAATTAATGGGACAAACATTAACTTATGGTGCTAGTAGTATCATAGGTAGAACCCTAAATTACTTTTTAACGCCTTTATTTACTTCGGCATATACAGCAGCTGAGTTTGGAGTGATCACAGAAATGTATGCTTATGTTGCATTTTTAGTTGTGATGTTAACGTATGGAATGGAAACGACTTATTTTAGGTTTTCTAATAATGAGGAATATAGTGCAAAAAAAGTATATGGAAATGTTTTGTCGTTATTGATCTCAACAACAATAATTTTTCTTTTTTCAACATTTGTTTTTTCTCAGGACATTGCCAACAGTTTAATGTTTCCAGAAAACCCTGAATATATAATTTGGTTTGCTACGATAGTGGGATTAGATGCCTTAGGAAGTATCCCTTTAGCTCGATTAAGGCAGGAAAATAAAGCAAAGAAGTTTGCATTAGTTAATTTGGTAAACATAGGGGTCTTTATTTCAATGAACTTATTTTTCTTGGTGTATTGTAGATTAAACTATAATGAAAATTCCAATTGGTTGATTGATTTGTTATATAATCCTGAAATAGGGGTGGGGTATGTGTTTATTTCTAACCTAATTGCAAGTGTGGTGAAGTTCTCTCTTTTGATTCCACAAATGAAAGTGAAATTGCAGTTGAATAAAGCGTTAATACTAAAGATGTTAAGGTATACTTATCCTTTGCTTTTTGTCGGTTTAGCAGGGATTATCAATGAAACATTGGATAGAGCCATGTTGAAAGAAATGCTGTTCAACCAAAATGTAAAGCTTGGTATGCTACCTGAAAAAGCACTGAACTTAGCACAAACACAACTGGGGATTTATGGAGCAAATTATAAAATAACAATGGTTATTTCTATGGCTATTCAAGCTTATCGATATGCTGCCGAGCCTTTTTTCTTCAAAGAAGCGAAAGAAAAAAATGCAAAGAGAACTTATGCATTGATTATGAATTTCTTTGTTGTTGTGGTGTGTCTAATGTTTTTGGGAGTTGCCTTAAACCTGCAAATATTTAGATATTTTACACCCAAAGAAATTTATTGGCAGGGATTAACAATTGTTCCTATTTTATTATTAGCGAATGTAGCATTAGGGATTTATTTTAATCAATCGATATGGTATAAATTATCAAACAAAACCATTTATGGGGCAATGATTTCTGTTATTGGAGCCTTAATAACCATTACCATCAATTTAGCTTTTATTCCCTTGTATGGCTATATGGCATCTGCTTGGGCAACATTAATATGTTATGGAAGCATGATGGTTATATCCTATTTCTTAGGTCAAAAGTATTATCCAATTCCATATAATTTAAGAAAAATAGGGCTGTATGTGTCTGTAGCTCTTTTGTTATTTTTTGTACGTTATCGACAAGATTTAACTGGGGATTTCAGTTGGGGAGTATTAGGATATCATACATTATTAATTCTAGTTTTTATAGGGATTGTAGCTTTCTTTGAGCAAAAGACACTGAAACGAATTTTACCCTCAAAAATTATAAAAAGATTAACATGAAAGTAGAGATTATCAATAAATCAAAACATGATACACCAGCATATGCTACAGCACTTTCGGCAGGTGTAGATTTAAGAGCAAATATCGATGAACCAATCGTTTTGAAGCCTTTAGCTCGAACACTAGTTAAAACAGGCCTATTTATTGCATTGCCCGAAGGTGCAGAAGCACAAGTAAGGCCTCGAAGTGGATTAGCATACAAAAAAGGAATAACAGTTTTGAATTCGCCAGGAACAATTGATGCTGATTATAGAGGGGAAATAGGCGTGTTGTTGGTCAACTTATCTAATGAAGAGTTTGTTGTAGAAGATGGAGAGCGTATTGCCCAGTTAGTCTTTGCAAGGTATGAAATGGCGGAATGGGAAGTTGTTGAGCAATTGTCTGAAACAGATCGAGGGGCTGGAGGATTTGGCAGTACTGGTGTTAAATAATATACAATATCTAAGAGTCAAATAATAAAAGTTAATAATTATTCGTTTATTTGTAGCCGAACTACCCAATTATATAGTTCAATTAAGAACTTGAATATAAATAAAAAGATTACAAGAATTTAATATGAAAATTATAGTACCAATGGCAGGGAGAGGTTCTAGGTTGAGACCTCATACCTTAACAATACCTAAACCACTAGTTCCTGTAGCAGGAAAACCAATTGTACAACGGTTAGTGGAAGACATTACAAAAGTTTGTGCAGAAAAAGTAGATGAAATTGCCTTTATTATTGGTGATTTCGGGAAAGAAGTTGAGGATAATCTGATTAAAGTAGCAGAAGATTTAGGTGCTAAAGGTACAATCTATCATCAAGAAGAAGCGTTAGGGACGGCACATGCTATTTTATGTGCTAAAGAATCTTTAAAAGGAAATGTAGTTGTTGGTTTTGCTGATACGCTTTTTCAAGCTGATTTTAAATTAGATAACGAAGCAGATGGAATTATTTGGGTAAATCAAATAGAAGATCCAAGTGCTTTTGGAGTTGTAAAGTTAAATGATGATAACATCATAACCGATTTTGTCGAAAAACCTGAAACTTTTGTTTCTGATTTAGCAATCATTGGGATTTACTATTTTAAGGATGGTGAAAACTTAGCCAATGAGTTGCAATATTTAATTGATAACGATATCAAAGAAAAAGGAGAGTATCAATTAACCAATGCTTTGGAGAATATGAAGCAGAAAGGGGTGCAGTTTAAAACTGGAGAGGTAAAAGAATGGTTAGACTGTGGGAATTATAAAGCGACAGTATATTCAAACCAAAGAGTTTTAGAGTTTGAAATAGAAAAGGATAATGTTTCGCCAATCGCTACGATTCAAGATTCAATTATTATTGAGCCATGCTTCATAGGTGATAATGCTGTAATAGAGAATAGTATTATTGGTCCTCATGTATCTGTTGGTGCCAATTCTGTTGTTAAAAGCAGTATAGTTAAGAACGCTATTATACAAAACGACTCTTCGATTAATAATGCGAATATTGCAGATAGTATGATTGGTAATAAGGTGCAGTATTCAGGCCGAAGTAAAGAGTTGAGTATTGGTGACTTTACCGAAGTTAAAGAGTAGTTTTGTTAAAATATATCGTCTATATCGCCCTTTTGTTAAGTTTTTTTTCGAGCTGTAGTTCGAAAAAAAGCTTGGGTGGAAAGACAGAAAGTAAATTGAGTCAAAAGAAAGAAAATCAATTTGCTACCAACTTTATTGAAGCAACAACTCAAAAAATAATCGGGAACTATGAGTTGGCTGAGAAATTGTTTTTGGAGGGCTTAAAGTTAAAGCCTAAGAGCGCTGCTACCTATTTTGAACTTTCAGGAATATACGATTATAAGAAAGAAGGGCAAATGTGTATCGAGAGTGCACAAAAAGCTGTGGAGTTAAATGCTGAAAATGATTGGTATAAAACCAATTTGGCAGTATTATACCAAAAGTATGGTTTGTATCAAAAATCATTAGAGCTATACAAAGAGTTGGTCAATAAACACCCTAATAGACATGAGTACTTGTTTACGCTCGCTGAAAACTACTTGATATTAGAACAAAAGGAAGAAGCGCTAAAGGTGTACGACAAAATTCAAGAGGAAATTGGGAATTCAGAAGAGCTAGCAAAGTATAAACAGAGCCTTTACCTTGAATTGGGACAAATAGATAATGCAATTCTGGAAATAGAAAAATTAGTGGAAGAAAACCCTGCTAATGCTGCTTATTATGGCTTGTTAGCTGAGCTTTATGAAGAAAAAGGGGATGCAGAGAAAGCACTAAAGCTTTATAATAAAGTACTAGAAATAGAGCCTAATAATGAAAACATTCGTTTTGCTTTGTACGGGTATTATAAAGAAAAAGGACAGCATGAGGAGGCTTTTGAACAATTAAAAAAAGCATTTGAAAACCCTGATGCATCTATTGAAACTAAAATCCAGATCTTATTAGGTTACTTAAAAACAGAGCATAAAGAAAAAAAGGAACAAGGAAAAATCTTAGCAGATATCTTAACTGTTGCTCACCCAATGGACGCGAGGAGTTTTACTGCAGTGGCTGAAATTTATATTCAAAAAGAGGAACTAGAAAAAGCATTAGAAGCGTATAAAAAATCAGTAAAAATTAATCCTGACCAACATCTAATATGGGAGCAAATAGTGTTTCTTGAAGCAGATTTACAATGGTATGATTCCTTAATAGTTGATAGTGAAAAAGCCTTAGAGTTGTACCCTACTCAACCTCTTTATTATTTTTTTAGTGGGTTAGCTAATCTTCAAAAGCAAGAATACGATTTAGCTATCGATCGACTAAGTGTGGGAAAGGAGTTGATTATTGATAATCAAAAAATGTTAGCAGAATTTTATCAAAAGATAGGTGATGCTTACCACGCTAAAAAGGAACATCAGTATTCAGATGAGCACTATGATAAAGCATTGGAAATAAACCCTAGTAATCCTACGTTGCTAAATAACTACAGCTATTACCTTTCAGAAAGAGGAGAGCAATTGGAAAAAGCAGAGAAAATGGCTCAAAAAGCGAATCGCTTGGTGCCTCAAAATGCTAATTTTTTAGATACATATGCTTGGGTGCTGTTTAAACAAAAAAAGTATGCTGAGGCCGAAGAGCAATTAGATGAAGCCTTACAGTATGGAGGTAGTAATTCTGCTGTGATATTAGAGCATTATGGAGATGTTAACTTCTTTTTAGGTAAAAAAGCTACGGCAATAGAATATTGGAATAAGGCACAGGAAAAAGGTGAAGGATCGCAATATTTAGAAGAAAAAATAAAAACAGAGTCTTACATAGAAAAGTAATTGATGAGGATAATAAAGCTTATAATATTATTTGTTGTTTTGAGCTGTTACCATTCTGCTTGGGGACAAAAGAAAGTTGTAGAGGTAACATTAGATATTAATGGAGTATTGGCAACTGTTCAGCTGGATGATTCAGGGAAAGAATATAAAGTTAAGTTAAATGAAACCTATTTTTGGTATAAGTCCAACAAAGTAATACAGACTGTAGGAGGATATCAAGGAAAACTCTTAAATGGCTATTATATCGAAAGCTACCCTAATGGACAATTAAAGCTAAAAGGTTGTTTCTGTAGAGGACAGCAGTGTGGAGAATGGAAGTATTGGAATGAAGAAGGGAAGCTACAGCGTGTTGAGCAATGGAAACAAAACCAATTGCATGGAAAGGTTACATACTTTAAAGATACTGGTGAAGTTGCGTTAGTAAAAGAGTTCAAAAAAGGAGTTGAAGCTTCAAAAGAATAACGAAGTAAGTTTAAAATAAAAAACATTGTTTACATTTCATCAAGTAAACTCCATGCTCTCTTTAAATAGTTCTTCTGTCCTTATAGGAAAGGGAAAGGCTGTGTGTGGCCTTTTTTCATTTTTTTGTCAAACTTAAAAAAATCAATTTTTTCATTTTTTTTTTAAGTACAAAACTCTATTTTTTTTAGTTGTAATATTCTTTTTTTTAGCTGATTTAGTAAAGTTATTCTATGCTATCAAAGAATGACTAAAGTCATGTCATATTATTTTTAATGAATCTAAATAGCAGATAGCTTTGCAGAAAAAATAATAATATGGACAAGAGAATAGTATTAAAATTGGCTTTGGGGCTGGCGTCTTTTCAGCTATATGGACAAAGCTTTAGAGAGATAGAAATCTTAAATGGAGAAGGGACAATTTATGGAGAGGTTTTATGGATAGATAGTCAAAATGATAGTATAAAAGAAGCCGTTGTCTCAGGTGCATCAGATAACTATGATCATTATGCATCATTGGTAAACAATACTGAGGGAGATTTGTCAGTAGATAGTGTTAATCAGTTGGAAGGCGTTTCTTTATCTTCTCTAGATAAAGCAGATTTTAATGGTGATGGATATATGGATATCATCATGACAGGTTATAATGGAACAGAGAATGTGGTTAATTTGTACACGAATAATACAGATGGTAGTTATTCAAAGACATTAACAGATATGATCGGAACGACCAATGGTAGAATTAGAAGTGCAGATTTTAACAATGATAATTTAGCTGATGTGATCATCACAGGAGTAGATACAAGTAGTACTTATTCAGCAAGAGTGTATCTTCAAAATGCCCAAGGTGGTTTTGTTTTAAAGGCAAATACTCTGATGGAGAACTATTTTGGAGATATTACCATTCTTGATGGAGATCAGGATGGAGATTTAGACGTGTTGTTAACAGGATTTGATTTAAGTTATGCACCAAATGCTAAATATTATTTAAATGATGGGACTGGAGTTTTTACTGAAAATGCCAATGCTGGTTTTGGGGGAGCTTACTTTACAGGTTCAAGTGTAGCAGATTATGATAATGATGGAGATGAAGACGTGTTGATTACAGGATTTAATTCAAGTTTTTCAGCTGAGACATTTTTATATGAAAATGACGGTAATGGTATTTTTACTAAACTAACAACTATGCCATTTGAGGGATTGTATTTTGGAACAGCCGATTTTGTAGACACTGATTTAGATGGAGATTATGAAGTCTTTATTACTGGTCAAGATGCATCGAGTACTTCAAAATCTTTATTCTATAGAAATGATAATGGAGTATATACACTAGATCAAGTGATCTCAGATACAATTATGGGGTTAAGTATAAGTTCAACTGCATGGGAAGACTATGATAAGGATAATGATTTAGATTTGATTTATTCAGGTTTTGATACAACATCATCCAGACAAATAAGAGTGTATGTAAATGAACTGTATGAGCCTACTTATGAGTACGCTTCAATAGTGAATGAAGAGAAAGGTAATTTGGTTCTTTTTCCAAATCCATGTGAAGAGCAATTTACGATTCTAACGGAAAATCGTTGGTTAGATAACGCAACTTTTATGATATATGATTTATCAGGAAAGATAGTGGTTTCAGGAAAAATAAAAAGTCCTGAACAAAGTGTTTCAATGTCTGGTGTAGATGCTGGGGTTTACATTGTACATGCTATAGTTGATGGTAAAACATTTATCCAAAAAGTAACTGTTAAATAACCAAGTTATAAATCAGAAGAAAAGGGCTGGCTCTATATAGAACCAGCCCTTTTTAGTTAAATTAACCCAGCTTTTTTTAATAAAGCTTTCGTTGAGGGAACAGCTCCTCTAAATTGTTTGTATAATTCCATAGGGTGTTTACTTCCACCTTTACTTAAGATATTGTCTTTGTATGAAGTAGCAACAGCTTTGTTAAAGATACCCTTTTCAAGAAAGAAGTCGAAAGCATCAGCCTCAAGTACTTCAGCCCATTTATAACTGTAATAACCAGCTGCATATCCTCCTGCGAAAATATGAGAAAAAGCCGCAGAAGTATTCGTTTTCTCATTATAAGGGAATAATTGCGTCTTTTCTCCCGCATTTTTTTCAAACTCACTAACCGAAATTTCTGGCGCTTTATTGAGGTTGTGCCATGCCATGTCTAATTGACCTAAACTGGTTTGTCTAACAGTTTGGTAAGCACTTAAGTATTGAGCGCTATCCTTTATTTTTTGGACAAATTCCATAGGGATAGCTTCATTTGTTTGATAATGTTTAGCAAAAAGATTAAGGCTTTCTTCTTCATAACACCAGTTTTCCATAAGCTGAGAAGGCAGCTCTACAAAATCCCAAAAAACAGAAGTCCCAGATAAACTTTCGTAATATCCATCGGCAAGCATGCCATGTAAAGCATGCCCAAACTCATGAAATAATGTCGTTACTTCATTAAACGTTAATAGCGAAGGCTTAGTTTCTGTAGGTTTAGTAAAATTACATACAATTGAAACAAAAGGTCTTTGATTGCTGTTGTTGTATTTGTTTTGTCCTCTAAATGAAGTCATCCAAGCCCCACTTCTTTTTCCTTCCCTTGGAAAGAAATCAGCGTAAAACAATGCGATGAAGTTATTATTGTTGTCTTTTACTTCGTAAGTAACAACGTCTTCATGGTATAAAGGAATGTCTTCACGTTGATGAAAGGTAATGTCAAAGAGTTTATTGGCAACTTTAAAAGCACCTTCTAAAACATTCTCCAATTTGAAGTATGGTTTTAGTATTTCGTCATTAATTGCAAATTTCTCATTTTTTAATTGTTCAGCATAATAAGAAAAGTCCCATGCTTCTAACTGTTCATTAAATCCCAGTTTTTGAGCATAGCTTTTTATTTCGTTAAGCTCTTCTGTTGCTTTTGGTAAAGCTACTTCAAGTAGTTCGTCCCATAGTTGGTATACTTTAGTTGGTGATTTAGCCATACGTTCTTCTAAAACAAAGTCAGCGTAGGTGTGATAACCTAATAATTGAGCTTTCTTTAAACGTAAAGCAACAATTTCAGCAATAGTATTTTCGTTATTGTAGTTGTTCTTGTTAAACCCTCGAGCTCCAAAAGCTTCGTTTAATTGCTTCCTTAATGTACGATTTTCTGCATATTTCATAAATGGAATATAAGATGGGTAGTCTAAAGTAAATAACCATCCATCAGTTTTTCCTTTTGATTTGCTTAACAAAGCTGCAGCTTCTTTTATCCCATCTGGTAAACCTTTTAAATCATCTTCGTTGGTGAGGTGTAATTCAAACTCCATAGCATCTTTCATCACATTTTCAGAAAATGTTAATGTTAGTTGAGCCAGCTTAGTATTGATTTCTTTTAATTCTTCTTTTTCTTCAGGCTTGAGGTTAGCACCATTTCTAACAAAGCCTTTGTAGGTTTTTTCTAATAGATAAGCTTGTTCTTGAGTCAGCTCTTGTTTATTCGTGTTTTCGAAAACCATCTTTACAGCATTAAACAAAGCTTCATCCAACGAGATTTCACTAGAGTATGCCGTGAGCATAGGAGAGACTTCCTGTGCCAATTGTTGCATTTCATCAGAAGTGTTAGCGCTATTTAAGTTGAAAAAAACACTAGAAACTTTATTCAGTAATTGACCTGCTTGCTCTAAAGCTTCAATGGTATTGGAAAATGAAGGAGGGCATTGTTTGATTTTTTCGATTTCTTTTTTGCCCTCTTTTATACCTTCTTCAAACGCTGTTTTAAAATGTACTAGTTCAATTTTATCAAAAGGTATTGCCTCTAGAGGGGCAGTGTATGGTTGTAGAAAAGGATTATTCATTTTGCTTTAAAATTTAATTCAGCCACGAAGATAAACATATAATATTTTAAAGTACTTAAAAAACTGTCTCGTATTGGGAAAGTGTGTTTGTTGATTTAAATTGGTTTTTTGTCATAAAAAAAGAGGAATTAGTATATAAATTATATATATTTACTTCACTAACCCCAAAACCCCAATCCCAAAATGGAAAAATTTAAGATTGCTATTGCCGAGGATGATCGTTGGTATGCTGAAATGCTAAAACATTCGTTAAGCATGAATCCCGATTATGAAGTTTTTGTCTTCAATACAGGTAAGTCATTGTTAAATAATATTGCTGAAATTCAACCGTCAGTGGTTACCGTAGACTTTTCGTTACCTGATATGGAAGGGGACGAGGTCTTAAAGCGTATAAAAGGGATCGATTCCGATATTGAAGTCATTATTGTATCAGGACAAGATGACATTAGCACAGCCATAGACTTATTAAGGCAAGGAGCTTACGATTATTTAGTAAAAAACGAAGAGGTTCGTGAACGAATCTGGAAAACGATAATTAATATTCGAGAAAACGTAGGTTTAAAAAAAGAAGTAAAAAAATTAAGAACAGTTGTAGGGAAAACCAACGAAATAAAGAATCTAATAAAAGGAAATAGTAAAGAAATTACGAAAGTACACAACCTGATTAATAAATCATTGGAGACCAATATAAATGTTTCTATTACAGGAGAAACAGGGACTGGAAAAGAGTTGGTGGCTAAAGCAATTCATTTTAATTCTTCAAGAGCCAAGAAGCCATTTGTAGCCATTAATGTTGCTGCAATACCCGCAGATTTGATAGAAAGTGAGCTGTTTGGTCATGAAAAAGGCGCTTTTACTGGAGCTTCTGAAAGACGAATAGGAAAGTTTGAAGAAGCTTCGGGCGGAACATTGTTTCTCGATGAAATAGGAGAGATGGACTTAAATATGCAAAGTAAATTGCTAAGAGTGCTTCAAGAAAAGGAAATTGTGAGAGTTGGTGGCAATAAAGTTATAAAGGTGAATTGTAGAATTATAACAGCAACCCATAGAGACTTAAAAAAAGAAGTAGCAGCAGGGAACTTTAGACAGGATTTGTATTTTAGAATAATGGGATTACCCATCCAAATTCCAGCGTTGAGAAATCGCCAAGGAGATGTTTTATTCCTCGCTCATTTTTTTATTTCAGAGTTTTGCCAAGAGAATGGTATTCCCAAGAAAATTTTTACAGCAGAAGCAAAACAGAAGCTGCTAAGGTATGCTTTCCCAGGAAATGTGAGGGAGTTGAAGTCGGTAATGGAATTGGCGGTAGTACTGTCTGATGAATTTATTGATGTAGACGATCTAAATTTCGAAGAACATGAAGGATTTGGAGAGTTGATGAATCGAGAAATGACATTGAGAGAATACAACATTAAGATTGTAAAGCATTATATAGAAAAGTGTAATGGTAAGATATTACAAGCAGCTAAAAAGCTAGATGTTGGAAAGTCAACAATCTATAGAATGTTACAAGAAGAAACCGAAAAATCAAGAGCAATATGAAAGGAATAGTATTTACAGAGTTTTTAGAAATGGTTGAAGAAAAGTTTGGCTACGAAACCGTAGATGCCATTCTTGAAAAATCACAAGATGTTACTGATGGTGTATATACAAGTGTTGGGACATATAAACATGCAGAATTAGTCGCTTTAATCGTGTCGTTAAGTGAAGAAACAAAAGTTTCTGTTCCTGACTTATTGAATGCTTACGGCGTTTATTTGTTTGCTGTTTTTGTGCGCTCCTACCCCATGTTTTTTGAACATGTAAAATCAATGTTCGATTTTCTCGAAAATATTGACCGTCATATTCATAAGGAAGTCGTAAAATTATATCCAGATGCTGAGTTGCCTCGCTTCGAAAGTTTTAGAGAGAATGAAAAGCATTTAGTGATGATTTATTATTCTCAACGTAAGATGGTTGATTTTGGGATGGGGTTAATTACAGCTGCTTCCAATCATTTTAAGACCAAAATAGATTTAACAAAAACAGTGTTAGGTGACCTATCAGGTAATGAGGTTAGGATAGACATCAAAATCATAGAGTAGTATGTTAGATCCCGAGTTAGACATATTACAAAGAAGAATTAAACGAGAGCGTTTAGCACGAAAAGAAGCTGAAAATATTTTAGAGCAAAAAAGTCTAGAGTTGTTTGAAGCAAATCAAAAGTTAAATGCTTTGAATGATGAGCTACAATCTGAAGTTGATAGAAGAATTAAACAGCTGGAATTTGCTGAACACGAATATCAAGAGTTGGTAGAAGCAGTAAACGATATTATATACAAAACTGATATTCGTGGTCGATTTCTATATGTGAATCCTAAAACTGTTGAAGTTACAGGGTATACAGAAGCGGAATTTATGCGATTAAGGATTAATGATATCATCGATCCGTCTTTTGAAAAAGAGGTGACAGCCTATTATTTAAATCAGGTAGAACTAGACCTTCCGGCAAAAGATATGGAATTTCCCATTGTGACGAAGTCGGGGGATAGAATCTGGATCAATCAAACAGCAAACTTTGTTTTTAATGCGTATAAAGAAAGAAATGAGTTTATTGTTGTAGCAAGAGATGTAACGGAAAGAAGAAATTTAACTCAAGTACTTAAAAATAGTGAAGAAAAGTATAGAGGAATAATAGAAAACTTGGAATTGGGACTGTTGGAAATAGATGTCAATGGAGCAATTACTAGAGCTTACCCAAAATTTTGTGAATTATGTGGGTATGAAGAGCAAGACTTAATAGGTTTAAATGCCCGAGAAGTGTTTTTACATGACGACGATAAAACAGAGGCAAATGAAGATGGAGCAAGAAAATTTGCAAGTGTTTGTGAAGTTAGAATTCGGCATAAAAATGGGAACTATTTATGGGTGATTGTATCTAATGCACCCTTCTATGATGTCAAAGGAGTTTATTTAGGATCAATAGGTATTTACTTAAATATTTCTCAGCGCAAAGCAATGGAGTCGGAGCTAAAAATTGCAAAAGAAGTAGCTGAAGCCTCTGTTAAGAGTAAAGAAATGTTCCTGGCAAATATGAGCCATGAAATCCGAACGCCGATGAATGCAATACTTGGGTTGGGAAATCTTTTAACGGAGACAGTACTTACCAATCAGCAATATAAGTATGTGAGTACCATTAATACATCAGCAAAAAATTTATTGACAATTATCAACGATATTTTAGATTTCTCAAAAATAGAGGCTGGAAAGTTACAAATAGAAAGCATTCCGTTTGATGTAATGCAAACAGTAGACAAAACAGTAGAAGTTTTTTTACCGTTGGCGAAAGATAAGAAACTTCACTTTGTACGTGATTTAGATAAGAAAATTAGAAAAGAAGTATTGGGAGACCCAACGCGTTTAAATCAGGTGTTGATTAACTTGTTAGGAAATGCATTTAAGTTTACCGAAGAAGGAGAGGTTGTATTAAAAGTTGAACTGTTAGAAAAAGATAAAAAGAACTATAAAATTCATTTTTCTGTGAAAGATACAGGAATTGGTATCTCTCAGAAACATCAAAATACCATATTTGATTCCTTTGCTCAAGCAGAGACTTCAACAGCACGTTTGTTTGGAGGTACTGGATTAGGATTGTCCATTAGTTATCAGTTAATTAAATTGATGGGAGGAGACCTTAAAGTGAAGAGTAAAGTAGGAGAGGGCACTGAGTTCTCATTTGAGTTGGACTTAGAGATCCTCCAATTTCAAGCAATGGTTAATAATGCTTCCGTAGAAAAATTACCCAAAGGAGTTAGAGTGTTATTGGTCGAAGATAATAAGGTGAACCAGTTCTTAGCTCAAACAATCCTAAAAGGTTGGGAATGTGAAGTGGTATGCGCAGATGATGGAGAAATCGCAATAGAAAAATTAAACGAAGCCAACTTTGATATTGTATTGATGGATGTTAGAATGCCGAATATGAATGGAGAAGAAGCGACCAAAATAATTAGAGAAGAAATGAAACTTAAGATCCCAATTATAGCTCTTACAGCTAACGCAATAAAAGGAGATAAAGAAAAGTATTTGAGTATGGGCATGAATGACTATGTATCAAAACCTTTTGAAAAAGATGTTTTAAATGAGAAAATTTTGAAATGGATTAAATAAAGAAAAAATGGAAAATTTAATTGACTTAACCTTACTAGAGGAGCTCGCCAATGGAGATGTAGGGCTTCTCAATAAAATGAAATCTATTTTTATTGAAGAGACGACCCTTAACATAAAAAAAATAGAACAAAACCTAGAAGAAGAAAACTTTGTTAGAATTAGCGAAATAGCACATAGCATAAAACCCTCATTGGATTATATGGCTGTAGTTCAAATGAGAAATCAAGTAAGAACCATTGAGAAACAAGATTTTACTAATGATGATGCTATTGAAAACGTGACAAGTTTTATTGGAGATTTAAAGTCTCTAGTCAATCAATTGTCTTGATTCCCAATTTGGGAAAACTGAATCAAAATAGGAAAATCTGTTTGGCTTTTAATAGCTTAAAGAGTTGCTAATTAGCAGGTTGGATTGTTGGCTTGATTTCAGCGGCAAAAAATGTATAATTAAAAATAACTACCCCCCATGAAACAAAATGTATTAATTATCAGCTTCAACAATTTTGGGCTCTCATTCTGGAGAAACCATATTGAATTATCAGAAACGAATGTTTGGTTAATCCAAGCATCTGGTTACACTAACATTAACTTTAGAGAATTAAACCCTAGTGTTGTTATTATAGACTCTTACTTTCATAAGGAAGATAATGAAGAGCCAATAGTAGATTTACTCCGAACTGTGAAAATGCAAATGAAAGGCACTGCTGTTTTTCATTTCTCTCCAGATTATTCGGATGCTATTAACAATAACTATCCAATGTTGGATGTACACAAAACAGTAATCTGTAAAGAGGCTTTTTGGGATATTAACCATGTGTTAAACTCGAATTATTTTAATGACTTAACAGCATAACTATTATGGCAGAAAAAGATAACCCTAAAATTTTTATTGTAGAAGACAATGTCTTCTATTCTGAGCTAATAAATAGTAGGTTGGAAGAAAAAGGCTATACGAATGTAGAGCTTTATCATTCTGGTGAAGATTGCGTTGACAACCTATTTCGAAATCCGTCCATTATAATTTTAGATTATGATTTAGGAAAAATGAACGGTTTAGAAGTTCTGAAAGAGATTAAAAGTGTTAACCCGAATATTCAAATTGTATTTCTATCTGGACAAGAAAATATTTCTGTAGCAGTAGATTCCTTGAAATATGGAGCTTATGATTATGTAGAGAAAAATAATCATTCTTTAGGAAGAATTCCTGGGATAATAGCACAAATCAATAAGTATAATATAATTCTTCAGGAAAATGAAGACCTCAAGAAAGCCAAAAAAACATTTATTGTCAGTTTTGTATTGCTGGCTATGGCCTATATCTATTTGCAAATAAAGTATTTGTCTTAAAATGAAAACTTGGAATTTACATATCGTATTAGCATTTTTCGCCCTATTATTCTCACAGTGTAAAACGATAAATATTTTCGAAAAAACACCGAAGTATGATGTGCTCGACGTGTCTTTAGATGATACATCATATGAACATATCATTAAACCAGATGATAAGGTTAGTTTAAGTATTTGGAATCACAATGATGTGAGCGTTGGCTCAACGTTTAGTATCTATAATTCTAATGAAGCTTTTGGTAAATGGTTGCTGGTTCAAGAAGATAGTACCGTGGCATTGCCAAAGTTAGGAATCTTTAAGATTGGTGGTTTAACATGTAAAGAGGCAGCAGAAGAATTAAAGACAGAGTTTGGAAAGACCTTAAAAGATCCCATAATAGTCATCAAAATTATGAATAAAAAGGTAACTGTTTTGGGAGAGGTCAATCAGCCTGGTGTATATGTTTTAGAGAAAGAACGAACGCGTGTAGCTGAAGTTATTGGAGAGGCACAAGGGCTAACATTCTATGCGAATAAATCTAAGGTTCAATTGATTCGAGAAGGGAAAACCTATATTTTGGATTTTACTGCTAAAAATGCCCTAGAATATAATGTCGTGTTACATTCAGGAGATGTGCTAAATGTGTTGTCCAAAAATGAGCAACGAATCGACAAAAAAGCACCTACAATTATTCCATTTGCAAGTTTAGTTTCTTCTTTAGCAATCCTATATTCAGTATTAAGTAATTAAGATGAGTGGTTTTCAAAATATGAAAAAGCAATTAGGAGTTGTTCTTAGAGGAATTCCCATTATAATCCTTTGCCTATTGTTAGCATTGTTGTTTGCTGCAAAAATTATCTTGTATACCAATACAACCTATCAAAGTATTGCTAAGGTCAAATTAGATGATAGTAAATATGGATTCTCTAGTACAGCAATGTTTGAGGATTTTGATGTGTTTAGCTCTGAAAAGTATATCGAAACAGAAGCAGAAATTCTAAACTCACCTTTATTGGTGGGAATGGCTATTGATAGTTTAGATTTTGATATAGCAATTTATCGAGCTGGAAGTATTAAGAAGACTTTGTTGTACGATAACTCTCCAATAACAGTAACGTATCATTTTGAAAATCCAGAGCTGTATAAAAAAGAGTATGGTCTTATTATAAAAGATGACTCTGTAACATTAAAGGTAGGAAAGGAAGAAAATGCAATTGCTTACGAGTCATTTTTAGGAAAAAGCTTTGAGTTTGAAGGCGGAACGATTACTGTTTTTAAAAGAGAGTTGGCCGATAAAAATATTGTAAGAGATGGAGCCTATAAGGTGAAGTTTTTTGATAGAGAAAGTTTAATTAAAGATGTCAAAAGCCGATTGGATGTAAAGGCTGTTAGTAAGGAGATTTTTGTGTTGAGGGTTGTATATACCGATGAGTCGGCTGTTAGAGCAGCAAAGTTTACCAATAGATTATGCCAAGTTTATGTCGACGATTATATTGCAAGTAAAGCTTCGGCGGCCAATACCTCAGTGAACTTCATTAAAAGTCAGTTAGCAGAAGTGCGTCAAAAACTAGAGCGAGCCGAATTGGATTTGAAGCGCTTCAAAGAACAAAATGATGTAGTCAATACTTTGCAAGAAACAGAAACGGGATTGAGAGAAATCTCGAAGCTGAAAATACAATTAATTAACCTGTCAATTAATAAACAGAGTGTAGATCAATTAGAGGCCTATATAGCTGAGGGAAATTTCTTTGATGAAACATCTGTAAGTTTTGGTTTTGGAGATCTATTAATGACAGAGTTGGTCAAAAAAATGCAAATTCTGATTGGAGAAAGAAAAGACCTTTTGGCACTTTATACCGAAGACCATGAAAAAGTCGTTGCACATGATGAGAAAATAGAGGAAATTAAAAATTACATTAAAGAAGCCATTAAATCAAACAAAAAGGAGATAGCAACTAAAATTATTGAAGCTGAAGAGGCACTTAAAATAGCAGAAGTTCAATTCAAGCATTTTCCCCAAAGAGAAAAGGATTTAAAAATCTTAGAAAGAGAGTTTAGGTTACAAGAAAGTAGCTATAACTTCTTATCAGAAAAATTAATAGAAGCTTCCATTGCAGCATCAGTAAAAACAGCATTTCATCGAGTGATTCAAAAAGCTGTAGTCGAGAAAAAAGCTGTGAAACCTAATAAGACTTTAATTACATTCGTCTTTGGGTTGTTAGGTTTAATCATTGGAATTATTATCGTCTATTTTAGAGCGGCTATTGTCAAGAAAATTATAGATAAAGTAGATATAGAAAAAACTTCGCTAACACCTATTGTTGCTTTGGTACGTCGTAGAAAAGAAAATATGGTCAGTAGTGAGTTTATCACTATTGCAAAAGGGCTGCTGCTTAAAGGATTTATCAATAAGAAAGATCATAATGTTTTAACAATTGTTTCGGCAGTTGAAGGAGAAGGAAAATCATTTATCACCAGAAATCTAGGCGCTGCTTTAGTTGAAATGGGATACCGCGTTGCACTTGTTGATTTAGATATGGAACGCCCATCATTGCAAACAGGAGTAAAAAAGTTTAACTACTTAAATGCAGTAGATGAATCTATAGAGTTAGCAGAAGGTATAGCGCTGTATTCAACGTTAAATAAAGACAATTCTTTTTTAAATAATGTAGAGCATGTTTTGGCGAAAATAGCCATTTTAAAAGAGAAATACGATTTTGTCGTAATAGATGGAGGTTCTATTAAGGAGTCTATATCAGCTATAGAACTTATGAAAGCATCAAGTGTTTCTTTGTTTGTTGTTCGAGCAAACTATACTTATTTTAAGTATGCAACTTTTCCAGATATTTTGAAAGAAGAATATGGAGTAGATAATATTCAATTCTTACTAAACGATATTAGTTCAAGTATAAATTATACGGGATATTTCTCTAATTATAATCTAAGCTTAAAGCATTTGTATTACCGTTTAAAACATTATTACAATGCTAAATAAAATAAAACATATCGTACATTCAAAAAAGCACCAGTTGTATGTTTTGTGTGATCAAGCTTTAGTAAGTGGAGTTAACTTTTTAATAGCCATTTTATTAACGCGCTTCATGGGGCTAGAAGAGTTTGGTGTGTTTGCTACAGCTTGGATGTTAGTGCTGTTCTTTAGCAGTGTTCAACAAGCAGTCATTGTTGCACCAATGTATACTTTGCATGCAAAATCTGAAGAAAAATCTGTTTTTTTAAGTCAAGCATTTAATTTACAATTATTATTTACTGTGTTGTCAATGTTGGTAGCATTGGTCGTTGTTTTAATTGTTTTTTATTTCAATAATACTTGGTACAGAGCAGGTGTGTTTTATAGTTTACCATTAGTCGTGGGAGCATTTCTAATGCAAGATTTTTTTAGAAGAAAGAATTTTGTTGAAAATAACGGCTTTATCGTCTTGGTCTCTGATATTATAGCTTATGGATTTCAGCCTGTTTTAGTGGTAGTATTGTATGTTTTTGATTTGCTCACTATTCATAGCTTTTTTATGGGGTTGTTTGGATTAATGATCGTGGTTTCAATAGTCCAATATTTCTTAGCAGAAAAGGAACGCTTTAGTCATCAAACTGTACAGTTGTTTAAAGCGTTTTGGGGGTTTTCAAAACATTTATTCTTTACTTCAATATTGCAATGGTTTTCAGGAAACTATTTCATTGTTTTTGCAACAGGAGTCTTAGGTCCTTTAGCAATTGGAGTAATCAGAATCGCTCAAAATTTGATGGGAGTATTGCATATTTTGTTTTTAGCATTGGAGAATTTAATCCCTATACAAGCTTCAAAGATTTTAACAAAAAATGGAAAAGAACCAACCTTAAATTTCTTTAAGCAAATGACCATTAAAACAGGCCTAATGACAGTGTTGATCCTAGTGTTGATAGCTGTGTTTAGAGGTCCAATTATTGAGTTGGTATATGGAGCAGAATACCTTATTTACGATTATATCATTATCGGCTTTGCAGTCATCTACATCTTTATCTTTTTAGGAACAATTCTAAGGTTTGTAATTAGAACTTTTGAAGAAAATCGAATTGTACTAGAAAACTACATTATTACAGGTTTGTTTAGTTTTTTAACAGCAGGTTTCTTTGTCGCTAATTATCAGTTGAATGGAGTTTTGGTAGGACTTTTACTCGTGCAAGTTGTTTCACTTTTTTACATGCTAATTCGATTAGCAGCCAAACTTAAAACAAAATAAATATGAAAGTTATACATGTCACTTTAGGAAAAGCGAATCCAAATAAAATGAATGGAGTTAACAAGGTGGTGAATAGTTTGGCTATTTCACAAACCCAGTTAGGGTGTGAAGTAGAAGTGTGGGGTATAACCAAAAACCCTGTGCACAACTATCCAGAACGAATTTACAGTACTGTTTTGTTTAAAGATTTAGAGAAGTTCGCAATGCCAGAAGGTTTTGAGCAAGCATTAAAAAACGAAAGTAAAACCGCTGTTTTTCATATTCATGGAGGGTTTATTCCACAGTTTTTTACCATTTCGCAACTGATGAGTAAGTTAGGTTATCAATATATATATACGCCTCATGGGAGCTTTAATACTATAGCAATGAAAAGAAGTTGGGTGAAGAAAAAAATCTATTTTTCACTCTATGAAAGAAAGATTATTAAAAATGCCAAAGCAATTCATTTTGTAGGAGAAAGTGAAATTTCAGGAACCAATAATATGGTGAAAGTCGATCGTTATTGTTTAATCCCTAATGGAGAACAGGTCAATGAAAGCAAAATAAATTGGGTAGATGAGACTAAAAAAGATCCCGTCTTTGGTTTTTGTGGTAGGTTGGATTTGCATACGAAAGGATTGGATATACTCCTAAAAGGTTTTTCAGAATATTTAAAAAAATATAACGGAAAAGGAGTGATGTGGATGATTGGTGATGGAGAAGATAAGGAGACGCTTGTAGATTTAATCAAGGAATTAAATTTAATGTCTAAAGTGAAGTTTTTGGGAGCTCAATATGGAGAACAAAAAATAGATCTATTCCAAAAATTAGATTATTTGGTGCTGACTTCACGTAATGAGGGGTTGCCAGGTGTTGTATTAGAGTGTGCAGCGCTGGGGGTACCGAGTATTGTTAGTAAAACCACAAATGTTAGTCAAGTTGGGGTATATAATGCAGGTATTGTATTGGAGGAAAACACCCCCGGAATTTTGGCAAAAGCTTTTCAAAAAGCCTATGAATGGAAAAAAGATGGAAGCCACCTTAGAAAAAGAAAAGCAGCAATAGAGATGATAAAAAAAGAATACGATTGGAATGTCATTGCCCAAAAGTTGTTGAAAGTTTATGCAGAATGAAAAGCTTCCATATTTTGTGAGGAATATTAGTGGTTTGCTAATCACTATTCTGTGTCTGAAAATTGCGGGCTATTTTTCTATTGTAGAGGATAGAGGAATCAATCAGGTCTTCAAAATTATTACTCGAGTTGGGATGACTGGAGCCATTTTTTATTTGCAATTTAAGCTGTCCAAAATAGGTTGTATTCCAACTTTTCGTTATAAAAATGTGGTGTCGCCTTTGTTGTATGGAGCTTATTTAATATTAGGGTTTGCATCTTTTTCTTGGTCTACAGATCCAACATACTCCGTGTTGCAATGGATAATGGTTGTCGAAAGTTTAACTTTCGTTATCGTGTATATGCGAGTTGTAGCAATGGTGAATTTTTATTTTCCAGAAAGACCGGTTAACATGGTGCAAATGTTTGTCTGGGGAGCATTCCCAATTATGATTATCTTTTTTATTGGTTCTATGGCTTTTCCAGATTTATTTTGGAGAGGAATGCGTGGAGGGGAAGAGTACCGATTAGGAGGTTACCTAATGAATCCCAATGAACTCGGGATGTTGTCGAGTATTGCCGCAGCTATGGGGTACATTCATTTTCAGAAAACCAAGCATAAAGTAATTACAGTAATTAGTATTCTTATAGCTTTAGCCGTTTTAGGGATGACTTCATCAAGATCAACAGCTATAGGTTTCTTTTTGATTATTGGAATATTAATCTTAAAATCAGATAATGCAAAACTTAAAATAGCAATGTTTTCTTCAATGGGGATAGCATTTCCTTTTATTTTAAAATTTGTGATTTTTAAAGAAGGAGGAGGAGTTGAAGAGGTGATGAGTATGACTGGACGACTCCCATTCTGGAAAGCATTGTTAAATGAAGGAATTGTAAGAGAACCTTATTTTGGTTATGGGTTTATGCGAATCAATTATACAGACTATTTTCAAGGGTTAAATACCTATCCAGCAAAGATGACGCACAATACCTTTATGCAAGTTTTAATGAATTTAGGCTTTGTAGGTTTTTTTATTGCATTCTGGCAATTAGTTACGACCGTAAGAAATTATTTTAAAGAAAAAGACTCTCCTTATGGTGATTTTTTTATTGCAATGTTTATTCCTGCTTTTATCAACTCTATTACCGAGTTTGGAATTTTTGGTGAGACCAATTATGGAATCCTTTTTTACCAATTTTTGATCATGTTATTTGTGATTGAAATAAGAACAAATTGGACTTTTCAAGAAAAAGTAAGGTATGCTATTTTTAAAAAATCAACCCATAAGTTGGTAAGCCGAGTGCAGAATTCGGAATAACCGTCCCATTATGGGAAAGTTATGGTAATAGGATGATTTGACTCTTCTGTTTATTTATTTGTAGGTCAGTGCTTTACGTTTTGTAAATCGACTTTGGCACTATAATGAATAGTATAAATATGAACCCCAACCCCCAAAAATATGAAAGAAAATCTAAGATTATCAGATTTAGATATTCTTCTCAAAACACTCATAGGAGAAGAATACCAACTATTTGTTTTTGATCCATACCTTAAATTAGAAAGTGATATTGCTTTTGATCTAAAAAAGACGAATGAAAAAGCGCCACTAGTTTTAGTCAATTTGGCAGGAGAAATAGTAGGATATAAAAATATGGACTTAACAGAGTTCGATTATATATTTGATTTTGAAAACCAAAATACCAATCCAAATTTTAAGAAAACTACATTTTCGTACATTGCTAATAATGATGGATCAATGCGTTGGGTATACCCCAAAGAAAATAAAAGTGCATCATTCTTGAATTTTTACAATGCCTCAACGTTAAAGGCTAAGTTAATGAGCCAATCGATTCGTACGGCGTTTTTTTTAGGAATGGGAAGCTTGGTAGCAAAATCTAAATTTACCATTTTACATAAAAAAGAGTTAAAACCCAACAAAGACTATGCGTTGTTAGCCCATAAAACGTATTCAATTTTTACAGGAACAGCTGGACTAAACCGAACAGCATTAATCGAATTAAGTACTAAAGGGCAGTCGACACATTTTATTAAAATTCCTATAGCAAAAACTAGTCAGAAGTTGATAGCTAAGGAAACAGAAGTGCTTCAACAAATCAAAGGGAAGTTTAAGACGTTTAAAATACCTCAGGTGTTTTCTGTAAGTAACCTTAACGAGTGTGTGACAACAAATGAGGAATTAAAGAATAAAACACGTTCAAATGATTTATTGAAGCCGCATTTTGAAGCCTTAAATGAGTTGTTGGTTAAGACTGCTGAGTCAAAGTCTATAGAAGCATGTAGCGTATATCAGAATGGTAAAAATAATGTAGCCTTTATAGAGGCGCACGCAAAAACGCCAAGGCATGAAAGAATGGTTCGGTTACTAAAAGGAGTGATGGAGCAGTTAAATCCAGAAGACGAAATCGTAACCAGTATGGCTCATGGAGACTTTACACCTTGGAATATGTTTGTAAATGAAAGTGAATTATATGTTTATGATTGGGAGCTAGCTAGGAAAAACTTCTCGCCATTATTCGATCTATTTCATTTTCATTTTCAAACAGGAATATTAGTCGAAAAAATAGCCTTAAGCGTTATTTTAAATAAAATAGAAAAAAGCTTGTCTAACCCCACACTACAAAAGCAAATAAATAAGCTAAATATAGATACTGATGTCGCTCTAAAACTCTATTTGTTAGGAGTTGTAAGTTATTACGAGGCGCTTTATTTAAAACAAGGAACACATAGCCTGCAAAACCAATGGCAGTTTAGAATGTGGGAAGAAGCATTGTTGTACCTTAATAGAAATAAAGAAATGAAGCAGTCAATTAATTGTAGAGAAGAATTTATATTAGAATTAGGAAATCGTTTGGAAAAAACACCTTACGCCATGTTAAAAATGGTAGAGGAAGAATGGACTAAAATCTCAGAATCATCCGATTTAGATATCGCCGTCTTAAAGGGAGATGTAAATAATATCAAAAGCTTCTCAGTTAAACATCCATTGGTGATAAAGTCAATCGTAAAAGAGAAATCTTTTATGACGATTATTCAATTGTTTTTCAGAGATGGAACATTCTTGAGTATTGATCTAATACATCAGTTTAAACGTAAAACATTAGATATGTTTGCGTCCTCACTAATGTTCAAAAATAGAAGAAGAACTGGAGGGAATGTGTATAAGCCAAGCTTAAAAAACGATTTTGAATATAGCTTTTTGTTTTACACTTTAAACGGAGCAGATACTCCTCAGAAGTATCAAGATTTTTATAATCAAAAAATTACACATCCAGAGCAAGATACCATTTTACATTATTTAAACAATAAGTATGGATTAAAGGCCAAGACATTTAAAAGCTTATTCAACTATTCTTCTGAATTTAGACAGCAATTGATGCAGGAATTAATTGATAGAGATGAAAATAGAGGGTGGAATAGACTCAAAAATAATTATAACTACTTGTTGGATACCATTAGAGATTTGAAGCTGAATAAGGGGATGATTATTACATTTAGTGGTGTTGATGGAGCAGGCAAAACAACGGTGATTAGTAATTTCAAAAAGCTAATAGAAGAAAAGTATAGGAAAGATGTCGTGCTAGTGAGGCATAGACCAGGTTTGTTACCAATATTGAGTGCGGTTAAACATGGAAAAGAAAAAGCCGAAAAAGAGGCGGGAATAAAGCTTCCTAGACAAGGGAAAAATAAAAATATCATCTCCTCTTTATTGAGGTTTGGGTATTATTTTACAGACTATATAATAGGACAGTTCTATATTTATTTTAAGTATGTTTTAAGAGGAAAGGTCGTCTTGTATGATCGTTATTATTTCGACTTTATCAATGACGCTAAACGTTCAAATATAGTCTTGAACCGTAAGTTTGTTAAAAGTTTGTATGCATTAGTATGGAAGCCCGATTTAAATTTCTTCTTGTATGCAGATTCAGAAGTTATTCTCAAAAGAAAGCAAGAGTTAAAAGCACAGGATATTGATGTGTTAACATCGCGTTATCAGGAGTTGTTTGATGGGTTTAATAAACGGCAAACTAAAGGGATGTATGTGGCGATTCAGAATCATGATTTCAAGGATACCATGAATGCTGTTGAGTCAACTTTTAGAAAAGTTTCTTAAAAATGTTGCCTTATGAAAACAGTATTAATCACAGCGTATGCAATAAACCCCTACAAAGGATCTGAAGATGGAACAGGGTGGAATATTGCAAAAGGAGTATCCAAAGACTTTAAGACAATTGTCATTACAAGAAAAAACAATCGAGAGCATGTAGAACGGTATCTCCAAGAGTTTCCCGATCCAATTCATAATAATATGGCTTTTTATTATTTTGATTTGCCTAATTGGGCGATGTTTTGGAAAAAGAAAATAGGAGAGAGAGGGTATGTGTTATATTTCTATTTATGGCAGTTCTTTATTACTTTCTTTATTGCTAAGCATAAGTTAAAATTTGATTTGGCTCATAATTTAAACTTTCATAGCGATAGCCATCCAACTTTTTTATGGGTGTTTGGTAAACCAACGATATGGGGGCCAATAGGTCACCATCCAAAAGTTCCCAAGGAATTCCTGTTGCCAATATATGGTCGTAAAGCATTCTTAAAAGATCGTTTGTACTACAGTGTCAAATGGATGATGCGAAACTTAGATCCTTTCTATCGTTTGAGTGTTTACAAGTCTGCTAAAATTATAGGGATCAATAGTTCTGTGCAGAAAGTGATGAGGGCTCATGCTGATAAAGTTGAAATTATTCCAGCAGTAGCCTCTGAGCCTGTAAAGCCTAATGAAAAGCAAAAAGGGAAATTTACAATATTGTCTGTAGGTCGATTTGTGGAGATGAAAGGATTTGATATCGCAATAAAAGCTTTTGCCAAATTCGTAGGAACACTCCCTGAAGATCAAAAAGATGAGGTGCGTTTAAAGTTATTGGGAAAAGGTCAGTTTACAGACTTTTTAAAAAATATGGCAGAAGATTTAGGTGTAGAGAAATATGTAGAGTTTGTAGCTTGGGTGGATAAGTCAGAAATGCATGAAATTTATTCTCAAAGTGACCTCTTCCTATTTCCGTCGCATGAAGGAGCAGGTATGGTTGTTCCTGAGGCTATGAGTTATGGTTTGCCAGTTTTAACATTCGATAATGTGGGGCCAGGTGAATTGCAAAAAGAAGCAGGAATAAAAATTCCTTATTCTACTTATCAAAAAGCAGTGGACGAATTTTCAGAGGCTATCAAAATGCTTTTTGATAGCCCAGGCCAACGTTTAAGATTGAGCATAAACTCAAGTTTTACATTTAAAGAAAGTTTTACCTGGAGTAAAAAAATAAAAGCGATTACAACAATATACAATGAGTGTTTGCCGAACGAAATGGTTGCACCCATCACTAACCCTATAGCACACTAGATTATGAAAACTCTTGCAATATTTCATCCAAGCTCCGAATTGTATGGAGCAGATAGAATAATGGTGGCAGCTTTACAAGCAACGCCAGATCATGTAAAAAAAGTCGTTTATCTTTTTTCTCAAGGGCCATTGGTCGATTATATCTATCAAAATGTGACCAATGTTGAGGTGGTAGTGAATTTAAAGATGCCAGTGATTTATCGGGCAATTTTTACCCCAACTGGTGTGTTTAAGTTTGGGTATTATTGGTTGAAGTTTTATCGTTTCCTAAAGCGAGAACATAAAAAACATCAATTCGATTTAGCTTATGTGAATACCCTTTCATGTTCTTTGATTTTACCACAGTTAAAATGGTTGAAAATTAAACGATTTGTACATGTGCACGAGATCATCGATTCCCCTAAGTTAATTGGAAAGGTCACTGCAAAACTTTCTCGAAAGTATGCCGATAGAGTTGTCTGTGTGTCTAATGCTGTGTTAAATGGTTTAAAAAGATATGATGCCAGTATAGGAGCAAAGGCAGAAGTGTTGTACAATGGGATTAAACCATTAGAATTAAAAGAACGAACAGAAGAGAGTGACGTTTTAAATTTTTATTTATTTGGACGTATAAAACCCGAAAAAGGGCAATGGTTTTTAGCTGAAACTATTGCAAAATTGAGTGATTTAGAATTAGAGAAAACGCACTTTACTATTGTTGGGAGTCCTGTTAAGGGGCAAGAGAACAAACTAGAAGAATTAAAAAGAGAGTTGGAAAAAGAAGGGGTGCTAGGCTATTGTTCTTTTGTCCCCTTTGTTGATGATATCAGCCAAGAGATGATGAAAGCTGATGTTTGTTTGGTGCCATCTATAATGAAAGACCCTTTTCCAACAACAGTGTTAGAGGCAATGTCTGTAGGTAAGGCAGTAATCGCAACTTCTCATGGTGGAGCAAAAGAGGCTTTAGATAAAACAGGGATGTTAATCAAACCGCACGATGTCTCTGGTTTTGTTGCGAGTTTAAGAAAGTTAATTAAGTCACCACAAGAGGTTGTAGACCTAGGGGAAAAAGCAAAAAATAGATTTTATCAGAAGTTCACAAGTGAAGTTTTTAATAAAAATTGGAATGCTTTTTTGGTAGGTATATTATGAGTCAGCTTCCCAAAAAGGGAAAAATAGTTTTGTTTTGGGATTCTTGGATTGGTGGGGCGTTTTATAAGTGGTTGTTTTAGAGTGGATTGAGGAGTTTGGCGTGATTTAGGTAGTAGGATTAGTGTAGAAAAAAACGCCCCATCATGAAAAGAGTAGCAATAATCGGAACAGTAGGTATCCCTTCAAAATATGGAGGTTTTGAGACCTTAGCACATTTTTTAACAAAAGAGCTTCAAGATGAATTTGAGTTTACTGTGTATTGCAGTAAAAAGAGTTATACCAAAGAAGAACGAATAGACAGTCTGCATGGTGCAGATTTGGTGTATTTGCCGTTCGAAGCCAATGGAGTTCAAAGTATTATCTACGATATGGTGTCTATGCTTCATGCCTTGTTTGTGGCAGATACTTTATTAATTTTAGGAGTCTCAGGAGGTTTGCTGATTCCTTTTCTAAGAATTTTTACACGTAAAAAAATTATCATCAATATAGATGGGTTAGAATGGAGGAGAAATAAGTGGGGAAAATTTGCGAAGCTGTTTTTAAAATTCTCAGAACGTATAGCAGTAAAGTTTTCGCATGGAGATATTACGGATAATTTATCAATAAAAAGATACACTTCGATTAATTATAAAACATTAAGTAATTTGATTGAATATGGTGGAGATCATACCGAAAAAGTAGATATTACTTATAAAGATCGGGTAAAATATCCTTTTCTAATCAAAAATTACGCTTTTAAGGTTGCTAGAATAGAACCAGAAAACAATATTCATGTTGTGTTAGAAGCCTTTTCAAAGTTAAAACAAACACTCGTTGTGATTGGGAATTGGAAGAATAGCGAATATGGTATAGAGCTAAAGGAGAAATACAGTCAGTTTGAGAATATCATCTTGTTAGATCCTATATATGAACAAAGAACGTTAGATTTATTACGAGGAAATTGTGCCGTTTATGTGCATGGACACAGTGCTGGAGGAACCAACCCTTCTTTAGTAGAGGCAATGTCATTGGCTTTGCCAATTGTAGCTTTTGATGTGTCTTATAATCGTGCAACAACAGAAGATAAGTGCCTTTACTTTAAAAAAGCTGAAGATTTACAACAATTAATGGAAAATACCTCTTTAGCTGAATTGAATAAACAGAGAGCGGTGATGTCCGAAATAGCGACACGCAGGTACTCTTGGAAAAGTATAGCCAAAAAATATAAAAATTTAATTTATTCCTTTGACTTTAAGTATAAAAAGCAACACATTCAGGCTAAAATATCACATGTTGATAGCAATGAACTGAGAAACCAAGGGTTGTCACACTTAAAGAATACGAAACCTTATTATAAATAGTCATGAGCTTTTTAATGTCAAATATTTTTGAAGCTCATTATATTGATATGTTTATCCTGTCGATAATAGGAGCGGTGGTGAGTTATTTATCTATTTTGGGTGTAATCAGGTTGCTAAAAATATACCGTTTCATGGACAAACCTAACGAAAGGAAGATTCATGAAGCTCCAACTCCTACCATGGGAGGTATAGGTATTTTTCTAGGAGGTCTCCCAGCTTACTTTCTAAGAGGAGAACCAGAGTTATTTCTAATTTTTATTTTATTATTTATTCTACTGGTTATAGGTACAATAGACGATATGCTAGATTTGAGTGCAATGTTACGTTTAGTGCTTCAGATAGGTATAGGAATTACATTATATTATTTTGACTTTAAAATAGATAACGTACATGGAATCTTTGGTCTAACTGAACTTCCTGAAGTCTTTAGCTTTATAATAACAGTATTGTTTACCGTTGGAATAATCAATGCATTTAACCTTATAGATGGGATTAATGGATTGGCTGGAGGTGTTGTGGCGTTAAATGCAGCCGTTTTTGGAGTTTTGTTTAGCTATAATGGAGAGTACGAATATGCTACGATGAGTTTTGTTTTAGCCAGTGCAATTGTTGGTTTCTTATTACATAACTTTAAAAAGAAAGCAGATATTTTTATGGGAGACTCAGGCTCTCTAGTGTTAGGAGGTGCAATGGCAATTTTTAGTTTAAAAGTATTTGGGCTAGAATCAGCGCATCAAGTGCTCAATATCAATCTTGTTTTAGGGATGTTGTTAGTGCCAGTATTGGATTTATTAAGAGTGGTAGTAGTGCGTCTATACGATGGGAGAAAACCATTTGATGCAGACAATAATCATATTCATCATAAATTACTTAAGATTACAAAATCCCATGTGCGTTCATCATTTTTGATCCACTTTGTAACATTAATCTGCGTGTTAATTATACCGTTGTTGTATAATAATAACGAAAAAACACTGTTGGTGATTTGTGTTTTTATATTTGGATTAAATTTATTCATAGATACACTCTTGTATTTCATTGCACGAAAGAAAAAGCGTATCTATGAATAGGGAGAGTAGTACGACTTATACAGAAATAAAAACCAATAACTTATAAAAAAAGCACGATTGATATCGTGCTTTTTATAGGGGAGGGGGTGTTTTATCTTTTCAAAAGTTGCATTCTAGAAATGGAGGAGTTGCTGGTATATACCAGTTGGTAAATGCCATTTTCCATAGTTGTCAAATCCACTGTGAATGTTTTCAGTACTGTTTCAAACGATTGAACTAACTTTCCATTCATATCGTAGATATAAACAGTTGCGTTTTCATTTGCAGTTCCATTAACCTCATAGACACCAGAAGAAGGGTTGGGGAATACCGAAAGTGAAGTTTTAGCTAGATGATCAATACCATTAGTGTAAATGGAAACACAGTCAGAAGTGTCAGAACAGTTTCCCTCAGTTATAATTACTGCATAATTGCCATTAACAGAACTCGTAAAAGATTGCCCTGTTTCGCCAATAATTTCTGAATTGTCAGAACAATCTATCCATTGATAAGTTGCATTCGCATTGTTTGCTGTTATAGTTAATCCACTTGTAGTTGTAGTAATGTCAGAAACAGTATTGATGGTTAAATTCAATGTGACAACTGAATCACACCCTGCTGCATTGATTAATGTATCTGTTGCAGTGTTGTTAGATGAAGTGTAGGTGTTCCCATCAATCCATGTGTATGTTCCGCATGCAACTTGCGTATCTATTCCCATACTTGAACATTGACTCATTTTCTGTACAAATACGTCTCGACCTCCATTGGAAGAAAGGTTAAAGGTTCCCGTTCCTGGATCAAAATCCGGTGTTCCTTCAAAATAGCCAGTTATATACATATTTCCCGAAAGGTCTACATCAATAGACTGTGCTATATCATAAAGATTTCCTCCTAAAGATACTGCCCATTGAAAGTTTCCAGATGGATTCATCTTTTGGACGAAAATATCAGTAAACCCGGTACTGGTAAGGTTGTATGTTCCTGTTCCTGGATCAAAATCTGACGTTCCTTCAAAGAGGCCGAACGTATAGATGTTTCCAGAAACATCAACCGCTAAGGAGTGCCCATAGTCATTGGAGCTTCCACCTAAAGTTTTGGCCCATAGGAAATTTCCAGACGGATCCAATTTCAGAACAAAAGCATCTCTACTTCCATTAGAAGTAAGATTGAATGTTCCTGAGCCTGAGTCAAAATCAACTGTTCCTTGAAAGTTCCCAGTAGCATATATATTTCCAGAAGCATCAACGACTACAGACTCTCCAACATCATTAATAGGTGCGCTTCCAAATGTTTTCGCCCACAAGAAGTTTCCAGAAGAATCTAGTTTATGAACAAATATATCTCTATTGTTTGAAGTGGTAATTTCATAATTCGCAGCTCCAGGGTCAAAATCTACAGTGCCAACAAAACGTCCAGTAGTGTATGCGTTTCCGGTAGCATCTACAGCGATTGATTGAGCAGATTCTGGTCCGGTACCACCAAATGCTTTTGCCCAAAGGAAGTTACCGTTGGCATCTAATTTTTGTACAAAAACATCTTCGTTTCCATTTGAAGTGATATAATCTGTTCCTGTTCCAGGATCGAAATCTACTGTACTTCTAAAAGATCCTGTAGTGTATATGTTTCCTGCGGCATCTAACGTGATTGACTGGCCTGCATCTATTGAGGTGCCACCGAATGCTACTGCCCACAGAAAATTACCATTGGCATCTAGTTTTTGAACGAAAATATCGTCACTTCCAACGGCGTCAAGATCGAATATCCCAGCCCCAGGGTCGAAATCTACGGTGTTATAGAAAATCCCTGTGGTATAGACATTTCCGGAAGCATCAGTTGTTATGGATGTGCCATAATCTTCTCCACTTCCTCCGAATGTTTTTGCCCAAATAAAGTTGCCGTTAGCATCTAGTTTTTGAATAAAAATATCATTACCTAAAAAGGAAGAAAGGTTATAGGTTCCAGGACCAGGGTCAAAATCAACCGTTCCTTGAAAGAATCCCGTAGTATAAACATTTCCAGCTGCATCAACTGCAACAGATTTACTACCATCATTTGAGTTCTGTCCAAAAGATGTGGCCCATTCAAAGATTTGAGCATTGGTTACAAATACTCCAGTACTAAGAAGTATTAATAATGTAGTTTTTAAAAAGTAAGCGTTGTGTTTTTTCATAAAATAAGTTGTCGAAAAATTTATATATACATGTTTTGTCTAGCAAAAATAGGCCTGCTAAAATGTTGTGGATAATATATTTCATGGAGGGTAGGTAAGAATTTACCAAAGTAAATTTTTAGTTCATGAATGCTTTCATTTGGGGGGCTGATCAACCGGTTAGACGAGAGAAACTAATTGAATAATAATATATTTGCACATGTTTACATCGAGATTGTAAATGTATGCAACCACATTTAGCTATGCTAACATAGCTAAAATGATGTCTTAATTATACTGATGATATTACGAACATATATTTTGCTTTTGATCTTTTCATTCTATGGAGGAATGGTGTATTGTCAGTATCCATCACACTATACCTACAAAGATGAGCAAATAGGAAGCAATACTGTTTATAATTTATGTGAATTTGATCATTATATTTATGCAGCAACAGAAAATGGAATTGTAAAAATCGACCAAGGAAAAACAACGGTGTACAGAGATAAAGAATCTGTCAAAAACAGTTATACACAATTCCAAGTAGGACCAGATGGTGGATTATATACTTTAAATTTCGGGAACCAGATTTATAGAGTGACCAACGATGGGCTTGAATTGTATTTGGATCTTAGAGAGGATTTTTCGCATCCTGTTCAGTCATACAATTTTTTTCATGATTATATCTATGTCAGTTCGAATCATGCAACACGTCGCTATGTGGTTTCTAGTTTAAAAAAGGATAGCTTATGGGAAGAGAAAGGTACGAGGTTGGAAGGGCATATAGTTGGAGATACATTGTTTTTAGGGGTTAATAAAATTACAGATGATTCGGTTTATTTTAATGCTGCAAGTAAAATTATGGGGAAAAAATATCAAGCACATGCCCGAGATCCCTTTCTTGTTTCTCCAACTGTTTCTGGTCATTACATGGCTGTTAATGGAAGTGTTTATTCAGAAAGGGGGCATCTAATTAAATTTAAACAGTACCTTCCTGAAGCTTCCAATATGCATTATTTAAAAGTATTAGATGAGGATAGAATCTGGTTGTCTAGCAATGCTGGTGCACTTATATTTAACCCTAAAGACAAAGAAGAGGTTGAGGTTCTTTTTCCTGAACAGTCGATTTCGGATATATTGGTTGATGAACAAGGAAAAATATGGGTGGCGACGTTGGGAGATGGTATTAAAGTGATACCTGATGTACAGATAAAATATTATGCTTCACCATCAATCGTCTCTGCTTTTACCATCGATAAACAAGGTAAAGAGAGTTATGTTGGGACAGAGTCTGGAGATATTTATAACTTGAGTCAATTAACTGGGAAACCTTTATTAAAGGTGGATTCAAAAATTAATGCCCTATACGTTGAAGAGGATCAGTTTTATGTATCCCATCTTAATGCTAATGCACTTTTTGTTGACGAAAAGTTAGCTAAAGTAAAGCCTATATCACCAAAAGCTGACCGTATTATAAAAGTGAATGACCTTGTGCTTTTTTCTTCTTGGCATGGAGTTGATTTAACAACAAGTTCTTTAGTGGCTTACGATTCTATGAATTCCTTTCTTAAGCAGAATACCTATACTGTAGGAGCTTCAACAAGATTAAAAGAGAATCTTTCCCCTCTTTGGATTTCAGCTGACTTTGATCAGTTCCTAGGGTTGCAAAATGGAAAGCTGGTTGCTCGTGGAAATGTCACAATTCCAGAGGAAATTCAGGACAAGGACTTTTCGGATCTTCAAGTATATGAAAACCAACCGTTTTTATTATCTCGATCAGGAGAAGTCTGGACCTATTCCGTTGCTAATAATCAATTTGATAATTTATTCAAAGTCAATTGTAATGTGGGGTGTCAACGTCTAGCAGTAAGCAATTTTGGGTTTTTTCTCTATGAAAGTGGAATCATACACTATTTTTCAAATAAAGGTCATTATTCTTATACAGCTTTTTCTAGGTTTAAGCATGAAGAGCTGATTGACTTCAGGGCGAGTAAGAACTATTTATTCGTAGTCTATAGAAATGGAGTTCATAGAATCCCCATTGCTTCATTACAGCGGATATTTGAAACAGTCAGTCTCCCTCTTGAGTTGTTGGTGGATGGAGTGTTAATGCCAGAACATGACAGTTATTCTATCACTTCAGGAGAGCATTCTATTGTTGTTCGATTCAATCATTTTGATGAATTATTGAGTCCAGGAACCTATTTTTTATACCAAATTAACGCAGGTGATTGGATGGCGGCAGAAAGTCGAAGTCAATTGCAGTTGAATGGTTTGTCTTCCGGAAAGTATTGGGTTAAAATTAGGATCGATAGGCCTGTTGGTAGTCCAGTTTATAAAAAGATTTTTTTTGAAATTCGCCCATATTGGTATGAAACCTTGTGGTTTTATTTGGGAATGTCCTTTTTTGCGCTGCTACTTGTTATATTCTATTTTTTAAAGCGTATAAAGTCTATCCGAAACAGGCAACAAATGGAAAATGAAATTGTGCATGCACGTATGGCTAAAATTAATGCGCAAATGAAGCCGCATTTCATCTTTAATGTATTGACAAGTATTCAATCTATGATTTTGAGAGAAGATAGAATTCAAGCGAGTAATGCCATTGGTGAGTTTGCAGAATTTATTAGAAATACTTTGGATATCTCCAAAAGAGAATCAATAACCATTCGAGAAGAATTAGCAATCTGTGAAAAGTATATACAACTTGAACAGAGAAGACGTATCCGTGAGTTTGATTATCAAATAAATGTTGATCATATTTCTGGTTCTATTTTTCAGGTTCAGATTCCACCACTAATAATTCAGCCTTATGTTGAGAATGCCATTATTCATGGACTTAATCATTTGAACAATAGAAAAGGAAGTCTCATTATTAATTTAGTAGAAGAACGAGACTTATTGTGTATAACAATTTTAGATAACGGAGTTGGGAGAAGTTATAAAACAGGAGTTTATAAAGAACCAGAAAAAGTACATAAATCCTTTGCAAATAGTGCAAATTATAACCGTTTTTCTCTTATAAACAGAGGGCGTGTTCAAATTGTGGATTTGGATGAAGGAACTAAAGTGATTATTGAAATACCTATAGAGAAATGAAAATATTGATCGTTGATGATGAGGCCGGAGCAAGAGAAACATTGAGGTTGTTGCTCGAAAATTTTATTTCTGGTAAAAATGAAATTCTTGAAGCAGAATCCGTTCCAAAAGCGGTGAAAGTGATTCATGAATTCAATCCAGAACTGGTTTTTTTAGATATAGAAATGCCAGAGTATACAGGATTTGACTTGTTTAAGTTTATTCCTAATCCCTCGTTTTCTGTTATCTTTTCAACAGCTTATAATGAATATGCGCTCAAGGCCTTTGAAGTTTCAGCAATAGATTATTTGTTAAAGCCAATCATTGCAGATAGACTTGTTCAAGCTGTAAATAAAGTTGTCAAAAGAAATCGTTCAGCGCTTACTCCAGATCAAATAAAAACGATTAAAAGTTTACATGAAGAAAGGAGTTTAGATAGCTCTAAATTGGTCATTCCAGTGTCTCAAGGATATAACTTTATTAGAAAGGATGAAATTCTATATGCTAAGGCTGATGGTTCTTATACTCGAATATATTTGAAAGGAAAGGACGATCTTTATTTATCAAAAAGGCTGAATCTCATAGAAGAGGTTTTAAAAGACGAATGTTTCGTTAGAATCAATAGATCTTATATTATAAATTTTAACAAAATAGCCCATATATCAAGAGCTTTAGGGGGAATGGTTCGTATGGAAGATGGTCATGAGATAAGCTTGTCTAAAGAAAAAAGAGATTTTTTGATCGAAAGGTTTTCGTTTATTGAAAAGTTAGGCGATAACGCTTAAGTATAAGCATAAAAAAAAGCACCTTTAAAAAAGGTGCTTTTTTATACTAATTATTGATTAGAACTATTCCTCAATGTAGTCAACAATTAAGGAATCATCTGTTTTAGTCACTTTAGTTACTCCAAGCTTTCCAAGGGCTTTAATACCTTTGTCCCATTGCTTGTTGGATAGTTCTGAAGCGTCTTTTAGTTCACTAAGCTCCATCGATTTACGATTGGCAATGATGTCGTAAATCACTTTTTCGTTTTCTTTTAATTCCAATGTTTTTTTAGTCTCAAATACCTCTGGTCGCATCTGTGGGAAGAATAAAACTTCTTGAATAGATGGGTTATTCGTTAAGAACATAATTAATCTATCCATTCCAATACCAAGTCCAGAAGTTGGAGGCATACCGTATTCAAGAGCTCTCAAAAAGTCGTTGTCGATAAACTGACTTGCTTCATCATCTCCTTTTTCGGAGAGTTTTAATTGCTCCTCAAATCGTTCCCTTTGATCAATAGGATCATTTAACTCAGAATAGGCGTTGGCAATTTCTTTACCGCAAACCATTAACTCAAAACGCTCAGTTAATGAAGGATCATCTCTATGTTCTTTACACAAAGGACTCATTTCTTTAGGGTAATCTGTAATAAACGTAGGTTGGATATAATTTCCTTCACATTTTTCACCAAAAATCTCATCAATTAATTTTCCAACTCCCATCGTTTCATCAACTTCAATATCCATTGATTGAGCAGCTGCACGAAGTTCTTCTTCTGTTTTACCTTTGATGTCAAAGCCAGTAAAGTCGATAATAGCTTGTCGCATAGTAACGCGCTTGTATGGAGCTTTGAAATCAATTTCATGTTCTCCAAAAGTAGCTTTGCTAGTTCCATTTACTGCAATGGCACAGTGTTCCAATAAACGCTCTGTGAAATCCATCATCCAGTTGTAATCTTTATAAGAGACATAGATTTCCATCGCAGTAAACTCAGGGTTATGGGTTCTGTCCATTCCCTCATTTCTAAAGTTTTTAGAAAACTCATAAACACCATCAAATCCACCAACAATTAAGCGTTTTAAGTAAAGCTCATTGGCAATTCTCATATAAAGAGGAATGTCTAATGAATTGTGGTGTGTAATAAATGGACGAGCAGCAGCTCCTCCTGGTATAGGCTGTAGAATTGGAGTTTCAACCTCAAAATATCCAGCGTCGTTAAAGAATGTTCTCATAGCAGTAAAAAGTTTAGTTCTCTTTACAAATACATCTTTAACATGAGGGTTTACAGTTAAATCAGCATAACGTTGTCTATATCTTAATTCCGGGTCAGTGAAACCGTCATAAACATTTCCTTCCTTGTCAGTCTTAGGAAGAGGAAGAGGCTTAAGAGATTTGCTGAGCAGTGTAAACTTTTTTACACGGACGCTAATTTCTCCTACTTTCGTTTTAAATAATTCACCCTCAACTCCAATAAAATCACCTAAGTCAAGTAGTTTTTTGAATACGGTGTTATAAAGCGTTTTGTCTTCACCTTCGCATATCACATCACGGTTGATGTAAATTTGAATCCTTCCCGCAGAATCTTGTAGTTGAGCAAAAGAAGCTTTTCCTTGAACGTTAATAGCCATCAATCTTCCCGCTATAATCACCTGTTTATCCTCTTCATAGTTTTCCTTTATCTCTTTCGATAAATGGTTTACAGGAAATAGGTCAGCTGGGTACGGATTAATGTCTAAAGCTCTTAGTTTGTCTAGCTTTTCTCTACGTACTAATTCTTGTTCAGAAAGTTGTAAATTCATTGGTTTATTTCTATAATGTTATCTCAAAAATTAAATACAAATGTATTGATTATCTTTTTTGTTTTTTATTGGATGGAATAAAAGTTGTAATAAAAACGAAAACCTTTTTCTCTTTTTGAAGTATAAAGGATACTTTTTTGTAAGGATTGAACCTTTTTAATTCAGAAGTGTAAAAGAATTAGAATGGGTGAAAAATGACTATAATTTGATGATTAATAGGAGGTATTTTTATAACTCGTATTAATTATCGATATTTGTAGGTTAAATTGTTTGTTAACAGTGAATAAAATATATAAAATATTAATTTTAATTGGAATGTTTTTTCTATTTGAAAACAGTTTCAATTACGCTATAGCACAAGATGATCCTATTTTTATAATGGAAGGGCGTGCTGTTGATGCTTCTTCCAAAAAAGTAGCAGGAGTTCAAGTGACCGTAAAGAAGGGAGGTTCTGTTTTTAAAACAGCAACCACATCTTCAAATGGTAAGTTTCAGGATTTAGAACTGGATTATGGGTTTGTCTATACAGTAACTTATACTAAAGCAGGTTATATTACAAAATCAATTAGTATAGATGCTAAAACGGGGTATTATGCAGAAGATGTAGAAGATTTGTCTGTTTTTCCTGCTGATATTACGATGTTGAAAGCGCAACAAAATGTTGATTATAGTATTATTTCAAGTTCTCCTGTAGCCAAAGTAAGCATTGATCCAGCAACAGGAGGCTTAGATTACGATCGGAAGTATATTGGGAAGAGAGGAAAGGAAATTGCGAGGTTTTTGGAAGAGATTGCCAATAAAGAAAAAGAGCAGAAAGAACAGTTTGAAAAGTTTGTTAGAGACGGGGATGCAGGTGTTACAGCCAAAAATTATGATCAGGCAATAGCCAATTATGAAAAAGCACTAGCAATAAAAGACGATGCTGGGGTTAAAGAAAAGATTTCACAAGCAAAACATTTTTTAGAAAAGCAAAAAGAAGCGCAAGCTAGGGACAAAATTTACAATGAGAAAATGGCAGCAGCAGCAAAGTCTTTAGCAGAAAAAGATTATGCTTTTGCAAAGACACAATACCAAGAAGCTTCAGATTTAAAGCCGAGTGAACAAGCTCCAAAAGATAAAATAAAAGAGATTGATGGAATCATCCAGAAACAGTTAGAAGCAGAACAAAAGTATAATCAATTAATGGCAGATGGTGAAAAAGCTTTAATGGCCAAGTCTTTTGATGATGCTATTGCTAAATATACAGAAGCATCTCAATTAAAACCGAGTGAACAACTACCTAAAGATCAGTTAGCAAAGGCTAAAAAACTTAAGGCAGAAGCGGATGCAGCAGCAGAGAAAGAAAAGCAATACAACGATTTAATCGCTAAAGCTGATGGCCTATTTGGTAGTGATAAATTAGAAGAAGCAAAGTCTGCTTACCAAGAAGCATTAGGAATCAAAGCTGGTGAATCACATCCAACCAGTCGAATCGCCGAAATCGATAAAAAGTTAGCAGACCAAGCGGCAGCAGCAGAAAAGGAGAAACAATACAACGATTTAATCGCAAAAGCAGATGGGTTATTTGGTAGTGATAAACTAGAAGAAGCAAAGGCCGCTTACCAAGAAGCATTAGGAATCAAAGCAGGAGAGTCACATCC